>JAZQBC010000028.1:0-20908 GCA_045545495.1 Anaerovoracaceae bacterium | reverse complement strand
TACATACCAGCCCTTGGACTTGGCAGCGAGTCCGAGATGTACCTCGAGTACCTGTCCAACGTTCATTCGGGATGGTACACCGAGAGGGTTGAGCATTACCTGGAGTGGCTCACCGTCTTCCTTGAACGGCATGTCTTCCTGTGGAAGGATCCTCGAGATAACACCCTTGTTACCATGGCGTCCGGCCATCTTATCTCCTACGTTGATCTTTCTCTTAGTTGCAACGTAGACTCTTACGATCTTGTTTACTCCCGGTGGAAGCTCTGTGCTGTTCGACTTATCGAATACTCTTACGTCGATAACGATTCCTTCCTCACCGTGAGGGAGTTTGAGCGACGAATCTCTGACTTCCTTGGACTTCTCGCCGAAGATAGCGCGGAGCATTCTTGCCTCAGGAGTGAGGTCTGTCTCGCTCTTTGGTGTCAGCTTACCAACGAGGATGTCGTTGGACTTGACCTCAGCACCGATCCTGACGATACCTTCCTCGTCGAGCTCTTTGAGCATGTCAGCAGGAAGATTCGGGATATCCCTTGTGATCTCTTCAGGTCCGAGCTTAGTGTCTCTGGCCTCGCACTCGTGCTTCTCGATATGGAGCGATGTGAGAACGTCGTCCATGAGGAGTCTCTCGTTCAGGATGATAGCGTCCTCGTAGTTGTAGCCTTCCCATGTCATGAATCCGATGAGAAGGTTCTTGCCGAGTGAGATCTCACCGAGGGATGTCGATGGACCGTCAGCTACTACTTCGCCCGCCTCGAGATGTTCGCCAAACGCTACGATAGGTCTCTGGTTGATGCAGGTACCCTGGTTGGAACGCTTGAATTTAAGCATCTTGTACTCATCAACTGTGCCATCGTCATCTCTTTCGATCCTGACGTAGTTGGCGTCGACGTACTTGACTGTTCCAGCGTGCTTGCAGAGCACTACAGCGCCGGAGTCACAGGCTGCTTTGTACTCGATACCTGTTCCGATGTACGGAGCCTCGGTCACGAGCAGCGGAACTGCCTGCCTCTGCATGTTGGATCCCATCAGCGCACGGTTAGCGTCGTCGTTCTCGAGGAACGGGATCATAGCCGTAGCAACGGATACTACCTGCTTAGGCGATACGTCCATGTAGTCGACTTCAGTCTTAGGAACCATGGTGATCTCACCCTTGATGCCTCTGACAGCGACCTTGTTGTTGATGAAGTGGCCTTCTTCGTCGAGCGGCTCGTTGGCCTGAGCGACGATCATGAGATCCTCATCGGAAGCAGCGAGGTATTCTACCTCAGTAGTTACTACGCCTGTCTCCTTGGCTACCTTGCGGTAAGGGGTCTCGATGCAGCCGTATTCATTGATGATGCCGTATGTGGTAAGAGAACCGATAAGTCCGATGTTAGGACCTTCAGGTGTCTCGATAGGGCACATACGTCCATAGTGTGAATAGTGTACGTCACGGACTTCCATGCCGGCTCTTTCTCTCGAAAGACCGCCAGGTCCCAGTGCCGAGAGTCTTCTCTTATGAGTGAGCTCTGCGAGCGGGTTGTTCTGGTCCATGAACTGTGAGAGCTGGGATGATCCGAAGAACTCCTTGATAGCCGCTGTTACAGGTCTGATGTTGATCAGCTGCTGCGGAGTAGAATTCTCTGTTGTCATTCTCTCTCTGATTGTCTTTTCCATTCTGGCGAATCCGATCCTGCACTGATTCTGGAGCAGTTCGCCTACCGACTTGAGTCTTCTGTTTGAGAGGTGGTCGATGTCGTCTGTCTCACCTACGCCGTGAGCGAGGTTGATCAGATAGCTGACGGAAGCGACGATATCCTCGAGGATGATGTGCTTAGGACTGAGCTCTCTTCTGCGGTTAGCGATAGCAGCCTTCAGCTTGTCCTCGTCTCCCTCTGCCTGCTCGATGATCTCCATCAGGACAGGGTAGAATACCTTCTCTGACAGTTTGTAAGGTGTGAGGTCGAAATCGATGTACTTAGCAGGATCTACGAAATTATTTCCGATGACCTTTGTAACAACGCCCTCCTCATCCTCGGCCTTGCTGTAAACGAGCACGGACTTGACGCCGGCATCCTCGATCACCATAGCAAGCGGACGGGAGATAGCGCCACCCTCTTCTACGAGCACTTCGCCCGTATTAGGATCGATAACATCCTCTGCCGCAACTGTGTCTACCAGTCTGTTGAAGAGACCAAGCTTGCGGTTGTATTTGAATCTTCCGACTTTGGCCAGGTCATAACGCCTCTCGTCAAAGAGAAGAGCCATAAGCATGGATCTTGCGTTCTCGACTGTAGGAGGCTCACCAGGTCTCAGTCTTCTGTAGAGTTCTCTGAGACCCTCAGCGGAATCTCTTGTAGTGTCCTTCTCAAGCGTGCGGAGGAGTCTGTCATCGTCTCCGAAGAGCTCGATGATATCCTCGTTGCTGCTGAGTCTGAGAAGTTCAGGATCGATGATGCCGAGTGTACGGAGGAACGAAGTCAGCGGCTGCTTTCTTGTCCTGTCGACTCTGACATAGAGTACGCCCTGAGAATCTGTCTCATATTCGAGCCATGCTCCTCTGTTTGGGATCACCTGGGAACTGTATAGTTTCTGGTTTGATTTGTCGGTTGTGACTTCGTAGTAAGGGCCAGGCGAACGTACCATCTGTGTAACGATAGCTCTCTCAGCTCCGTTGTAGACGAATGTTCCCTTTTCTGTCATGAGAGGGAAATCTCCCATGAAGACATCCTGTTCCTTGATCTCACCTGTCTCGCGGTTGATGAGTCTCACCTTGACTGTAAGGGATGTCGCGTATGTGGCATCTCTTTCCTTGCACTCTTCCTGATCATACTTAGGAGTATCGGAGAAGTGATAGTCAGCAAACTCAAGGGCGAGCGTGTTAGTGGTATCCCTGATAGGGGATACATCGTCAAGGACCTCTCCGAGGCCTTCTTCTACGAACCACTTGTATGACTTTGTCTGCACGTCAATGAGGTTTGGCATCTCGCAAACTTCGTTGATCTTTGCGAAGGTCATACGCTCTTTTCTTCCAACTTTGATTGGGGTTGGCATGGTTGTTTTTCTCCTTATGTTTTTGCAAAAATACAAAATTTTGTGCTTTTTTTGCCCGAATTCGGGCTCCCTTGAACGCACGAAATGAGCCTCGGATAGCGGGGCTCATTTTGATTGCGTGGGACGGACCGATATCGCACGGTCCAATTTGTAGTGCTTCGCAATTACCTCTTCGAAAAGTCAGGCTCTCGCCGAGATAATTGCTCAGCTGGTTTTTAAAAGGTAATTCCGATGAGAATCTTCGTCAGACGAGGCGCGTGAGAGAATCGCGATCGCGCATACCCAGAAGTATGTAAGTGAGCGATTCTCGAGCAGCAACGAAGTATGACGGAGATTATCGCGGAATTTACTGGAGCTCTACTACAGCGCCAACTGCCTCGAGTGCTTCCTTAAGAGCGTTAGCTTCGTCAGGAAGTGCAGCTTCCTTGATTGTGGAAGGAGCGGAGTCTACGAGTTCCTTAGCTTCCTTCAGGCCAAGACCTGTAGCTTCTCTTACAGCCTTGATAACCTTGATCTTTTCCTGACCGATCTCCTTCAGGATTACGTTGAAGTCGCTCTTCTCTTCTGCTGCTGCCTCTGCACCACCAGCTGCTGGAGCTGCTACTGCTACTGCGCTTACGCCGAACTCTTCCTCAAGGGCTTTAACGAGCTCGTTGATCTCAAGAATGCTCATGCTCTTAAGAGCCTCGATGATTTTATCCTTATCCATTATTATTCTCCTTTTTTCTTTAAGATCCTTCGTGCCTCTTTGCCGGGCTACTCAGGATGAAACGAATGCTGTTTGATTAAAAGTGTTTCAGTTTAGGCTTATGCCTCTGCAGGTGCTTCTTCTGTTGCACCGCCAGCCTCGGCGATAGCCTTGAGTGTGAGTGCAAGCTTTGTCATTGGGCTCTGGATGCTTCCCATGAAACGTGCGATGAGAACGTCTCTGCCCGGAATGCTTGCGAACTCTTCGATCTGTGCCTTATCGTATACAGCTCCTTCTACAACGCCGCCCTTGAAGGACATCTTGTTGTATTCCTTGATAGCTTTTGCAAGAACTCTTGCGCCTGCGGTAACGTCTTCACCGCTGAATGCGAGAGCTGTGGAACCTTTGAGCACATCTCCCTCTCCGAGTGCTTCGAAATCGCTTCCTGCGATAGCTCTCTTGATGAGGGTATTCTTATAAACTGTCAGGTCGACGCCTTCCTTTCTGAGATTAGCTCTCAGCTGGTCGGCTTCTGCTACTGTCAGTCCGAGGTAATCGACTGCTACTACGGAACCTGCTTTGTCAAACTTTTCCTTGATCTCGTCGATAACTACCTGTTTTGCTGCTTTTGCTTCTACAGACATCTTTTCTCCTTTCCTGACGGTATCCCTCCGCCAAAATTTGTCTTGTAGGTACATAAGACCCGCAATCTTATACCTAAGCGCGGGTCTTTCATAAAATCTATGATTCGTACCTCGGCAGGAAATTAAGTTCCGGATATTATCCTTCGCACCTGCTGTCTTAGGTTGGATATTCTGTTTTTTTCGTCAAATACTGACTACAGGGAAACTGTTGCCGGGTTGATCTTAACTCCAGGGCTCATCGTTGCTGCGATGCTGATGCTCTTGAAGTACTGACCCTTTGCTGCTGCCGGCTTAGCCTTAGCGATTGCCTGGATGAGAGCGTTTGCGTTCTCAACAAGCTGCTGCTCTGAGAAGGACTTCTTGCCGATAATGCAGTGGATGATGTTAGCCTTGTCAAGTCTGTACTCAACTTTACCTGCCTTGATGTCCTCAAGGGCTTTCTGGAGGTCCATGGTTACTGTTCCGGACTTAGGGTTTGGCATGAGTCCCTTAGGACCGAGGATCTTACCGAGACGTCCTACAACACCCATCATGTCAGGTGTAGCGACTACAGCGTCGAACTCGAACCAGTTTTCTTTCTGGATCTTCTCAGCCATGTCTTCAGCGCCTACGAAATCCGCGCCAGCTGCCTTAGCTTCTTCAGCCTTAGGTCCCTTAGCGAATACGAGAACTTTCTTGGATTTACCGGTTCCGTGAGGAAGTACCATAGCTCCTCTTACCTGCTGATCTGCGTGACGACCGTCTACTCCGAGGCGGAAGTGCATCTCAACAGTCTCGTCGAACTTTGCGTTTTCAAAGCTCTTGATCTGCTTTACTGCAGTTTCTACGTCTACGAGCTCATGCTTATTATATGTCTTTGCGAGCTCTGCGTATCTTTTTGATCTCTTCATCAAATTCCTCCTTGTGGTTCAAGCGGCGTTAGCCTCCCACTTCATTACTCAGTTACCGTAACTCCCATGCTGCGAGCTGTTCCCTTGATCATCTCTGTTGCTGCTTCGAGGGATGCTGCGTTGAGATCCGGCATCTTTGTCTTTGCGATTTCCTCTGCCTGAGCGAGTGTGATCGATGCAACCTTTTCTTTGTTAGGTACACCGGATGCATGCTCGATGCCTGCTGCCTTCTTGATAAGAACTGCAGCCGGTGGTGTCTTGCACACGAAGTCGAATGATCTGTCTGTGTAAACTGTGATTACTACAGGAATGATCATTCCCTGCTGGTCCTGTGTCCTTGCATTGAACTGCTTACAGAAGTCCATGATGTTGACGCTCTTCTGTCCGAGAGCCGGACCAACCGGTGGTGCAGGAGTAGCTCCTCCGGCAGGGATCTGCAGCTTGATGTAGCCGTCGATCTTCTTTGCCATTGTTTCTCCTTTCTTCAGATTTTATCTGAGTTTTGATACCTGCGAGAACTGTATCTCTGCAGGTGTATCTCTTCCGAACATCGAGATGCGGACTTTGACGATCTGCTTCTCAGGGTTGATGTCTTCTACGATGCCGAGCTGGCCTTCGAATACACCACCGATGATGCGGATTGTGTCGCCCACTTCGATGTCGAGATCGATCTTAAGTTTTTCAATTCCCATCCTTACTATCTCTTCCTTGGTCAGTGGAATAGGATCGGAACCGTGACCTACGAAACCGGTAACGCCCTCTGTGTTACGAACGAGGTACCATGTCTCGTTGTTTACGACCATCTTGATGACTACGTATCCCGGGAAGAGTTTTCTGGTCTTTACCTTCTTGACTCCGTCCTTGATCTCTATCCTCTCCTCAGTCGGAATAACGACTTCCTGGATGAGATCTTGCATACCGCGATAGTCGACCATCCTGTCGATGCTCGTCTTTACTTTGTTTTCATAACCGGAATATGTGTGCACTACATACCACTTCGCGGTACCGTCACCACGAAGGCCCTCGCCTTCGAGCGGGGAGATAGTGCCCTTGATCTGCTCTTTAACAGTTGTTTCTTCGACTGCTTCAGGGCTTCCGATATTCTCTTCAATATTGATGTTATCCTTGTCTGTCATCAGTATCTCCTTGGATTAGGACAATGTGATGCCGAGGATGCCCTTGAGGGCAGCCAGAAAGCCGGTATCGATCAGCCAGAATCCGACAGCAAAGAAGAGAACGCAACCAAACACTACTACAGTGTCAGTGATGAGTTCTTCTCTGGTAGGCCATACGACCTTTCCGAATTCCTGCTTAACGCCTCTGAGATACGCGATGAGACCGGTTCTGTTTTCCTTGTCTTTAGCCATGATAAGTCTCCGCTATACTACTTAGTCTCTTTATGGAGAGTCTCCTTGTTGCAGAACTTGCAATACTTCATGAGTTCGATCCTGTCAGGATTGTTTCTCTTGTTCTTCATTGTATTGTAGTTTCTCTGCTTGCACTCTGTGCATGCCAGGATGACTTTCTGTCTTACGCCTGCTGCCATCTCTTTCCTCCGTATACTTGAAATGCTTGTATTTTCAACCAAAAGCTCGAAGCGTGGGTCTCCATCGCTTCGATTCTTTCTTAAAGTCGCTCAATTAGTGTACTTTAGCGGGGTTGAGTTGTCAAGCGGAAAATTGAAATTGCGGCAAGTCAGGCAGAATTAAAAGCACGGCCGCGCATTCCTGCCGCTCGTGCCTCGTCGTCTCGAAACACAATCCGTCTCGTCAGCCCTCCAATGCTCGCGGGAAATTCCGCTTCGCCGTGGGACTGGCGAAGCTCCAAGTTCCCGACTCGCTTCCGTCGTCGGGCCGCCGCTACGGTGTGATTTCAGTTCCTCCTCGGACCATCTCGCTTCAGGAATCCGCGTCTGTGCTTCCGACATCTCCTGGCGCTAAGACGATCGCGGTGCGTGCAGGGAGGTAAAGTCTCAAGTTGTTTCCATCCACTCCTTCCTGATACGCGCTCATCGAAAGACGCGCTACGCGGTCAAAGCCTCCGTAGATGCCGTCATCACTGCTTAGCACCACTTCATAGTCGCATCCGTGGCTCACCGGGATCAGATAATCCTCATAGCTTTGGTTCGCCGAGAAGTTGAACACGAAGAGAAGCCCTGCCCTCTCGAAGGCGAGCACTCTGTCATCCTCATGTATCCACCTCTGCTCAGGATATCTCTGGTCAAAGATATGGTACTTCGAAGCCATGTGGATCATGTCGCAGTCGAAGTTGTAGAGCAGCCTGTATTTGAGATCAGGATTGCTGAGAAGGCTCCACTGCCTTCTGCAGTATTGATAGCTGTCGCCATTGCCTTCACGCGGGAAGTCTATCCACTCAGGATGTCCGAACTCATTGCCCATGAATGCCAGATAGCCGTCGCCGCCTCCTGCGAGTGTGATCAGTCTTATCATCTTGTGGAGAGCCATCGCGCGGTCGATCACTTCACTGTGGCTGTCCTTTTGCATGCCGGTATACATCTCGGCGTCAGCCAGGCGGAACATGATCGTCTTGTCACCTACGAGCGCCTGATCGTGGCTCTCAGCATAAGCGATAGTCGGGGCCATGCGGAATGTGAGTTCATGCCAAATAGCGCCGAGGTTCCAGTCCTCGTCTTTCTTTTCCTTTATAAGCTTTATCCACATATCCGGAAGCCCCATGCCGAGTCGGTAATCGAAACCGATGCCTCCGTCCTTGACAGGTTCGCACATTCCCGGCATACCGCTCATATCCTCGGCGATAGTAAGAGCCTTTGGATTCACCTCTCTGATAAGCTCGTTCGCGAGCTGAAGATATGTGATCGCCTCCACATCCGTATTCATCGAGAAGTACATGTCGAGGCTGCTGAACGCAACGCCAAGGCCATGATCGTGATAGAGCATTGATGTGACACCATCAAAACGGAATCCGTCGAAGTGGTATTCTTCCATCCAGAATTTGAGATTGCTCAGCAGGAAATGTATGACTTCAGGTTTGTCATAGTTGAAAAGTTTTGTTCCCCAGGCAGGGTGATCCCCTTCAGAACCTTCATGGAAGAACTGATACTCAGTACCGTCAAACATATTGAGGCCTTCAAGAGTGTTTCCGACAGCGTGTGAATGCACAACATCTAGCAACACCCTGAGCCCGAGCTCATGGGCTTTGTTGATCAGATATTTCAGGTCTGCCGGATAGCCGAAACGGCTCGATGCCGCGTAGAAGCTGCTCACCTGGTAGCCGAAAGAGCCATAATAAGGATGCTCCATGATGGCCATCAGCTGAACAGTGTTATACCCGGTCTCCTTTATATGTGGAAGGATATTATCCGCAAATGAGCGGTAGTCGGATATCCCATATTTCTCTGATGACATCCCGACATGCGCTTCGTAGATGATCGGTGGCTCATCGCTCTCGAATCCGTCGTCGGTCCACTCGAATTTCTCTTCATCCATGACCTCGCAGCACCAGCTCTTGTTCACCCAGTCCTGCGTAGCTCTCTTTGCGTATACAGGAATGTGCTGTGTCAGCTCGCCGTCCTTCTCTGTGATAGTCATGACTTTGCTGCCGTGATGGATGACCTCGCCTGGGAGGTGAAGCTCCCAGTTGCCGTTATCAAGTTTTGTAAGCGGGGTGTCCGTCCAATTCCAGTCATTGAAATCGCCGGTCAGGTAGAGCTGATCGGCAGCAGGCGCCCATTCGCGGTAGACCCATCCGTCAGCTTCGCGGTGGAAGCCATACCATTTATGAGCGTTTGCAAAGTCGTAAAGGGACTCTCCGTCTTTCAGGAGTTCTTTCTTCTTTTTTTCGTGTCTTTTTACCCTGAGCTCTATATCTTTTTCAAATGGAGCGAGCGCCGGGTCCTTTTCGATTATTCCGTACATCACATTCTATCTCCCAAGCCGCTGAGTGCAGGACACAGAGACGGTGCGCATGCACAGCCTCCCTTACCTGTCTCCCTGAGAGACTCAGGAAGCGAGTGCCCTACATCAGTCATTATATCAATCATCTCATCAAGCGGCACCGGGAATTTGATGCCTGCGAGCGCAAGCTCTGCCGCAGTGAAAGCATTCGCAACTCCGATCGTGTTTCGCGTCTGGCACGGCACCTCGACGAGCCCGCGCACGGGGTCGCACACGAGGCCGAGGAGATTGGAAGCGGCGATGGATGCTGCTATGCAGCATTGCTCCGGCGTCCCGCCGAGCATCTCCGTCAGCGCGCTGGCGGCCATCGCCGACGCAGACCCGACTTCCGCCTGGCAGCCCGCTTCAGCTCCGGCGACCGATCCGTTCAAAGTGCACAGATAACCAATAGCTCCTGCATTTATAAGCCCCATCCTTAGCTGGTCGAGCTCTATATCGCAGTCCTCATATACAGACAGTATCGCAGCAGGGACTACTCCCGCGGAGCCCGCCGTAGGGGCTGCGACTATGACACCCATGCTCGCATTGGTTTCCGCTATAGAAAGCGCAGACTTCAAAGCCTTATGGAGAGTCGATCCGCAGATGGCTTTATCATCTTCCAGGTTGTGGAGCAGCCTTGACTCACCGCCAAGAAGGCCACCCATGGATTTTACGGTGTCCTCATCAAGGAACCTGTTCGTCGACGCGTCCATCACCCTGAGGCATCCGTCTATCTGTTCAAGTATAGATTTCCTGCTTAGTCCGCTGAGGCTGACTTCTCTTCGAAGCATCACCTCAGAAATACTTAATTCGTGTGATTTGCAGATGGCGAGCAATTCTTTCGCATTTTTGAAATCGTAATTCATACTGCCACCTCCTAAAGTTCTATCATCTCTACGCTGAGGATCGCCTGATATCCGTGAAGCTCATCCCTGAGTTCTTCAGGCAGGAAATCATCAGACTCGATAACGGTGTACGCGCGGTCGCCGTCCTCTTCGCGGAAGACCTTCATGAACGCAATGTTCATATTGCGCTTAGCGAGCGTATTCGTAATAAAGGCGATGACTCCCGGCTCATCCTTTTGCTCGATAATGAGCGTGCTGCGTTCGCCGTTGAAGTCGACCTGTATGTCGTTAAGGCGTGTTATGCGAGCTCTTCCGCCGCCAAGCGACTCTCCTCTGACCAGCAGCTGGTGTCCCTCGGCAGTCTGCATTATCACATCCACTGTATTCGGGTGATCCACCTCGGAGCCTGCATCCACCTTGAAATTTACTTTGATCCCGGCTTCCTTCGCATGAGCGTAGGCATTCCTGATGCGCTTGTCATCAGATCTATACCCGAGTATGCCGCCAATGAGCGCCCTGTCTGTTCCATGTCCGCGGTATGTGTCCGCGAACGATCCATACAGGGTAAAATCGACCCTCGTCGGTGTGCCCGTGAAGATCTGCCTTGCCATCCAAGCAATGTAGTTAGCGCCCGAAGTGTGGGAACTGGATGGTCCTACCATGACAGGACCTATCACGTCAAACAGGCCTATGTAACTCTTTTTCATAAGACAAAACGCCTTTCTTCTATTTAATATATTTCTGTATAATTCTGCTTATTTCTGCAGTTCGCGTGCGCGCCTGATCCCATACATCAATATCGCTGCGGCATTCGAAGCATTGAGCGAATTGATCTTTCCCTTCATCGGGATCGAAAGCACGAAATCGCACTTCTCTTTCACCAGCCTGCCTACTCCGCGGCCTTCGTTTCCGATCACTATGGCTATAGGCCCGGTGAGATTTGCCTCATAGTATGTATCGCCGTCCATATCGGCAGCTCCGATCCATACTCCTTTTTCCTTGAGTTCTTCCATAGCGCGGACGAGGTTGGTCACCTGCACGACAGGCATGTTCTCAATAGCGCCGGCGGGAGACAGTGCCACTGTCTGCGTCAAAGAGGCACTCCGCCTCTTTGGGATCACCACCCCGTGAGCGCCGGCGCACTCCGCCGTCCTGATTATCGCTCCGAGGTTGTGAGGATCCTCCACTTCATCCAGTATGATGATAAATGGATCCTCTCCCGATGCCTCCGCCCTCGCGAACACATCCTCCATCTCCGCGTATTTATACTCGCTTACTTTAGCCACAACTCCCTGGTGCTTCACGCCAGGAGCCATCGCATCGATCTTCTCCTTTGGAACAAAATCGACTATGACGCCGCGCTCCCTCGCGAGGGCGACGATCTTAGATACCGACCCTTCAGAGCCATCAGCGATAAACACGCGCTCAACTTCACGCTCACTGCCAAGCACTTCTGTGACAGGATTTCTGCCCGCGACCACTTCAAGTCCGTCAGTCCCGACGTTCTGTTCCTGACGCCTTACGTCTCTTACATCACCAAACAGTTCATGCGCTGTCCTTGGCTTCACCTGTCTTTTCCTAGGCTCGTAATTCTCGCCGTAGTCGCGTCTGTTCTTGCCGCCTCTCTTAGGCGCCGTCTTTCTTCCCTGATCGTTGTATCTTTTATTATCTCTTTTACTCATATCTTCTACTCACTCATTCTTCTCAGCCGCTAAAACTCTATCACCTGCGGCAGATCTTTATCGTGGCTGCACAGCACTGCTTTGCATTCCGGGTCCTTTGCCGTTTTGGCCAGCCACTCAAGCGTCTTCTTTTGGATACTGTTGTTGGCTGCATAGCCAGGAGCTTTCATAGTCTCCCAGTTTAGCGCCGACACCGCAGCATCCGCAGCGATCACTGCATAACCGCCTTTATCTTTCAATACCACGCCTGCCTGCCCGTCGGTATGTCCCGGCAGATTGACATACATAATATTCCCATCTTCCGTTATCTCTATCGCCTTGTTCACAGGCCCAAGCGGCCTTCCTCTATAGAACATCCTCTCTATGCCATGCATCACCCCCTGGGACTCCCAGAGTCTTGGCTGCCTGAGACGGTACTTCGTCCGAACCGACCAATACGCCTCATCTTCCGGAACGACTATCCGCTTAGCGCCGCTGACAGATCTTAGCCCAGACACATGGTCAGGATCGAAATGCGTGATGATGACAGCATCGAGATCCGAAGGCTTTATTCCCATCGAATCCAGTTGCTCATCGACCGTCATCCCCTCAGGGACGTAAGGCCTGTACATCGCCGCCAGATGGACCGGTAGTTCCTTTGAAGCAGCTGCTCTGTCATAGACCCCATCAGGACTGATCGCGCGGCTCCATCCTGTGTCTATAAGGAAGAGTCCCGCAGGGAGCTCCGCCAGAAACGCATGCACCGGCAGCGTCACCCTCTTGCTCTCCGGGGCCGCTGCGGCTTTTGGCAGATCTGTCCTGGCGTTGCCGCCTCCAAACAGCAGATCCTTCGATACATTTATATATCCGCAGTTAAGTACGTGTATCTTCATTATTGCTTCTTCAGATCTTTTCCCGATTACTTCTTCTTGTATACCACAAACTTGAAAGTGACCCCGTTCTCTGTGATAGGCTCGCTCTCCGATTCCACCTCAAAGTCAGGATCCTCATCGAAGTTCTCGATGAAGGTATCAGCTCCAAGGACCGCGTCCATCTTCGTCACATAGAGCCTGTCGCAAAGCTTGTAGTACTTGTTGTACATCGCTCCGCCGCCGATCAGCATCACATTCTCAGGCTCATACTTTGAGATCTCCTCAAACAGCTCGTCCTCGGAATTCACGATAGTGCAGCGCTCAGCCTCGTAATCCGGGTTAGTCGTCAGCACGATATTCGTCCTCTTCGGCAGGCCCTTTTTGCCAGGAAGCGACTCCAGTGTCTTTCTGCCCATGACGACTACTTTGCCGGTCGTATGCTCTCTGAAATATTTCATATCTGTAGGAAGGTCGGCCAGCAATCCACCGTCTTTACCGATTCCCCAATTCTTATCCGCAGCTACTATAAGATCCATCTTTGTCTTTGTTTCCTTTCGCTATCTATATTTATCTGAATTATTTATCTGAATTTAATTCGTGTCGATTCGCTAATACCGTGCGCTCTTTTTTCACCTATTCTATTCGAACCGATTCACAAGCATCGCGCACTGCTCGTTCTCCATCCTGCGCGCCCTGTAGGAATAAAAAGTATCCACATTGCACATCGTGCAGACATTGGACACCGCTATATGATCCTCAGGCACACCCGCTCTCAGAAGAGTCAGCCTGTTCGCTTCTCTAAGGTCCAGATGATACTTCCAACCTCTAGCCTCTTCATCCTTACTAGCCACGGCCGCGCCCTTCACAGGGTATTTTCCGAATATCCTCTCAGCATCTTCTTTGCTCCACTCGTTGGCGAAGGCATCATATACCTCATCGCCCATCTCATAGCAATCCTTGCATATGCCAGGCCCTATCGCGGCATACATATCCGCCGGGTCGCAGCCAAAGTTTATCACCATTCTCGCGATAGCGACCTGCGGTATCTTCCCAAGCGTGCCTTTCCATCCCGCGTGTACAAGCCCCGAGCATTTCTTCACAGGGTCGACTATATACACCGAAGGGCAGTCTCCTCCAAACACCGTCAAAAGCGCTCCCGGTATGTCCGTCACCATGCCATCGACGAATTGCCTGTGAAGAGGCTTTTCGCCTGGCCATATAGGGCCAAGATCTTCCTCTCTTACCACATTCACATAGTTGGTATGCTTTTGATCGGTAATGTATTCCATATCCAAAGACGAACCGAGTTGCTCCGCTAGCTTGCCTCTCATCTCAAGTACAATAGGCGCAACTTCGTTTTCGTCCTCGCCTTTCATCACGCAAACTCTGAGGCCCGTCTCACCCGACTCTGCCAAGTCATCAAAACTCACATATCTGGTCGTGTAAAGATTGGGCACACCAAGTCGATCGAACATATCGAATGAAAGATACGGTATGCCCTCCGTGTGAGTGTTAAATACTTTTTTTCCATCTGAAAAACTTAGTTCCATAGCATTCCGATTGTATCATAATAATGGCTCGTCACAGTAAAGCTCTCAAGATTTCTTATACCGCGCATCCCGATATGTGCCGATCTTAACGATTCGCCCATCTTTTACCATTTCGCCGAGCACATTTTCTATTGTCTTCACACTTATATTCGGAAACATCTCACAAAGTTCCGCCTTGCTGACAGGTACAAATGTATTGAGCAACGCATTCTCTATCTGCTTAGACTTAGGCACTTTTTTGATTGTACCCTCTATGAATTTATCATCAAGCTCCTTATAACATTGATACAATATCTGCAACATCAATCTGATGAAAGGTTCATAACTGTTCGCGTTATCGTGCCATCCTTCAGAGGATCTCTCGAGTGCTTGATAATAATTGCCCTTGTAGTAATTGATCTTTTTATCTATTGAAATATATTTTCCTATATCGAATCCGGCCTCCTGAAGAAGCAATAAAGTAACTAATCTTGAAACTCTTCCGTTCCCATCCATAAACGGGTGAATACATAGGAAATCGACAGCAAATGCAAAAACCAGCAGAAGCTTGTTTATAGATGAGTCCTGACGCGCCTCATAGTATGCCAACGTCAGTTGATTCATGGCGTCTGGCGTTTCTTTTGCTGAGACCGGAACAAATCTGACTCTAAGCCGCCCAGCTTCGTCTCTCTCCTGTATCCAGTTGTTATTCTTTTTATACTTCCCGGCATCGGCGGATGTCTGTTCAAGCAGCAAGGAGTGAAGATGCTTTATATATTCTTCCGAGATATCCAAGGCAGGTTCCGAGCCATATATCTCGTCCATTGCCTTGCTATATCCCAAGATCTCAAGCTCGTTGTGATCTCGAGGTGCCATTCCCCCATTGATTATTCCCGGAAGTCTTCCCCCTTCTGTGCTGATCCCTTCTAATGCGTTGCTGCTTTCAATAGAATCTACAATAGCAGAACTACGTAGCACCTCAAAAAGGTCCCGGTTGTTGCTTTGACGCAAGTCTTCTCGGGCACGAAGATCATATATTATATTTGTCAGTCCGAGCATTTCGGAGTAATCCTCATCCTTGAGAACTTTATAGTCAAATACGTGCATTTTGCCTCCTAAAGAAATTTACTACCTAATTTTATATAAAAAATAGGTAGTAAATCAAGCGATATCTGTATCGATTAGGTGGCAGCTATATGCGAAGGCCCGAGGAGCCATGATGACTTCCCGGGCCTCTTGATGTTGTCTTGTAACTCCGTTATCCGGAGTCGTGCTTGGATCAATTGTACTATTTCTTTGTCTTTGCAGACTTAACTTTGCTCCATGCGGAGTAGTACTTCTTACCGCTGTCAAAATCTCTCTACCGGCCGGCAGCATCTACTATGCGGACGGCTTCGGCTGCGATCTCGCGCAGCCTCTCCCTGTCGTCGGACAGGTAGAGGTAGCCCAGCAGGGCTTCGAAGCCGGTCGCGATCTTGTACTCCTTTGGATCGGCGTGCTGAGGTCTCGACATCGAGCGATGATTGCGTGCTCTTTTATAAATAGCAAGTTCATCATCAGTGAGGAAGTTTTCGGAGATCATGGTCCTTGCAGCCAGAGCCTGACCGCCTGCCGACACGTACCTCACAGCAGTGTGATGCGAGCGGTTGACGTCACCCGGCTTTTCTCTCACTATCTTTTCACGAACAATGACCTCGAAGACAGCGTCTCCGAGGTATGCAAGTGTTGTAGTATTGAATCTGTTGATTTCAGCTTTTGTCATTCTATTACGATTTCCATTACTTAATTACAATTATTCAGCAGCCAGCGAGCCGGTCATCACACAGCCACCGGTATATTGCGCACTTGCGGTCCGTGCTGATAATTCTCTACGATCACATCCTCTGGAGTGAAGTCATAGAAGTTCTTGATCTCCGGATTGAGTGTCACCTTAGGCGCCGGATACTGCGGTCTTGCGATCAGCTCTTTTATTATCTCGACATGCCTGTCATAGATATGAGCATCTGAGATAACATGCACAAGCTCGCCCACTTTGAGCCCGGACACCTGAGCCATCATCATCTGAAGCACTGCGTACTGCACCACGTTCCAGTTGTTGGCAGCCAGGATATCCTGCGACCTCTGATTGAGTATTGCGTTTAATGTATCGCCCTTCACATTGAAGGTCATAGAGTAGGCACACGGCTCGAGCCTCATCTCAGAAAGATCCGCGAAGTCGTACATGTTGGTCATTATGCGCCTTGAATATCTGTCGTTCTTAAGGCACCAAAGCACGTTATCTACCTGATCCATCTCGCCCTGTTTGAACTTGTACTTCTTCGCCATCTGATAGCCGTAGGCCTTGCCGATAGTTCCGTTCTCATCGGCCCACTCGTCCCACACATGGCTTCTGAGGTCTTCGATGCGATTGGACTTTTTCTGCCAGATCCAGAGCATCTCGTCTGTCGCCAGCCTGATAGCTGTAGGGCGGAGCGTCAATGCCGGAAATTCCTCTGAAAGGTCGTAGCGATTCACGACTCCGAAGTTCTTTATCGTGTGAGCAGGAGTGCCGTCTTCCCAGCGCGGACGCACCGGCATACCTTCGGTACTGAACCCGTGGTCCAGTATGTCCTGACACATATTTACAAAAAGTTTATCTGCTTTACTCATTATTGTATTAGATTAAATCAGTTAATCGTGGAGCCATTACACCTCGCGCAGAGGCCCTGCGGTAGCCGGCACTTAGCGACTGACGAGCCTTATGGCGAAGGCAGAGCTTAGTACCGCTGCGTGAAGCCGCAGAGAGGCGAGAGCCGTACTCTGTAAGAGGTGTAATGACTCCACTAGTTCATTCTCTAATTTCTTATTACCTGTACGCCCTGTGGAGTATCTTTGAGCGTGATGCCCATGGCAGCGAGCTGATCTCTGATCTCATCGGCTCTTGCCCAGTTCTTCTCCTTACGAGCTGCCTGTCTCTCATCGATGAGTGCCTGGATATCGTCTCCAAGGCCTTCTTCTTCATCATCGCCGCAGAATATTCCGAGCACGTCTGTCAGCTCTTTGATCCTGGCGAGTGCTTCCTTAGCGAATGACTTTGAAGCTCCGTCCTTGACATCAAGGTTGATCTCCGATACGAGTTCGAAGATAGCAGCGATACCGTCAGCTGTATTGAGATCGTCATCCATCACTTCGACGAATTTGTCTCTGTACTTGTCCAGCGAAGCGATCTTTGCTGCCTCGTCTGCCATAGCCTCGTCGCTTCCATTGTTCTCAAGGAACTCAAGTGTCTCGATAGCTGTAGCGATCCTCTCATAGCCCTGCTTGGACTGCTCCATCAGAGTGTCCGAGAAGTTGATCGGGCTTCTGTAGTGGCCTGAGAGCAGGAAGAATCTGATAACGTCTCCGCTGTACTGCTCACGGATGTCTCTTACTGTGAAGAAGTTTCCGAGCGACTTTGACATCTTCTTGCCGTCTACGTTTATATACCCATTGTGCATCCAGTAGTGAGCGAATGGCACGCCATTGCATGCTTCGGACTGAGCGATCTCGTTCTCGTGATGAGGGAATGTAAGATCCTGTCCGCCGCCGTGGATGTCGATAGTCTCACCAAGATGCTTCTTAGCCATCGTTGAGCACTCGATGTGCCAACCCGGACGGCCCATGCCCCAAGGCGACTCCCATGCGATCTCAGATTCCTCTTTACGAGCTTTCCAGAGCGCGAAGTCGAGCGGATCTTCCTTTACCTCGCCGATAGCGATACGTGCGCCGCTTTCAAGATCATCGATATTCTGACCTGAGAGCTTACCATAATCACTGAACTTACGTGTCGAGTAATAGACATCTCCGTCAGCCTCATAAGCGTAACCCTTGTCGATCAGAGTCTGTACAAATTCGATGATCTCAGGGATATGCTCGGATACCTTAGGGTGAACGTCAGCCTTGATAACATTGAGAGCCTCTGCGTCATCGAAATACTCCTTGATATACTTCTCGGAGACCTCAGGAGCTGTGATGCCGTCTTCTTTTGCTCGGTTGATGATCTTGTCATCAACGTCTGTAAAGTTCTGGACGAACTTGACCTCGTAGCCTCTGTATTTGAAATACCTTCTCAGTGTATCGAACACAACGAAAGGACGTGCGTTTCCAATATGGAAATAGTTGTATACGGTAGGACCGCATACATACATCCTGACCTTGCCCGGCTCGATAGGTACGAATTCTTCTTTCCTGTTTGTAAGAGTGTTATAGACCTGCATTAAAGTCCTCCATATCTGAATCAGTTATCTTAATTATTTACCTGCTAATGATACACCAAGAGAGCCTCTGATGCACCACAATAATTGATCGCTTATCAATAATGGGAAGCCGGACTCGCCGACTTCCCATTAGTTGTTTTGTCAGACTGTTTGCACAGTTCTGTTCTCCAGTACCGGATAACTACTTGACCGTTACCTTGATGGTCTTGTATACGCCGTTCTGAGCGAATACATAAATCTTGCAGGTACCCTTCTTCTTGGCTCTGATCTGACCCTTAGCTGTTACGGTCGCGATCGTCTTATCGCTCGATTCATATTTGATCTTTCTATGTCTCTTGACCTTGAGCTGCTTGCTCTGAGCAACAGCCTTAGCGCCAAGTTTGAACCTCTTGCCCTTCTTGAGGCTTACTTTGTTCTTCTTGGCCTTAGTGGTGACTAATTTGTAGTTACCAACTTTGCCGCCCTTTGTTGCTACGTGTACCACCTTCGATGCAGAAACAACCTTGTTGTTCTTATCGAGTGCTACGACCATGAACTTGTAGTATTTGCCCTTCTTGAGCTTCTTAACAGCCTTCTTGACAGTAAGAGTGGACTTAGTAGTTGTAGTGATCTTCTTCATCTTCGTTGTCTTACCGCAACGGTTACCATAGATCACATACTTAGTTGCACCCTTTGTCTTGCTCCATTTGAGCTTGATGCTCTTCTTTGTCTGCTTTGTAGACTTGAGCTTGAGAGGAGCGAACTTTGTGCCGGCAGGACCTTCATCGGTCGCAGCGTTCATGATCGCCTTCTCAGCAGCTGCTGCGCTAGCTCCAGGGCCTACAGGTGTACCATCGGTACCCATCTGCTCTGAATCATCAGGTGTTACCGGCTTGCTCGATTCGTCTGCAGCCTTCTGCTCATCAGTCTTCTGCTTAGCTATAGCATCCTGAGCAGCCTTCTTAGCAGCCTCAACTTCATCAACTGTCTTAGCTGCATCGATCGCTGCCTTGCCGTCAGCTATTGCCTTCTCGACTGCTGCCTTTTCGTCTCCGCTGTACTTCGAGGTATCTACCTTATCGAGTTCAGCCTTGGCATTTTCTTTAGCAGTTTCAAGATCGACTTCTTCCTGAGGTACGAGTGCTTCAACTGCAGCGTCGAGAGCTGCCTTTGCGTTATTGTACTGTCTTGTTGTAGCTTCCTTGTCTTCGAGGACTGCGTTCGCTTCTGCTACTGCATCCTCGACAGCCTTCATAGATTCAGCTGTGTAGGTATCCTTGTCGAGTTTACCTGCTTCTGCAACTGCATCTTCGAGGGCCTTCTTAGCTCCGGCCTTTGTGGTCACGAGCTTGTCGAGAGCTGCCTGGAGTGCTGCTACCGCATCATCGTATGCTGCCTTGTCTGAATCTTCAGCATCGAGAACTGTCTGAGCTGCTGCGATAGCACCCGCAAGATCTGCCGCTGTCCAGCTGGCCGCTGTGTAGTCGTCTTCAGCCTTAGCTGCAGCGTCTGCGATCTTGTCTGCAAGTGCCTGCTTAGCCGCAGCCTTATCTGCTTTTGATTGAGGTACAAGTGCATCGACTGCATCATTCAGTGCAGATGCAGCTTTGTTGTACTGTCTAGTCGTTGCTTCCTTATCAGCAAGGACATCCTTAGCTTCGGCGAGGGCATCATCTACAGCCTTCTTTGTCTCGACTGTGTATGTGTCCTCAGCAAGCTTAGCTTCAGCTGCTGCAACTGCATATTCGAGTGCCTTCTTGGCTGCAGCCTTGTCGCTGCTGTCCTTAGTAGGAAGTGCATCGATGGCTGCCTTCGCGTCAGCGAGTGCCTTCTTGACCTCTGCGTTTGTTGCCGCGGCATTGATCGCCGTGGTTCCCTTTGTTACCTCAGCGTCACGAGCGCCTTCTTCAGCGAACTCTACATCCTTCTTGTATTCTGCAAGTTCTTCAGCTGCAGCTTTCTTTGCCTCAACAAGAGTTGTGTAATTATCGAGTTTCTCATCGAACTCAGCCTTGATCGCATCGACTTCATCGACAGTCTTTGCGTCTGCTACATCCTTCTTGGCAGTTTCAACCAGTTTGTGTACTTTGTACTGATGCTCTTCGATATATTCCTCCGGATCGATCTTGCCCAGTTCTTCGAGCATCTCTGCCTTCTTGATGGCAAGAGCTGATGCCCATTTAGCAGTCAACTTAGTGTCTGCATCGATCACGATGTCGAAATCGAACTCAGTGTCAGCTCCTTCAGCATACCATCCTTCAAATACTGCATCTTCATCTGCACCTGTAGGGTCTTCCGGTTTTGAAATCTTGGATCCATTTTCTACTCTCTGAGCTTCAGGCACAGGCGATCCGCCATTAGCGTCAAAGGTCACGTTATAGCCTTCTTTGACGGTATAATTGCTGTCTTTATCAGGAATTGCTACATAGCCATCACTTGTAACATCAGTTCCCTCACCTTCAGCAACGTTGTTCTGAGGATCAAAGTTCTCGAATGTACCACCGTTTACAGTGATCTTCGACTCAGAGTACTTTCCTCCAGGGAACGCGGAATCACTGTAGTCCAGCTTGTTCAGAGTGTACTTGAAGTGGCCGTTTGCGTCATAAGTTTCTCCATCG
>JAZQBC010000027.1:0-75133 GCA_045545495.1 Anaerovoracaceae bacterium | reverse complement strand
AAAAGGTTCGGTTTCTTTTTCATAATATCGCCTCCCTCTTCAACCAGGAGCAAAGCTCCGACAAGCTCGCTTGATTGGAGCGAGCGACGCCGTCAACAGACGCCGGGAGCTTCAGCTCCTGAGAGCGTCGGTCGGGGATTGCACCCACCACCGTCGGTCGGAAATGAAACCCGCCGCCATTATCGGAGGAGCTTAGCCTCCGAAGATCAATGCTTCCGACCTTACGGCAAAGCCGTTTAATCCGGAGGAAGCATTATAGAGGCGGGGGACATCCGGCGTCTGTTATATGACGCATATCCATCCACTTTTGATTATAGCCCCCTGTAATATTTTTGCATAGAAAAAAATACAGGGCCGCCAATCGGCGACCCCTCTTGTGAGTATCTGATTACATTGAATCCATTATTGTGTCGAAATCTATTACAAGCTCTCCGTCCGTAAGAGCAACCGGCACTTTATCTATTTTTTTCTAAGCGTACACAGTGCTCAGCACTATAAGCAACAGCCCTGAGAAATACAAGAGGCTGTTTAGTCTGACAAGCCACTTATTGTTGTCGAAAACGAATTTGTACAGGGTCAGGTCCATATCCGAAAGCATGAACAACAATGATCCTGCGCCAAGCATCTTGTAGGCAGGGTTTGGCATCATGATCATGAGCGCCAGGCCCGTGATACCATGCATAAATATCGATGATAAATAGAAAATCATCGGCCAACGCATCTTTCCCATCACGATCTTCGCAGGCCATTTGCCTGTGGCAAATATCACAAAGGCAAGCATCACGGCAACGACCACAAAAGTCCATGCAAAATTGCTGAACTTGTATCCACCCTTGTCCACCAGGATTATCTGCTCGTATAGAACGAAGCAGATATTGCCCGCCAGGAAGAAGTCCCCTCCCCGGCCGAAGTCAAAGACAAGAAATACATCGCCAAGCCAGGCCAACATAAGCGCTGCCATAAGTAGCGTCTGATAACTTGCGAACTCGTACTTGTTGACGAATACAACTATGGCCAGGATCAGGTACATAGTCGCCATGAAGTACTTGTTGATAGCTCTGTACTTGATGTTGTCCATCGTACGGGTGTAAAAGTAGCAACATAAAGCAGCAAGATAGATGATAATAAATACAGTCATTTTTCTTTCCCCTGAATCAATGCTCCTTAAATATCCATGATCGGTATATCGATCTCCATGTCTGACTCAGCGTATGTGGAGCAAGGATGGATGTAGCCGAACTTCTTATCCGCTGATCTTCTAAAGTCGTTCTCGGCAGCGACAAAATACTCTCCGCTGACCACTCTGCTGTGGCAGAATCCGCATGATCCGTTGCGGCATCTTACTACCGCAGGGATGCCTGCTCTCTCCAAAGCTGTGATAAGTGTCTCGTTGTTTGGCGCATCCAGTTCATAGACGGCATCGCGTATATGGACAATGAGTTTGAACACCTTTATCTCATCGACTGCTCTGTCTCCAACGGAATTTCTCTCCGAGCGGATCAGTCTCTGATCGAATCCTATCTTTTCAAGCTCGCTACGTACGAATCTGTACATGGCATCAGGCCCGCACATAAAGACGCTGGTGTCATCATCGATGCATTCCTCCAGCAGATCTGCAGTTATGAATCCGTGCCTGTAGCCCTCAGCCTCCTCTTCGGAGAGCACAACGACAGTCTCTATTCCATCGCCATTGAATTCTTCAGTATCGAATGGAATGTGAGCTCTTGTCCTGGCGCCGTAGATAAGCGTCAGCTTGAAGTCTTCGCTCCCCTCACGTATCGCTTTCATCATCGAGAGGAATGGTGTTACTCCGCTTCCGCCGGCGATAGCAAGGATGTGCCCTCTGTCGCGGATGCTGTCATGATGGAAGTCGCCCGAAGGCTCGCCCATCCAGACCTCGGTTCCTAAAGGAGCCTCATCGATAATGAACAGAGAGAATATGCCTTTTCTCTGCACCATTATCTCGAGCTTGCCCTCAAGGGCTTCCTTAGGCGATGAGATGATCGAGTATGGACGGCTCAGAAACGAATCGCCCGCCTTGCAGCTCAGTGTCACGAACTGCCCGGCCCTGAAAAATGGGAACTCTCCGCCATCTTTAGGCTCAAGAGTGATCTTTACACAATCTGAGCCTGCCGGTGTCTTCTTAGCTATCACAGCCTTTACAAAGCCGGGATGCAGAGCCTTTGCCAGGCGATTGACCCCATACTCATATACAAGAGGAGTCGCGGGTGTTTCATCTATCAGCTGACGGCGCTTTGCTGTCATCTCCATGGCGAGTCTGATGTCTTCGCCCGGAATATCACTTTTCTTGAAAGCCATACTACCTGCCCTCCTTTTCCATATCTCTGAGAGTGCGGCTAGCTTCATTCACGCCGGATTTGAAACTGCTAGGATATCCCAGCAATCTCTCGCCGTATCCTCCGCCTATCCTGAGGCCAGGCACGAATCTGTCTTCCTCGACCATCTGTATCCTGTTCATCAGACCATCATAGTACTGGGATTCGTAGCCGTATATGGTGCCCTGCGGATGCCCGCAGTATCTGGCATATGTTTCAGGAGTAGCTATCGCTATCTCCTCAATATGATCGTGGATGTTGGTGCCCAAGGCCCTCTCGAATCTTTCGATCATCCTCGAGGCCATTTTGTTTTTGACCTTGAAATAATCTTCCTTAGCCACATTGCTCCATACATCATCTGTAAACAGTGTCGTCATGTAAACGATGCATGTGCCTTCCGGTGAGCAGTCAGGATACGCGTTGTTGAGGCATACTGTGGCCTGCGCGCCTGTGTTGTCCAGGCTTTTCATTGCTTCGTACTGCTTCACGTTGTCGGAGGAGTCATAGATGAAGTAGTTGTGGTCTGTGATGCCAAGCTCCTCAGCCGACTTGCTGAGCCCCAGGAACACTGTGAATCCATTACCTGCCAGCTTTCTGAAATTAGTCAGCTTGATAGCTCTTTCAGGTACAGCCTCGCTATCCATGAGTTTTCCATAAACCACATGAGGCGAGCAATCGGCGATCACGTGCCTGCTCTCGACTTCTCTTCCGTCCTTTAGCCTCACGCCACACACATGGCCCTCTTCATCAGTGAGTATCTTCACTACTTCGGTGTTGAACCAGATGTCACCGCCGAGCTCGTGTATGCGCTCTTCGCATGCCAGTGATATCTCATGAGAGCGGTGCGTAGGGATGGCTGCTCCGCCTGTGATATAGCTGTTTATCATATTGGCATAATGGAGGAAAGTCATATTGTTTTCATCCGCGCCAAGGTAGCACCAATAGGCGTTCAGATTATCCACTATCTCCTTCGGATATCCGAGTGCCTCAAAACCTTCTTTCACCGAGTATGATCCGCATGCCAGGTAATCAGGATATCTCTCCATCATCACTTTCGGATCCGGTTTTCCTTTGGTCTCGCTGAGATATCCCATCGCCTCTCTTATCTGTTTGCACAGTGCGAGAAAGTCCTTTATGTATTTCTCGCCCTCAGGATGGAGCTTGCCGCTCGCCTTCGCGAAAGCTTCCGCTCCAAAAGGCATCACATAATCGTAGCCTTCTTTTTCAGATATAAGGTGGTATGCATCTTTAAGCTGTATCCACTCGATCTTGTCTGCGATGCCCAGTTCCTCAAAGACTTTACGGGTGCTTCCCGGCTCTTCGTCTGTCCCTATTCCGTTGAACTCGTGGAGCGACGCTTCGAACTCGAATCTGCCGCGCACAAAACTCGTCGCAAAGCCGCCCGGGATATTATGCTTCTCACATACCAGGCAGGATTTACCGGCGTTCAATATACGGCAGGCTGCGCCGAGGCCGCCGTTTCCGGCGCCTATCACTATCACATCATATTTATCCATAGCACGCCTCCGCTATCAAACGCCTGTCTCGACTGTATATGTCAGCACATCCTCTATCACATCGCCGTCTATCTGAAGTGCGCATGGCTGGTCGAATGACACCTTTACCTTGTGGCCGGTCTGTACCGTTACCCAGTCCTTCTTCAGGACATGTTCACCCTTGTTAAGCGAAGGGAATCTCATCAGAGTCACCAGTCTGTTCTTCTTGTACAGCGTAACGACAGATACCGAACCGTCTTCATTGAAGCGGTCCTGATCAGGAGCTACCATCATGCCTCCGCCGTAGAAACGCCCTTTCATGGTCGAAGCCATCCAGACATTCTCGAAGGTGCTCACCTTACCGTCCACTTCCACAGTCGCTTTCTTTAGTTTATAGCTGCCCAGAAGTAGCCCTATGGCGATCTTGGAATAGCTGACAGGCTTGTCAGACGTTGCTCTCTGGATGTCGCCTATCCTGCAGGTCTCGCCATCGATACCGTAGCCTATGCCGTTTACAAATCTTCTCTGGATCCCATTTACTGTGACCAGCGGTAAATTTTTTAGGAATGGTCTTAAGTCGATCCTTCCGTTCTCAACGTACTTTTCATTATCGCGGTAAAAATCATTGCCGCTTCCGCATTTAACGTAATACACCGGGTTTTTGAATTCATAGCCGTATACGTCATTGGCGAAGCGGTTCATTGTACCGTCTCCACCCGTGAGAATAACGTCGTCGGCTTCACCAAGTCCATCGAAGAACGCTTTCATGTTCTTGATGTCCAGCAGGCTTGTGAATTCGCATTCAACATTGTTGTCTGCCGCCCACTGTTTGGCATCCCGGTCTCCTTTTGAGTTATTGGCCAATGGATTGTAAAGCAGATAAGTCATGGTTCTTTACCCCCTTCTCATAATCATTGATCCCCCTCTGATCGACATATTCGATCCATTTGTTTTAATTGTAGCACATATATAACGCAGTGAATACAACAATGACAGCCAAACCGATTGAAACCGAAGGTGCCACGGCATATAATAGGGAGCGTCTGTTGACGGCGTCGCTCGCTCCAATCAAGCGAGCTTGTTGGAGCTTTGCTCCTGGTTGAATGATGAGGCTACATAATGTGGAAAAAGATATTTGAACCTGTCGATATGACAGTGGGCGACCCTGTCAGTCAAATAGTCAAGTTCATGATCCCTATGCTGATAGGCAATGTATTTCAGCAACTGTATAACACAGTTGACAGCATTGTCGTAGGCAAATATATAGGTGACAACGCTCTTGCGGCTGTAGGAAACGGTGGCCCCATCGTCAACCTCCTTCTGGTGCTCTTCATGGGCATCTCGGTAGGCGCCGGGATCATGGTATCCCAATACTACGGAGCAAGGCGAAGAGAAGATCTGTCCGGTACTATCGGAGTCTGCATCACATCGATTTTTGTTGCGTCAATTATCGTAATGATCATTGCGCCTTTTGTTACCACTCCTCTTTTGAAATTGATCAACACTCCCGATGAGATCCTGGAATGGAGCAGCGACTATCTCAGAATACTGTTTTTCGGTATAGCCGGATGCGCGTACTACAATATTTTCGGGGGCATACTCAGAGGTCTGGGCGACTCTATATCTGCCCTTCTTTATCTCATAGTGGCTACAGTTCTTAATATAGTATTGGACATATTCTTTGTCGCGAATGTCGGCCTTGGCGTTGCAGGAGTCGCTCTTGCGACAGTGATAGCTCAAAGCATATCTGCTGTCTTGTCCTTCATACGGCTCAAACAAAAGACTGATTGCTTTGACTTGAAACTATCCTATCTGAAGCCTAAAAAGAAATACCTGAGGGAGCTTGTAAGACTCGGACTCCCTTCAGGTATCAATTCAGCTATATTTTCTCTGTCGATGGTAATTGTACAGTCGCTCACAAACAGTTTCGGACCGATGTGCATCGCGACAAATGTTATCGTTATGAGGATCGACGGTTTTGTGATGATGCCTGCATTTTCATTCGGAGCTGCTATGACAACTTTCACGGGTCAAAACATTGGCGCCGGGCAGCTTGAACGTGTCGAGACAGGCTCGAAAAAAGGCACCCTCGTAGCAATGGCAACATCCGCCGTCATTACAGTTCTCATAGTCGTATTCGGCAAATATCTTATGGCTCTGTTTACAGACACTGAGGCTCTGATCGATCAAAGCTATCACATGATGCTCATACTGGGCATCGGTTATGTCGCAATGGAGATCATACAGTGCCTCGCAGGAGTCATGAGAGGCGCTGGTGACAGCGTCGCGCCTATGTGGCTTTCTATCATAACCACTGTCGCTCTGCGTGTTCCTCTCGCATATCTCATGACATGGATGACCAGATCGCCTGAGCATCCACAGGGTCAGTTTTATATGATGTTCGTATCTTTGCTGATCTCCTGGATAATAGGAGCCATACTGACTCTGGCTTTCTACCGCACCGGAAAGTGGAAGCAGAAAGCCTTGATTTGATCCCCTTAGTTAGTTTTCGCTCTCTTCTTTAGGGAGCAATTTTTTTGTATGAGTACGCACCGTAGTATTTGTTACCCTTGTACTTTTTGATAGGTCTGATGCGTACATACACAGTCTTCCCTTTTTTGAGCCTTTTGATGGTTAGCTTTGTCTTCTTGCTTCCCTTGACAGTGATTTTTTTGGCTTTGGACATGTTCTTGTGATACGAATACCTGATCTGGTAACCCGATGCCTTTTTGGCTTTATTCCAACTGAGCTTGACGCTCTTTCTACCCGCTTTGATCTCTGTCTTAAGACTCTTGTTGTATCTGCGTCTGATCTTAGTCCAAGCACCCCTGCCCTTATTGCCTACTGCAGATGCCTTGAATTCATAAAGTCTGCCTTTCTTCAGGCCTTTTATGGTGTATGAAGTTTTCTTTGTAGTCTTTATAGTCCACTTCTTCGACCCTGCCCTGCGATAGGCCACTTTGTATTTCTTCGCGCCTTTGACCTTGTTCCACTTTAGACGTGCTTCTCCCTTTGCGGGCCTGAGTACAGTCCTGAACTTTGATGGTGCTTTATACGCCGCTTTTTCTGTGACTGTAACCTCACACGTTTTGATCAGCTGACTGTCAGGCTCAAGCGCTATGATCGTAGTTTTTCCCGGTGAATAAGCTATTACTACTCCGTTAGGGTCAACATCGGCAATTTCTGTGTTCAGCGATACCCAGTTTACCATGCCGTTGCAAGGCTGCGGAGAAAGTGTAGCGACTACCTGAGTATATCCCCCTACTTTGAGCTTCACAGCTTTCTTGTTCAGTTTAAGTTCAGCCGGATACTCAGGTTCGGTCTGTTCTCCGTCATATATATGAAGCGTATATGACGATGATACGCCGGAAGCCAGTGTTCCGGTGATCTTAACAGTACCGACCTTCTTTGGGGTCACGCCTCCTTCTTCGTCCAGCTCGGCAATGCTGGTATCTGAAGACTTCCATTTGACAGATGTATCGATCGCATCATTAGGCATCACTGTATATGAAGGATAGTAAATAGACGGCTCATCATCCCATGAATACAGCGGAGTGTACACATCATAGCTGCCAAAGTAGAGTTTCTTTGCCTTAACAGCTTCGGATTCCTTGATATAATGAGGCTCAAGTGTGAGATCGCAGCTGACCTCATCATATTTTGTGAAGAATCCGTAGTCTTTATCTTCCCATCCATCCTGTATGTATCCTTTTTTAGCAGGAGCTTCCGGGAATGTATCTATGCCGAATCCTTCTCTTACTGTGATCGTTTCTACGATCTTACCGTTTATCTTGAATCTGACCGTGTAAAACTTAGGGCTTAACTCACTCAAATTATTGTTGACCCACGTCCTGCGCTGGCTGATCCAGGTGCGGAGCTGGTCTATTTCCTCTTTGTAGGACCTTGAAGTCTCAGTATCTGTCTCTGTACTATCTTCAAAGTATCCTTCACCGTAGCTTCCCCATTTTTCGTTATCGTATTTCCAGGAAGTCTTGGTCTCTTCGTAATAACGATCAAGAAGCCCGCCGTCTTTAGTTATCTCTCCCAGATATTTATCCAGGTCCTTCCATTCTGCAACTACCTTGTCTGAGAAGGCTTTGTCTCCCTTCAGACGATCAAACCACGGCATTTGTGTGTAGTCGAAGCCTTCCGGCGCGTCATTGCCGTATTCCAGATCTCCCCAGGCTACATAGTCGAAATCCCACAATGGTCCCCAATAGAGCTTTCCGGATTTTACGTCCTCATCACTTTTCTTGTACAGATATGTGCTGCCTGATCCGTATGCGTCGCCATTAGCGGAGAACTCCTGTACCCACCAGTATTTGGCTGCGGCATCAAGATCGAGGTATTCGGTATAGCTTTTTCCTGATTCATCTTTGAATCCGGTCCCGAAGATGGCGTTTTCTGTCGCCTGGACAAATGCCTTGATGTAATTACGCTGATCCTCGTTGTCATATTCCTCGAAAGACGGACTCTCGATGAACATCTCCACTTCTTGCTTTGTCCTGAAGATGTTATCCGGATCCTCGTCTCCGTACGGGCTCATCGAAAGGAGGTACCCGCCGGATATGAACGGAAGATCAGTCCTCCTTCTTGTCTCATCATTGTCGTCAAGATCATTTAAGTCGACACGTCCTGAGCCGATGCGTATCTGTTCGCACAGGAGATAGCTGCCGTAATAAGTTCCATTCATCACAACATCGACAGGGACGCACTGAGGCGTATATTCAAGCCCCATCTTTGCCCCGAGCCAATATGTCATTCGATTGCGGACCAAGCTGTTGTCATAGCGATTAGCCAGCAGCACCCAGTGCTTGTTGGCGCCCATGCCGAAAAGATCCTGTTTCTTGTCCAGCTTTACCTTGTATGGCTTCTTGTCAGTCATCCACGTGGAATTGCCTCTGCCTCTGATATATTCCAGATCCATTGTAAGGCTTTTCTGCGATCTGCCTGTATATTCACTCGTATAACCATCAGGCACCTGCAGGTCTACGGAGCCATAACATTCTGCGCTATGAGTGCTGCTTCCGTTCATAGCAGCTATGCTTCCTCTACTCTCATCAATATTGAAGTACATTACAGGAATCGAGCTTTCGGAGAACTCGATCCACCTTAAGAGCACGCTTGTCTTTTTATCCGGTTTCTTGCCTGTGATCTCAAGATCGAACGATACTTTGTGTTTGCCGGTGAGCTTGCTGCCATATACATCCGCGGTATGGTCGCCTTCATTCGCCCAATCGTACTTGCCCATCTGGCTTCCGAGAGTAAAGCTTGCCGCAGGGGTCTCACCATCGTCAAGATATACATTCATCTTGACCGTTACGCCTCTGTCCGAAAGTCCATCCACACTTATCCTGTCAACAGGATTACGATCAAAGTTAAAGTCCTCGTCTATGCTGATCTTATCTGATGTAAGAGCGCTCACCTTTCCTGTAAGCAAAAGTCCTTTTCCGTGCTTAGGCTCGCTGGTCTCTATCCCTTCCGGCAAGTTCAGCACTCCGGCTTTATTAAGATCTCTCATGCTCACCTGAAGATAAGAGTCTTGGATGTCAAAATCAGCCTGAGGCTCATCACTGCCCAGCTCCTTTTCGACTACCATTACAGGCTCTTCCGGTTCTTCTGAGCCATAATCCGAACTGATATCTGATTCAGGTTGTTCCTGATCAATCAGAACATCATTCTGTATCTCAAGCTCTTGCTGGACATTGGCTTCTTCTGCCTCTTCGCCATCAGCCTGTTCAGTTGCTTCCTCTACAACCTCGGTCTGAGTTTCACCTCCGAGTGGTGATTCCTCCTCTGCAGCAAAAGCAGCCTCCGGGATCATCAATGTAAAACACATGATGACTGAAAGCAAAACTGCACTTATCTTTTTCATAGTTCCCCCCTTTTTCCCTGATTGATATGCTCATTTTTCATATCTTCTCTTTTCATTGTTAACTATATCACAGAATTGTTATCTAAAGTAGTTGCCATTAATGAAACGCTTTAGCGTGGTTGAATAATCATACAGACTCTTTGTTATTACAAATTCGCGCATTTCACGGAATAAGCAATAACTTTGTTTGTGCTTATTGAGCATTTCGCCTCCAAATGTACTAACGCTTCAATCTGCTTTCTTCGTACACTGAACTAAAGAAAAAGCATATATAGTAAAACCGGGAAAAAATGGAGTCACTGGCCTCTTTCATGGCGATATAGCAAAGATACTTCCAAATTAATATTCACAAAAAAGAATAAATATTCATTTCAGACATCCGTGCGCATTATTCATTGTAAGGAGTTATTACTTATTAGAACATTTCTCGAAATAAGCAATAACTTTGTTTGTGCTTATTGAGGATATCAACTCCAAACGTACCAACACAAAACTCGATTTCTTTCCTCATTTTTTCTGCTAATTGGACTGGACAAAAGAAGAGAGGGGCACAGGATTTTCATCTATGCCCCTTACACTAGTGTGCTTGATGTTTTACCCAAGTGCTTGGCTTTTTAAACTAGGTGTCTGGCAGATTTGAAATAGGTATAGACCAACATAACGACGTTGAATCAATGTTAGCTTGACAGGAAGTTATTTGACCGTCACCTTGCAGGTCTTCCAGAGACCGTTCTGAGCATAAACGCATACAAGGCACTTGCCTTTGCCCCTAGCTTTGATCTTGCCCGATTTGCTTACTGTTACAATCTTCTTGTCAGCAGAGATGAAGCGTAAATGGGCCGTATGGCCATCAGGCAAATTGAGTCCTGTGTAAACCTTCGTGACTCTGGCCTTTACCATTGCGGTCTTTCCCTTCTTTAGAGTTAGCGATTTTTTGTTTACCGTTATACTCTTCGGGTTAGTCAGGCTCTTTCTTGAATCGCCTGTGCACATATGGATCATAGGACTTCTCTTCACATATGTCTTCTTGCCGTCCTTGATCTTATACGCTCTGACATAAGCCTTGTAGCTGGTATTCTTTGCAAGGCCCTTCTTGGTCCATTTAAACTCCAAAGTGACCACGCCGCTTTTACTCATTATACTTGGAACGTCAGTGCGTGCTATAATTCAATCAGGTTTATCAATGCTAATGCGGAAGTATGTAAGGACAAAGGAAAAGGATATGAGTAAGAACAAAGAAGTCGCTGCACAGGCAGGCACTATCACGGAAAAGCAGGCAAAACGCAACATGTGGTGCTACCCTCTCGGTACTTTCGGGAGGGACATGATATACAGCATGTTCACCAACTTCATCCTCGTATATGTGCTCTTCACACGAAATCTTACAGCTGCTCAACTTATGGCTATCACCGGGATAATGATAGGCGCGAGAATATTCGATGCCCTGAACGATCCTTTGATGGGAAATATCATCGAGCGTACCCGCACACGCTGGGGCAAGTACAAGCCATGGCTCGTAATCGGAGCGCTCACCACTTCTGTAGTCGTATATCTTGCCTTCAACGTCAAACTCCAGGGCTGGGCATTCATCTGGTTCTTCGGCATCATATACTTCTCCTATAGCATCACATATACGATGCAGGATATTTCGTACTGGGGAATGATACCTGCTCTCAGCCGGGACAGCGGGACCCGTGACAAGCTTACAGCGATGACCAACCTCTGCGCGGGAATCGGAGGAGGTCTTGCGGGGCTCGTCATCCCGATGTTCACCACAGGCTCGGGCGCGATAGGCGGCAATGCTCAGACAGCATACGGAGTCGTAGCTCTTATAATCGTTATCCTTGGCCCGCTCTTCCTCTGCATCACGATTTTCGGAGTCAGAGAAGACAGATCTTACATGGATATCACTCCGCCTCCGGTCAGCTTCAAAAAGATCATCTCTACGATCACAAACAACGATCAGCTTTCGTGGATGTGTGTTATATTCCTGCTCCATCAGATCGGAGCTGACCTCATAGTCGGCGGCATAGGCTCTACATATATTTATTTCACTTACGGATACAGAGGTGGTCTGTACTCACTTTTCTCTACCATCGGATTATCCGCTTCGGGCATACTCCTGATCGCATATCCGTGGCTTGCTTCAAAGTGGAGCAGAAAAACACTCATGAAAGGATTCGGCGGTATCATGATAGTCGGATTCGCATTGATGCTTGGCGCGGGATTCTTTATGCCGGCTGCGATGCCGTCATTCTGGGTCACAACGGTCGGCTACATGCTGGCTCAGCTTGGAATGAACTGCTACTACATGATCATGATGCTTTCGGTCTTCAATACAGTCGAGTATAACGAATTAAAAAACGGCACCAGAGACGAGGCAATAATCGCCTCGATCAGGCCGTTCTTTACAAAAATGGGCGGAGCCCTGTGCGTGCTGCTTACCTCCGCATCATACCTTATCTTCGGTGTCACGGATTACACCAATCAGATCAGCTCGCTTGAGCAGGCTGCCAACATGGGCACTGTCACTGAAGCCGACAAGTTGGCTCAGATCGATCAGGTCATCGCTTCCGTGGGCAGCGGGCAGACACACGGCATACTGCTTGTGATGTGTCTCATACCTCTTGCGATGATGCTTGGCGCCTACCTGCTTTATAAAAAGCACTACACCCTCGACGAGGAAGAGTACGAGCGCATCGTCACAGAGCTCGCAAGCCGTAAGCATTGATTGAATTGATTCCAATCAAATCGATTCGAATCCCAATCTTATCCCAAAAAGATATAACCGCTACAACGATTGAAAGTTCAACTGTTGTAGCGGTTTTTATCAACAATTTTTGTCCTATAACCCAGCGTTTTTCAATTCTTACCTATTCTCTTCAAGCAGTATCGCTTCGTATGGTTTAAGCTGCATGATCTCCTCTATCTCCGCGTCGCTGCGCCCTGAGTTTGTCATGCGTATGCTGAGTTCATCCAGTTCAAAGTCGCTTGGCATAATGAAGTCCGCGCGTACACCTGAGAAGTTCCCTACAATAAGGAAGCGTTTATCGCCATAACATCTGCTATACGATATCACCTGCCTGTCATCAGGGTAGTATTCGATGGTGTTCCCGTATATCAGCGCATCTTCTGACTTTCTGAGTGCCAGCAGTTTCTGATAGAAGCGATATATGGATCTTTCCGAAGCCAGATCAGCAGAGACGTTGATCGTTTTGTAGTCAGGATTCATGCATTGCCATGGCTCGGTGCCTTTGTTGAAGCCCGCGTTGACTGATGGATCCCACTGCATCGGAGTCCTTGCGTTGTCCCTTACAGCGCCCTTCATCATCCTGAACGCCACGCGATCCGGGATATGCATGCCCTTCGCAAGATCAAATATGAAATGCGACACCGGGTCTTTCATCTCATCACGGCTCTTGAAATCGGTATTTGTCATGCCGATCTCCTGCCCCTGATAAATGAATGGCGTGCCCCATCCGAGGTAGGTGATCATCGCCAGGAATGTGGCGGCCTCATATCTGTATTTCTTCGTATTGATGCCAAATCTGCTGACACACCTTGCCTGATCGTGGTTTTCCAGCACCAGTGTGTTCCATCCGCTCCCGTGATACTTAAGTTGAGGATCTATGAGCCCGCGCTTGAATTGTTTCAGATTGAACGGCTTTGGTATCATCTTCAGGCCGAATGCGTTGTCTGATGTCAGATGCTCGAAGTCGAATATCGTATCCAGTTCGCCCGACTCCTCATTGATATATCTGTGCGCATGCTCTTCATCCGGGACGTAGGATTCACCGACAGTATATGTATCGAATAACGAGAGCGCTTTGTCGTTGAGTTCTTTCAGGAATTCATGCATACGCGGCCCGTCAACATAGTACTGGACACCCTTCTGGAAATGCAGAGGATTTTTATCGTCCTTGAACGGATAGACCTTCGAGATCATATTGAACACATCGAAGCGGAATCCGTCCACTCCCTTTTCAAGCCAGAATCGCAGGATGCCGGCCATTTCTTCGCGGACTTTCGGATTCTCCCAGTTGAGATCAGGTTGCTCAGGCGCGAAGAGATGGAGATAATACTCATCTGTGCCATCTATCCTCTCCCAGGCAGGGCCCGTAAATGAAGATGTCCAGTTGGTCGGTGGGATAAGCTCATCGTCCCTATTTTTCTTCCCTTTGCGGATTATGTAGTAGTCGCGATATGGCGAAGTCTTATCTGCAAGTGCCGCTTTGAACCAGGCGTGCTCATTGCTCGTGTGATTGAACACGGCATCCATTATCACCCGAAGATCGCGAGCGTGACATTCTTTGATCAACTCATCAAAATCTTCCATAGTTCCAAACGATGGATGGATTGCCTTATAGTCGGATATATCATAGCCATAATCATTCCATGGCGATGCATATAGCGGCGAGAACCATATGGCTGTCGCTCCGAGCTCTTTTATATAGTCGAGCTTTGAAATGATGCCGCGTATGTCGCCCATACCGTCGTTGTTCGAATCCATAAAGCTTAGCGGATATATCTGATAGACCCCCGCTTCTTTATACCAATTGGTCTTAGCCGCCATATTTGCCTCCTGTAAGCGATACTTAAGCTTTCACTTATCCCCTTTTGACGCTCTCATTATATCATTCAAACAAAAATGGCACTACATGCTTGTAGTGCCTTGTCTCCGGTAAGAGTATGTCACTTGAGTGCTTCAAGTAGTATTGCCGCCAACGGAATAGTCACGACAGACATCAATGTGGTCAGCGAGACAAGTTCCGACAGGAGCAGTGAGTTCTTTTTATACTTCTCGGCTATAACAGCTGCAAACACAGCCGTTGGAAGAGCCGCGTCGATCACCAGGATAGTCTTCACATCGGCCCCGATTATACTGATCGGATGCACAATAAGTATTACTAGCGCCGGTATCACGAACATCGCAAACAGCGATACTATCATGTTGTTCTTACTTACGATTTCCTTTAATCTCACCGAGCCAAGCCTGGCTCCCACAAGTATCATGGAGAGCGGGATCGTGATATCCCCTATCATCGTGATAGTCTCATCCACTATCCCCGTAGGTCTTATATGCGCGAACATCATCACAAAACCAATGGCCAGAGAAATGACCAAAGGTGATTTTAGTGTTTTAAGGAGCTCTCTGGCAGAGACTTTTTTGCCGCTGCCTATTGTGAGTATTGAAGGCTCCATCCACATGAGATAAACATTCAGTATCATGTTTGACATGACCATCAGGTAAAGCATGTCGCCCCCATAGAGAGCTTTGATTATCGGGAACCCCATAAAGCCGTTGTTTGTGGCGGCTACCGCTGCGATATAAACACCGGTTTCTTCTTTATATCCAAGCTTTAACGTTCTTACTAAAAAGTATGTAAGCAGTGATGACATGATATAGAAGAGCATGGTGCCTACCATTACAGCTATCGTATCGCTAAGCATGGAGTCTGATATCTCCCTTGCGTAGAGACTGCTGATTATTAGGCATGGGCATGCTATGTCCATCAGAATGGATGTCATAGGCTTTACAGCATCGTCGCCAAGAACTCCGACTTTGTACGCTATAAAGCCAACCAGCATGATCGCGAATATTGAGACTACTTTTCCTATGATCAGAAGCATTTATACGTTTCCTTATATCTTTTTTCTATTTTTCTTCCACATCACTATGCGAATCACCACTTTTGGCGAATCCCGCGGATATTCTAACACGTGTGCACGCACATTTCATAGGTTTGAAAAAAAAGAACCGTAACATCTGAGTTTTCAAGGCGTTACGACTCGTCAAGATATAAGATGCAGATACAGCGCCACCATAGCCGGCATGGTTATTATGCACAACAAAGTTGTCATGACATTGATCGCACCGGCCCGCTCCGCATCTTTCCCATACAATACAGCGAATTGCACCATCATATTCGCCGAAGGGGCAGCAGCTATGAGAAGACAGATCGTCGTTATCTCAATGCCACTCGCTGAATAGGTGTGAGCTTTGGAAAGAGTGAAGATCGCAATGATCATAAGAGGTGTAACGATATTGCATATAAACGTCGTCAAATACAACGTTTTGTCCGATATCATTTTCCGAAGGTCAGCATTCGCGATAGATATTCCTATCAGAATCATTGAGAGCGGGCCTACCGTGTTCCCTAATGAGGTGACTGCTTCATCGACTATTCCGGGCAACTGTATGTTGGTAAGAAACATGATCATGCTGACTATGCCGGCCGGGATCACGGGATTCAAAAATACATTCTTCAGATTCCCCTTCTTTCCGCTCAGCATAGGCACATAGTGAGACCACATAAAGAATGACTGTATCACAACAAAAATAGACACGTAGATGACCCATTCATTTCCAAATACGTACTGTACGATCGGAATATTCAAATACGCGACATTTGTGTACGCGATCGATCCTTCATCAACTATCTGTAGGTGAAACAGTTTCCTCGACAAATGCCCCAGTACCATCAAAACTATCATACACACCACGCTCACCACAGTCGCATAGATCAGATTATCGCTTATCTGCTTATTGAGCGGTGTCTGGAAAGCGCTGAGGATACAGCAAGGCAGGATAAGATACAGGATCAGCTTTGATAGAAACTCACTGTCCTTGTAACGAAATATATGCAGCTTCACTAGTGTGAAGCCGCATACAGCAATCAGAAATAACTGAAATATTTTTTTTACAAGAAGCAAGCTCAAACTCATAGTCTGCCACCTTACCGCCTTGCAGTTCCTATCTAATCAAGAAATCTATATATCGTTATTTCTTATAAACGATGTCTCCATTCTTGATCGTCATGCGGGCTTTCGTTCCGATGTATTCAGACGGATCGACCGCAAACAGGTTTTTGTCCAATACAGCGATATCTGCTTTCTTTCCCGGTTCAAGTGTTCCAAGGAAATCCTCTTTACCAAGCTGATAAGCACTTCCATAGGTATACGCCCAAAGCGCTTCTGAAAGACTGATCTTCTGTTCAGGTACCAGTCCTCCTTCCGGAAGCCCGTCATCATGGCAACGTGTCACAGCCCTGTATACTTGGCGCATAGGATCTATCAGGGAGACCGGAGTATCTGTACTAAAGGATACCATAGCCCCTGAATCAAAGAAAGATTTGACCGCCCATGCTGTCTTCATAAGCTCGTCTCCATAACGGGATGGATACAGGTTGTTCTCATATTTCGGATAAGGTGCCAGCATATCCGGCTGCAGCGAAGCTATTACGCCGAGCTTAGCGAATCTTTCGATATCGCAGGCTTGAGCTGTATCGTTATGTGTGATCGCAAATCTCTGACCAGGCTTCGTCCAACCATTATTGAGAGCCTCTTCCCACTGATCTAAAGCATAGCGTACGGCCATATCGCCAGTGCAGTGGATGTGGACATGTCTTCCTGAGCGGATCGCTTCCTGCGTCTTAGCTTTAAGCACTTCCTTCGGGAGTACCGGTTCGCCGCACCAATCAGGCCTGTCATTGTAAGGATTGACCTGCCAGCCTGTGTAAGCAATGCCTACGCCGTCATAGAATAGCTTGAAGCCGTAGAACCACACGTCAGATTTTATATCAGGGAATCTCTTCTCATAATCATTTCCGCGCTCGACAAAATTATCAGGATAATAATCTTCTACGAAAATCAGTCTGCATGTCATCTCTCCGGCATCCATCAACTTTTTCAGGATAGCCAACCAGTTCTCAGGACACTCAAGCATTTCGGCGACAGAAGTAAGGCCATATGAATTGTATTCTGCCAGTAATTTCTTTACATTGGCTTCCATTTCTTTAGCCGAAGCTTCCAGACTCGCACTTGCGTCTGCTGTGATGTCCATGATCACGCCTTCGGAAACATATCCCGTAGGAGTACCGTCCGGATAACGGGCAACTACAGTATTCTCAGGATCCGGCAAGTCCTTTGTCATCCCATATCTTCTAAGTGCCACATCATTCAGCCACAGGTTATGAGCGTCAAGATCTACGAGACAAACAGGTTTGTCAGGAAAAGCTTCATTGAGCAGCTCATTTGTAGGTGGTTCTGGTTTTTCCCACGATGTGAAACTCCAACCATAACCATATACCCACTCATAGTGGCTATTTTCTTTTTCCCACTCGACACAGCGTCTGACACATTCTTCAGGAGAATCCGCGTCTCTCAGCGTAACTCCGACATATTCGGAGAATGCCAGACTTATATGCATATGCGAATCATTGATTCCAGGCATGATCAGAGCATCGCTTCCGAATTCATAGACCTCTGTATCCGGTGTGCAGTATGCTTCGATCTCATCTCTGCTGCCAACCGCAAGGATCTCGTCACCAGCGATAGCCACTCCGCCGGGAACAGTTTTTCCTTTTTTATCTGTTGCTGTAAAAATAGCCTCTCCGAAGAGGATCTTATTTGCTTTTTTCATGGCTACTTATTCCTTTCTGAAACACATAGATTTCATATTTGTAAAGTGCGCCTAAGTCGCACTGCCGACGATTGGGATATATATCCTTGTTGCCCAATTGTCCTTATTGTCATAGGTGAAAGTCGTATCGATCAGTTGCTCTTCCAACGACTTGTCTGACAACGACAAGCCGTGTTCATGTGCATATCCGATCAAAGACCTGTATGTCTCGGCGATCTCCTCACTGTAGTCTCCGGTATGTATGACCGTTACCGCATCAAACTCAGGCAACTCACAATAATTCTCAGAATCATAGATCACCTCTTCGATCTGGTAACATGCCTGAATCAAGTGATCTTTGTGATCAAAGCACCCTGTCTCCGGATCAAAATGCCCCAAAAATCTATACATACGCGGCGATAGTTTTGTGCATTCATATTTATCCATGATCTTGTCCAGGCAAGCATTTTTCTTCATATATTCGATCGACTCATCGAAAAATGATCCCGAAGCTTCATAGAAGAGAATCCTTTTGGCCGGCACGTGTACGATCTCGATTCCGGGGTTGCTTTGTCCGTACTCAATCGCATAGGTGGCTTCACGCATCGTGTTGTAACGTTCAAGACTTCTGATGTATTTTGAGTAAAAGGCATTCATTTCCTGTCTTGCCTGTTCAACAGAGCGATCGATCACCTTCCTTACCGTTTTCATGCTGTTATCTTTGAGCACAGTATCTATGGATTCAAAATCGAAACCGATTTCTGTGCATTCTTTGATAAAACTGATCTTGAAAACCTCGGCCTCTGTATAGTAGCGATAGTTGTTTTCCTGATTTCGAACTGAACTGACAAGTCCCTTTTCCTCGTAGTAGTAAAGAAAGGCTCTCGTGATAGTGCAGATGTCGAGTACTTCTTTTACCGAGTACAGTTTATCGCCGGCCATCATATACCTCCTTTAAAAGAGAAGATCACGTTTGGGAACATGATCCTCTCTTGTTTTGTTTGATATGACTTCGATAATAACCACTATTTCTTGGCCATCTCGTATTTGTCCAGAACAGCGAACATCTCATCGACGCCTTCGTCTTTCTTGAACGCAAATCCGCAAATCACGTGAAGTACGATATTAACAATCAATCCGAAGATCGATGGTGTAAATCCGCCCCATCCGAAGACTCCAAAAATATTACCGATCAGTGTGACGATGATACCTCCCAGGAAACCAGCCATCGCCGCGTATTTATTGGATTTCTTCCAGTAAATCGAGAAGACGATCAGTGGTACTACCTGAGCGATACAGTCATATGCAAACAAAGCGATCTGGTAGAGATTTGGCAGGTCGAGGAGAGCTATAGCCATTGCTACCAGGGAATAGATCACGATCGTATAACGTGCGACCTTAACACGCTGTACAGAAGTCATTTCTTTTCTGTATGGCTTAACAAAGTTCTCAGAAATGATTACACTGTGAGAGTTTACAACTACTGAGATCAGGCTCATTCCTGCTGCGAGGACAGTAATCGCGCACAGTCCGACGAAGAACGGACTACCTGCCATTCTGGCCATAACAAAGAATGAATTCTCATCAACAGCTGCCTCAAGTGCCTCTGGGATATTGTATCCGCCAAGTGAAAGAATGAATGGGAAGGTTACCACGATTACTGCGAGAATAACGCATGTCCAGGAGACCTTCTTAACTTCTCTTACACTCTTAGCTGTATAAATTCTTGTAAAGAATGAGGCCCATCCCATGATTCCAAGAGTTCCGGTAATTATGACTGAACTCCAATAGGCATATGGGTAGTCTCCATTATGTGAAATCGTCAGATTTTGTGGCGCTGTTTCCATCAGGTTCTCATACAGTGGAGCAAAGCCTCCAAACAGCTTGTAAACCATGAATATGACACCTACGATGAATACGGCAAATACCAAAACACCCTGAATGATCTCCGTAACCGCCAGAGACTTCATGCCGCTGTACAGAACGTATGCCATTACGACCACGACAACGATGATGATACTGACCTTCTTATTTAGACCGGTGACCGCATTTATCATGTATCCAAGAGCAGCAAACTCCATGATGACCCAAGGAGCTTCGATAACGATCGCTGCCACGCCCACGACATTAGCCAGTGCACGGCTCTTATAACGTTTTTCGATATAATCAGGCTGTGTGAGGAAGTTGTAATGCTTTCCCCAGATCCATATCCTTTTCGCGAAAATAAATGTGAAGAGGAATCCAAGGGCACCATAGATAGTCACGTATTGGGTGAACAATCCGTCAGTAACTCCCCAAGCGAACCAGCTTGTCATAGCTGAGGATGTGACCAGAAGACCCATCATGGTTATCATGACTACGACCCAGCCCATGCCTCTGTTTCCTACAGCGAATTCCTCAATACTTCCTTTATCGTCCATCTGCGCACTCTTTGTGAAGAACGCGCCATAAAGCAAAGCTAAGAAATATAAAACTATGATAATTACAGGAACCACTACGCTTGAATTCATAATCATTCACCTCCTTCCTGAAGATCAGTAATGTCTTCATCGACATATTTGCCTTCAAGAACATAAATGATCCATAGAACAATGCCTGCTAATAATGGAAGTAAGATGATCATGATCTGAGAGAGCGGCATAAACCCGATCCAGATGTCATTACGATCCCACAATCCTACGAGAGGCGGACAAATCGTCAAGATGATAAGAATAGCCATCACGATACCGCCTACGGTATGAATCGTCTTGACTTTTCTTTTGTTTTCCAATTGCTTTTCCGTCATACTGCTTCCTCCCTTCCATACCTAAACTCAAAATAAGTTCTAAAAAAAAAATACCGCTTTGTTGGACAACAAGGTCAAGCGGGTATTTTTTGACTGTTAATTAACTACCTATTACGATTTTTAAGTATTTTCCTTAATACATATGTCTGTCACCGGGATAATAACTCTCTAAACTGAGTCAGGAAAACTTTATTATGCAATAAGCTTTTCCTGTAGCCCCAGGTGTATCATTCATCGATAGGTATATATATTTTTGTCGTAAGATTATTATTGCTGTTATACGAGAACGCTGTATTCAGCATCTGTTCTTCATATGATTCTGCCTTTATTTTTATACCTTCTTTACGTGCATATTCGATCAGTTTCTGATAACTCTTCTCCAGTTCATCTCCATAATCTCCGATATGTATCATGGAGATAGCATTATACGCAGGGACATACATGTGATTGCTTTTATTAGGCACTTTCTCCGCAATACGATAAAAAGCGCGTACCTTATGCGGTTTTCTGTCGAAGACCCCACTGTATGGATCGAAATGTCCGTAAAATCCATAAAGATGTGGGGACAGCTTGGTATAACGGAATTCACCTATGATCCTATCAAGCTTCGAGAATTGCTTCCTATATTCGATCGTATAATCAAAGAAGTCCAAGTCCTGCTCTGTGAAAACAATATTCGCTTCCGGAACCTGTACGATGTTGATTGAAACAGATTGGTCTACATTCGCATCGATAATATAAGTGGCCTCGAGCATATTGTTCATCCGCTCCATACTGTGGATGAATTTCTTTTGCGCGATACGCATCTCTTCTCTAAGCCCCTCCATTGCCTGATGAACGGCCCTGCGCAGAGTTTTTGAACTGCTGTCTTCTAAAAGCTTTTTGATCGATTCAAAATCAAAACCGAGCTCCAGACATTCTTTGATCATATCGATCCTGAATATCTGCTCCTCATCGTAATAGCGGTAATTATTAATAGAATGCCGCACTGAATGGATCAGGCCTCTATCCTCATAGTAATAGAGCCATCCTCTGGAGATGTTGCATATAGCTATCACTTCTTTGACTGAATATAATTTCTTTTCGTCCATGACTCCGCGATGAGGAAACTTATCTCCATAACGTTTGTTATCAGATTCGCCTGATTATTAAACCTAATAATAGTATTATTTTCGAGAATTGTAAAATACCAGAAATTATGTATCCGCACATCAGCAATAAAAAACCGCAACACTTGAGTAATGTGTTGCGGTTTTCTTTCTATTGTATTAGTGGCGTATTGCAGCGCCTTTGACTTCACCTTATGGCGCGTCAGATGACCTATTTCTCTGAGTTTGCGTTCTCGCGCTTCTTGATCATAGGAAGTATGATACCAAGAGCTGTCAGCACGATAGGTGTCGCGATATTGAGGCACATGGTGAATGTGTTCGCGTCGTATACTCCGAGCAGGCAGCAAGCAGCTGTTACAAAGAAGCACCATCCGCCTGCAACTATAGCCAGCTTGTCGTTCTTGATGAAACGATATTCCGGATTGAATCTGCGCCCTGCAACTCTGAGTGCGATATATGCTGTGAATACCCAGAGGTAACGCATTGGCATGCATACCGAGTTGAGCTTTGTCAGCTGAGTAAGAACAACAGCAGCACCCGGTACGAATGACTGGATAAGGATGATGGATCCCGAAAGGATGGCGACCATCTTGATACCGTTTACATAAGCTCCGAAATCGTTCTTCTTGAGAAGCTTTGTAGGAATGAACTGCTGAGCTTCTTCATTGTCGAGCAGCATACGCAGAGGGGCGTCGATACTGATAACGAGTGTCGAAAGTTGTCCGATAGCGTTACAGATAGCATAGATGATCAGCAGCAGATCTCCAACCTTATAGTAGGCACCGAGCTTCTGGAATGCCCAGTATGCACCGTTGGATACATATGAATTGAAGCTGTCTTCCGAAGCGTTGATCTCAGCAGGATCGAACATCATTCCCATAGCGACCGTACCGAGGATGGCACAAACGACTACCATGATGGCGAGCGAGATCATTGCTCTTGGGAATCCCTTACTTGGATCCTTGACCTTGTTTACATAAGGTGAGATCTTCTCGCATCCACCGACAGCAAATACGAGGATCGAAAGTGATGTGAAGTACTTGACGTTGAACTCAGGAACAAGGCTCTTGACGCCGAGATCCATGGATACAAAGTCAGCACCAGGATTGATCGCTCTTGCAGCGAACATCATGAGAATGTAAAGGATAGACATGACAAACATGCTTGTTCCCGCTACTGTAGCGAGTTTCTTAAGTGGGTTGAGTCCGCGGCTTGCTACCCAGCAGAAGAAGATAAGCACTGCGAATGTTGTCAGCTGTACAGCGATAGTAGGCAGTGTGTCATATGTCTCAGCGTTGCGGAATACAGCCCAGCTGAGCGCCTTGAGTCCGCCAGATGACTTACTTGCGATATATGTTACATGGCAAGCCCAATAAGTCCAACCTGCATAGTATGCCAGCTTAGGGCCTGTTGTCTTTGATATCCACGAACTTACGCCTCCGCCGGATTCCTTGAATGCGGAGCCGAGCTCACCTACCATAAGTGCATATGGTATAAAGTAAAGTGCAAACATCAGGATCCAGCTGAATATTACCTGGATTCCGTTGAAATAAACGAAACCATTCAGTACATTACCGAATCCCCAAACTGTGGAAAACGCCATGAATGCCAGCGTTGTCCATTTCATTTTCTTTGAGTCCATCTCTGAAATAACCTCCCTGCACCATGCTGAGCATGATGCTTAATTAATTAAAAATTAGTTTATATTCACCATTGCCCGTCTCCTCAACGGATGAGGAAAACAGAACTTTGGCTACATCGACGAGATAAGCTGTATCCTCAGCGCCTGCTGTTTCATAAGGCGAATGCATCGCAAGCTGAGGGAGCCCAATATCTACGGTGTTCAGTGACACTTGGCTCTGGGCGATATTGCCGAGAGTGGAACCGCCGAGCATATCTGAGCGGTTGGTGAAGGTCTGATACGGAACACCTGCTTTATCGAAGATCGCACGTATCATGCCTCCTGATATTGCATCAGTAGTATATTTCTGATTCGCGCTGTATTTGATCACGACTCCCTTGTTGAGGTAAACGCGGTTGGTCGGATCGGTCTTGTCCTTGTGATTTGGATGCACTGCGTGGGCATTGTCCGCGGAGACAAGGAAACTCGAGGCGATATCCATCAGGTACTCATCCTCTGTCTTTCCCATCGATCTGTTTATACGGTGCAGAGTATCCTTGAGGAAACTGCCAGCGGCTCCCTGTTTGGTGCCGGAGCCCACTTCTTCATTGTCGAATACACAATGGACCGCTACCGAGTCCTTTGGTGTCGCTTCTACGAATCCTTTCAAAGAAGCAAAAGCGCACTGAAGATCATCAATGCGTCCACTTGCTATGAACTCGTTGTTGAGTCCGAACGTCGCAGCAGGCATACGATTGTAAAGGAAAAGATCCGCATCAAGGATATCCTCAGCGGATACGCCCGCCTCCGAAGCGATGAGCTCCCTGAAAGAATTTTCTTCCTCGCCCTTTTCGCAGAAGAGCGGCAGCATGTCTACCTGCGCGTTATACGCGTATCCTTCATTGACCTGTCTGTTCATGTGGATAGCCAGATTAGGAATGATCATGAGGTCGCGTTCGACATTCACAAGCCTTGTCTCGATGCCGTCCTTTGTTCTGACAACGACTCTCCCCGCTACCGAAAGCGGCCTGTCAAGCCACGGAGCACACAGCATCCCGCCGTATTTTTCCACATTGAGTTTTACATAACTGTCTTCTATTGTGATCTCAGAATTGACCTTGATCTTGAACACAGGAGAATCACAATGACTGGCCATGATCTGGAACCCGTTATAATCCTTTTTAGGGATCCTGAATGCGATGATCGCGGAATCATTTCTGGTCACATAATAGCCTTTGCCTGATTCTATATCCCATGGCTTGCCTTCATACAGGCGTGTCATACCGGCCTTATCCAGAATGTCACACATGTTTTTTACGGCAAAAAAAGCATTGGGACTATGATCAAGGAATGAAAACAGCTCTTTTTTTATCTGATTGGAGTCCATATACCATCCCTCCTATTGTTAATAAAATGCCAAACGATTAAAGTTTAGTCCCGATATTTTCAAATGTCAACCCCAAGGTTGTCATTCGCCGTGTTTAGCACTGCTCCATAAAAAAGGCCGAAGCATTGCATTTTGCAACGCCCCGGCGCAGTGATCTATGTATGAGCGGCCTGTCGACCTCAAAGATTATTTTTTTTATAAATAAACATAAATGACACTATCGAAAATACCGTAAGGTAAGCCAGCAAGATCGGGATCCCATACCACGTGATCGCCTCCCCGTGCGATATGCTTCTTATCATGGCACTCGTCTGAGACAACGGGAGCGCGCCTATAAACTGACGAAAGCCTCCCGGCATCTGATCTGTAGAAACGAATGTATTGCACAAAAATGACATCGGAACGATGATATACGAGCTAAACCTCGGCGCGTCGGTATGGCTTTTTGCCATAAACGAAAGCGTGATCCCGATCGTTGAAAATACCATGCCATTCAAAAACATGATCAAAAAAGACAGCCCGTTAAATACCAGCGGGGTTCTTATGGGACCGGTCAGTATCAATATGATAACAGCGGCATACATGCCTCTTAGGCTGCCGCCTATGACCTGTCCGAGAATAAACTGCCATAATGGCGTCGGTGATACCATTACCTGATCCAAGGCCTTTTCGTAAAGTCTCTGCACGCTCATATTCTGAGCTACCGCTCCAAAGCTTCCATTCATCGTTGACATTGCAACAAGCCCCGGGATCAAAAAATACAGATATGGTTCTCCGTGGGAAGTGATCTGGATCCCAAATCCAAAGACCATAATATAAAGCAGCGGCGTGATCATGGCCGCAAGAGTGATCTTATAGAAATCCCTTTTAAATTCAGTCCACTTTTCCCAGAGTACAGTTATGATTCCCATATTCAGATACCTTAGCCGGAAATACGCTTTCCGATTCTTTCAATAAATACATCTTCCAGTGAGGTTTCGCGCATCACTGTCTTTCCATCTATGCCCGTCAGGTATTCGATTGCCTGATCCCTGTCATTGAAGTAGTGACTGACCACATCATCCTCTTCGATAAGATCAACGGCATATTTCCCAAGACCATCTATCAGTTCCTGAGGTGGACCTACAATATCCAGTTTGCCTTTGTCTATCAATGCTATACGATCGCACAAGGCCTGCGCTTCTTCGATATAGTGAGTGGTCAGTATGATCGTAATGTTTCGCTCATTCAGCCTTCTTAAGAGATTCCACATCTGTCTTCTGGCTATTGCGTCCATGCCTGCTGTCGGCTCATCGAGCAGCATAATCTCCGGGTCCGTCAGAAGAGCGCGGCAAACCATAAGTTTTCTCTTCATTCCTCCGGACAGATGTCTTACTGTTTTCCGTCTGTGATCCGTTAGACCTGCAAAAGCAAACAGTTCTTCTGTCTTTTCTTTGATATCTTTCTTTTTCATATGATACAAACGGCCCTGGTATTCCATCACTTCTTCAAGCGTCATATCCTGCCGCATGGAATACTCCTGCGTGATCACGGAGAGTTTCCGCTTTACACCGGATGCTCTTCTGTCAAGCTTTTCTCCATCTATTATCACTTCTCCTTCCGTAGGAAGAAGCACGGTACAGATCATGCTTATGGTGGTGGTCTTCCCCGCCCCATTGGCTCCGAGAAGTCCCAGGAACTCTCCGGTCTCGACCTTGAGGTTTAAATGATCCACCGCGTAAAAATCGCCGAATTTCTTTGTAAGGTTTTTAAGCTCTATCATCTGCTAACCTCTGCGTTTCTGAACAAAGTGATTCAACACGGCGCCTACGACAATGATGATGGCTGCCATCATAAGGACCTTCTTTGCCGCTTCCTGAGGAACCAGCCCTTTATCATCGATCGTATCCCTGTAGAAAGTCAGAGTATAATCGATCTCGACCGGGTGCCCCATGGCTGTCGTGTCTGCCACTACCGGGAACGGACTGTCAAAAGCTGCTATAGGGATCGTGAAGGTGGAGTTGCCGCCATCCTTCGTTTCGTTGAGATACTTTTCACCGCCAACGATCATATAGTCGTAGTATGTACTGCTCCACATCAGTGTGGCATAAGCTTTTCCATCTTTCACCTTCATCCATGTAGGGGAATTTACAAAGGCCTTACCGCTCCCTCCTGTCAGACTTACCTCGACCGAGTAATCTCCGTCATTGAGGTTTACATCTGCAGGCTCTATACCTTCAGCAAATGCACAAGGGGCAGAAAAGAGCATGATGAAAACCGTTACTGCAGCTAAAACCACAGTAAGAACGCACTTTTTCAAACGTTTTAATATACAATGCATAATATCGTGATCCATAAGCTACTTGGCGATTATGAGAGCGAAATACCCGGAATCATCGGGGATCTCATCAACTGAGTAATACCTTTTTTCATCAGGCATACCGCAGTTTTCGACCATCACAACGTCCTTCCCGCTTTCCTTCAAGATCTCTTTGACTTTGTTTATTTTTTTACCGCTTTTCATCAAAACATAGTTCCCATCATCATCAAGATTTTTTTGCAGGCTGTGTATGGCCGGAATGATATGCAAGCTTTCACGCCACTCTGCCAGAGGAATGCCCATAGTCGCAGCAGTTGCGCAAAATGAAGGTATCCCGCTTATATATGCAGTTTGGTAGCCCATATCCTTTACTATTTTTTCGATATATGAAAATGTGGAATAGACCGTCGAATCTCCAAGGGTTATAAATCCGACGTTTTTCCCTTCATCAAGCTTTTTCGCGATCTCCATTGCCCCTTTGCGATGGTATTCTTCAATGAATTCTCTGTCCATCACCATAGGCATGTAGATCGGAAGCAGTTCCTTATCTGCCATCTCCGGAACAGCCTGGACCGCAATGTTAAATGCTGTCGTCGCTTTTACATCCTCTCCGGGAGCCGCGATGATGTCCATCTCCCTTATCATCCTGACAGCCTTCAGAGTCATCAATTCAGGGTCTCCCGGTCCGACTCCTATTCCATACAAAACTCCTGCCATGTCGTCTATTTCCTTTCTTGCTTTAGTATCTCCAATATGCCTTCCGCAGTATGTGTCTTTGCGGACTTATATACTCTTGTATGTTTCCGGGCTTCCGCTTCCGTTATTGCTCCGATACAAATCACCTTTGTGTCCGGGGCTACGCTTCTGTTTTCGAAGAACGATCTTACTCCCGCCGCACTCCCGAAAACCAGGAAGTCCGTATCTGCCAATGCTTCTTCTTCGCCTAAGCTGCCCGAAACAGGAACGGATCTGTATATCTTCTCATCTGTATATAGGATCCCGGCCCTGTCCAATTCTTCGTTCAGTTCCTCAGAACCGTTTTCCGCTCTCAGGATCAACAGGCTTTCCTTCGGATCCATAACCTTAGAAAGTCCGACGCCCAGATCTTTTGCCGTGTATTTTTCCGGAATATAATCAGCATAGAACCCATATCCGGATAGTGTCTCCGCGGTACCTTTTCCGATACAGGCCATTTTGACTGTCCCGAGCCTTCTGAAATCATATTTTCTTCGCTTCATTACATCAAAAAAGGTCCGTATACCATTGGAACTTGTAAAGGCAAGCCAATCAAACGATTCCGGTTCCTCGGGAATGCTTTCCGGAGTTTCGCTGATCCTGATCGTCTCTATCTCAAAGACTGAAGCTCCCTCTTTTTTTAATAGATTTCCGACTTTATGAGTAAAACTCTCGGTTCCGCATACGGTTACAGACATTCCCTTAAGCTGATCTGAGTTGTCTCTGCATAAGTGCATTCCTGCCACATGTCCTATGACCAGTATCGCAGGGGTCGTCGCCTCCTTCGCTTTATCCGCGATCGTTCCAAGAGTCCCGTCAATTCTCATTTCTTCAGAGGAAAACCCTTTGCACAGTATGGATGCCGGCGTATCATGATCCATTCCGTTTGCCATAAGCTTACCGGTTATTTGGGATATGGATATGAGTCCCATCAAAAATACCAGTGTACCCTTAAGCTTTGCCAGAGCTTCGTAATCCTCATCCGAGTCATCCATGGTATGCCCTGTTATCACCGAAAAAGATCTGGCGACTCCTCTATGCGTAACGGGTATCCCCATGTTTCCCGGCACAGCGATCGCAGAGCTGACTCCGGGAATATAATCCCAGGTCAGCCCCTCTTCCATCAAAGCCAACGCTTCTTCGCCGCCGCGCCCGAAGACAAAGCTGTCTCCTCCTTTTAGTCTGACTATTTCTTTACCGGCACGGCATTTTTCGATCAGAAGCGCATTTATCTCTTCCTGCTTCATGCTGTGTTTGCCATATCTTTTGCCGACATAGATCTTTTCGCATTCTTTCGATGCTTCCGACAGTATCCTGCTATCTATAAGGTCATCATAAACAATGACATCGGCCTGCTTTATTCTCTCTAAACCCCGTACGGTAATAAGGTCGCGGTCAGGACCCGCTCCTATAAGAGTTACCCGTCCTTTCATTCAGCCATCTCCGTTTCGTTCAAAAGCTCGTCCCGTATTTCACTGAGCTTTTCCTCTGCTTCATCGACAATAAAGCTTGTTTCCATTCTTTTTTCGTGAAATAAGGCCCGTAAAGAAACCGTATTATCACTTACTTCGGCATTTATGCCCACAGCAGTTTTACAATTGCCGTTCAACAGGCAGAACAGTTTTCTTTCAATGTCGAATCTTAACGCCGCTGCTTGATCAGTGATCGCTGCCAGGATATCTATCATATCCCTGTCGTTTTTTTTGCACTCCACTGCCAGTATCCCCTGACATGGGGCAGGGATCATTTCATCCACATCGAATACCCGGACATCAAAATCACTTATATCCAGGCTGATCCTGTCTATTCCGGCCTTTGCCATGATGATCCCATCATACTCTCCAGCTCTTAACTTTGAAGCGCGAGTGGTGATATTTCCGCGGATATTCTTGAATAACGCATTAGGATCCATTCTCATGTATTCCGATATGCGTCTCAAACTGCCTGTTCCTATGACCATGCCGGATCTGACTCCGGGATCTCTGTCTTTTCTCAGCAGTAAAACATCGCGGCAGTCGGCATTGGCAGGAACACCGCCAATGATAAGTTCAGGCGACAAAACATAAGGCAGATCTTTTGCGGAATGGACGGCGATATCAGCATTCCCCTCAAGGATGCATTTTTCTATTTCCCGCACGAAGAGTCCGTCCCCGCCGATTTCCTGAATGGATGAAGCTCTGTCCTTGTCCCCTTTTGTCTTTACTATGACCATTTCGCTGTCTATCCCCTGCGAGGATAACAGTTCTCTGACCGATTCCGACTGTGCCAGGGCCAATCTGCTTCCCCTTGTGGCTATCCTGACCTTTTTCACTGAATCATCTCCTTAAGTATTTCTTTTATTATCTTTTCTGCTTTCTCTTCTGTCAGTTCTTCTTCTTTCAGAAGCTCCAGAAGAACTTTTTCATATATTTTTTTCCTGCTTTCCTGATCTGTGACTCTGCTTTTCAGTGCGTCCCTGAGTCTTGTCATCTCAGTGGAAATGATCTCTGTATATTCAGGAAGCTGTGTCTCTATTTCTTCTTTTAAATATCTTGCAAATGCGGGACTTGTTCCGTCTGTCGACACACCGATGACCACATCTCCTCGCCTGATAACAGCCGGCATATAAAAAGTCCCTTTATCCGGATCGGATGCCACATTTACTGCTTTTCCGAGTTTCTTAGCTTCTTCGGCAATACCATTATCCATCTCCGGATCACCTGTCGCGGCAATGATAATGTCTCCTCTTAAGATGTCTTCTTTTGTATAGGATCTTCTTATGACCTCGGCATAGTCGATTTCCGTTTCTTTGGCAATAACAAGAATGTTCGAAGTAAAAGCGCGCAGCCTTTCTGCTTTAGCCGCGGCCACTTTTCCCCCTCCTATGATAACGATCCTTTTATCTTCCAGATCAATGAAAACCGGGTATTTTGCCATAGTGATCCATCACTTTCCCCAAATCGTATTCAATACCGGTCCTAGGCGAAGGGCCAGCAAAGTCGCTATTACGCATAGCATAAAGTCAGGTATAACGGTGCTCAAGAACCATACCGAGAAAAGTTCCGCAACTCCAATAGGCACATCATTAGCCAGCACATAATTGAACATGATAAAGTAATATATTAGTCCGCACGCATAATACGCCATTTCTCCCACAAAGCAAGCAAACAGCATCTTCGGAAATGTCTTTTTCGTATATCTTTCATTGATATATCCGGCAATAAAGGCTGCGGCTGCAAAGCCGATCAGGAATCCGAATGTCGGGCGTATCAGATATCCCGGTCCTCCGCCATGAGCAAAAATCGGGATCCCGATCAGGCCCGTAAAAAGATATACCAGAACACTTATCCCGCCCACTTTGGAGCCAAGAAGCAGCCCTGCAAGCAAAGCAAACAAAAACTGCAGTGAAAAAGTGACCTGAAAAACCCCGAGCGGGATCATGATCTTTATAAAGGCGCCTATGGCAATAAGTGCGGTAAACAGCCCGCAATTAACTAAATCTTTTGTTTGAAGCTTTCTTTTTGTTTCTTTCAATTCTACATCCATTGATAATCTCCTTTTAGTAAGGCCCTTTCTTTTCTCTACGAATCAAGAAAGTAAGTTGTCATTTTTTCAAATACCCTTCCATGGCCATCCTGAACCGATCCACCAGCTCAGGACATGAAGGATAGTAAAGATGCGGATAACCCCAAAGGTGGTCTTTGCCTGTGTGCATGCACTCCCAGTTTCTGCCGCTGCCGGGCTTCACCGCAACCGCGCCATCTCCGTTGTTGTCGCTGTCAAAGTAATGGAATTCATGCGCTTTTATGCTAAGTCCCGATAAAAGACTCTTATCATCTTCTTTGCCGGTTACTGTTATATAACCGAATCTCCCGAGTCTGCCTGTGTTGTGACAGCTTCCTCTTACCAGTCCGGTCATGGGGTAAGCTATTCCATCGTCAGTGATCAGACTGTCCAAAAGATACATAAATCCTCCGCATTCAGCGATGCTCGGCATACCGGATTCTACCGCGGATCTTATGGATCTCCTCATTGAAGTGTTCATAGAGAGCTGTTTTGCGTATAGTTCAGGATACCCGCCCATAAGCATCAAAGCGGAAACTCCTTCCGGTATGGTACTGTCGTGGATCGGTGAAAAGTATACCGGTTCTATGCCGTGCCGCCCAAGCTCGCTTATGTTTTCTTTGTAGCAGAACCTGAAGGCCTCATCCCTCGCGACAGCTATCTTGAGCGTTTCGCCGGCATAAGCCGATATGTGCTCAGATCCGGTGACTATAGGCTCAGCGTTTTCCATTATCCGGTACAAGGCATCGATATCCATGTGACTTCTGATCATCTCTCTGAAAGCAGATATCTTTGACTCAAGATCGCCATACTCATCAGGCATCACCAGCCCGAGGTGTCTGGTTCCGAGTGTTACGTTGCCTGAGTCAGGTATGCCTCCGAGCAGCCTGCACTCGGTGCCTCGTTCTTTGCTGACAGTATCAAGCATGTCTTCGATCAGCGGGCTCAGAGTCTTGTAGAAATGCTCAGATATACGGTTAAGTACTATACCCCTTATGAGCATTTCCGTGTCATCATACAATAGCCCTTTGATGATTGAAATCACAGTAGATCCCATGCCCTTTGCATTTACCAGAAGGACTATCGGTGTACCTGTGGAGCAGGCCACATCGTAGCATGATCCTTCATTTATCCGCCCTGCGATCCCGTCATATATGCCCATAGCGCCTTCCAGCACTGCAGTGCTATGACCGGCAGATGCGATCATGGACCTCATCTTTTCGCCGTCTGAAAAGAATGGATCCAGGTTGCCTCCTTCCAGTCCGAGAACGTCCCGGTGAAACATCGGATCGATATAATCCGGTCCGCACTTAAACGAAGCAGGATCTCTATTTTGTTCTTTCAACAAGCTCAGAAGTCCGCAAGTGAATATCGTCTTGCCGCTGCCACTCGCCGGCGCTGCGATCATGACCCTGTCTATTCTGCTCATTCGCTTCTCTTCTTCCATAAAATCATTCCGCACCAAGTATAAAAGATGCTATCATCACCGGATTCTCTGCCATCATCAGGTGATAATCACCGATCTCCCGGGACCGGCTTACCGAAACCTGCTCGATCTCGAGCCCGCTTATTTCAAAGTCCTTTATAACCGACTGTATCTCTGCTATGGTCTCAAGACTGACAGCATTTATTACTACCCGTATCCCATGCCTTCGGCTATTCAGAGCATCAAGGATCTCTTTGAGATTTCCCGAGCTTCCGCCAATGAAAGCGCAGTCGGGGTCTTCGAGCCCGTCAAAAGCCGAAGGTGCCTTACCTTCTATAACATCGACATTTCCAAGTCTGAATTTATCCGCATTCTTTGAGATAAGCTCACATGCCTCTCTCTTCATCTCGATCGCATGCACCTTAAGACTATCGCTCTGAAGAGCTATCTCACATGCGATCGAACCGGTGCCGCTTCCGATGTCATAAACGACATCACCTTCACAGAGCCCCAGTTTCAGGATGCTGAGATGTCTCACCGAAGACTTTGTCATCGGTACTTTGTCTCTTATGAATTCATCATCATTAAGGATCGGAACAAGTCTTTTTTTCATAGAATTTCTCCGTTGATAATAAGGGCCGTATAAAGACCCGGCTCCGTGATCTTCTCGCAGACCTTGGCGTCAGTATCGAGTATCTGCTCATCCGCATATGACAGATTCTTGCCAAGCACCACTCTGCATTTTTCGAGTCCCGCGGAGATCATTTCCATGCCGAGCATTGCTGCATCCTCAGGCCCCGACATGATCACAACAGTTGTCTCATTGCGCTTTATCTTTGTAATAATACTAGCCAGATTCTGCTCATCAGATGATCTTCCATGCATGCTGCAAAGAGCGGCGCCTGAATATGATGTTCCGGCTAATGCGGCAAGATATGAGAACGAAGATATGCCGGGATGTATCCTGATTTCGTACTCATAGCCGTTCTCCCTCATCCATTCTTCGAGCGCAGGCTTCATCTTGGCGGCTCCGCTGTAAAACCCCGTATCTCCGGAGAACAGGACTGCTATGCGCTCGGGGCATTCTTTCTCAATAAGAGGGATTATATCCCCCGCGAGAAACTTCGCATATTTTCTCTTATCTGTATATGGGCTTATCATGCGTTCAGCGCCGCATATGATCTCTGCTTTTCGGATCGCATCCCTGGCTTCTTCAGACATCAGGGCAGCCCTCCCGGGGCCTATGCCCACAAGGTCTATGCGGATCTTAGGGGCAAGCCCGAAATATCTTCTCAACGCTTCCTGAACGCTTATACCGCTTTCATTTGAAGGCCTGCCTATCAAGTACACAGGGATCCCTGCCTCGATTGCGGCCTCTATCTTTTCTTCAAAGCCTCCGGTCCTGCCGCTTGCCTTGGTTACCATAAGCCTTATATCAAACTGTCTTATAACAGCGAGATCCATCTCTTTGCTGAACGGGCCCTGCATAGCGATCACCTGCCTGCCGGCTATGCCCGCCTCGCTGCATAATCTTATACTTTCTTCGGATGGCAGAACTCTCACGAAAAGCCTGTCTCTGACACACGGGTCCGAGGCATAGATATGCAGTTCTTTACTGCCTGTAGTCAGAAGTATATTCCCTTCTGTCTCCCTCAGCGCCGCGGCACAATCCGCAGCACTTTCAAATGGTATTACTGCCCCATTTTCATCTGTGTCAGCATTGCCCCTGAGTACCCTCACATATTCCCTGCCTGCAGCTACACATGCTTTTCGGATATTCTCCGATACAACAGCTGCGTACGGGTGCGTGGCATCAAAAACAGTCTCTGCCTCATCCCTGATGAGCTTTTCCATCTCCGGCTCTGTCAGGCGCCCCATCCTTACGTCTGCATAAGGACTGTCATTCATGACGAGTTCTCCGTAAGTGGTAGCAACACAAACTATGTGCTCTATACCTGCGCCGGAGAGCCTTTCCGAAATAATTCTTCCTTCAGTTGTGCCTGAAAAGATCAGTGGTCTCAAAGTCTGTAACCTCTTGGCGTGATAAGCCTTCCGTCAATGATCCTGCTCTTTGAATTTCCGATAAATACCGTTGTGAACATATCGACTTCGGTATCTCTCAATTCAGCAAGTGTGCATGTAAAGTATTCCTCACCATCACGGCCGATGCTTCTGACATAGCCGCATGCTCTTTCGGGCTCCACAGTTTCCAGTAAAATGTCGCATGCCTTTTGTAAATAGTCATGACGCTTGCGGCTCGACGGGTTATAGACCGCAATTGCAAAGTCACCTTCTGCCGCAGCCCTGAGCCTTTTTTCGATAAGCTCCCACGGAGTCAGAAGATCCGATAAGCTTATGACGCAGAAATCATGATTAAGAGGTGCGCCAAGTACGGCAGCACCGCTCGATGCGGCTGTTATGCCGGGGATGACCTCTATTTCTATGTCTTCATCAGCAAACTCAGGCTCTTCCCCTATCTCAAACATAAGCGATGCCATTCCGTAGATGCCCGCGTCCCCGCTGCAGACCATCACGACATTCTTATCTTTCACAGCCTCTCTGAATGCCATCCTGCAGCGCTCCGCTTCCTGTTTCATTGGTGTGGACAACTTTGCCTTATCCCGGAATCTTTCTCCGAGCAAATCAAGATAGACAGTATAGCCGACTATCACATCGGCTGCATCAAGCGCGTCTAGCGCCTGTTTTGTCATCATCGATTCCTTGCCCGGACCCATCCCGGCTACTGTTATCTTTTTCATAGTCTTTTTTTGATCCTTCTATTTCGCTTTTTGCGCAACGGCAACTGTGATACCGTCTTTTGCAGTTTTTCTGATCACGAGGTCTGACCCCGGGCCGGCCGCGATCACCGATGCCCTCTCGCACACATTATCTACTCCCACATGCTCAAGAACAGTCTGAGATGATTCGAATTCCCCCTCAGCCTTGGCAAGCACCTCAGCGTCAAAAGTGATCAATGGCATCCGCCATGCCTGTGAGAGAGTTTTCAGCCCGGCTTCATCCTTCTTTATATCGATCGTAGCGATGCATCCCGCGTCCCTAGGGTCTATGCCCGCGGCAGCGAGTACTTCCGATACGAAGTCTCTTATCTCTTCAAACGGTTTGCCCCTGCGGCATCCTATGCCGATAGCGTACTTCTTTGGACAGAGCACTATTGACGCGCTGTTTTTCAGCGAGCCTTCACCGGAAAATGGAACATCGCTTTCGTCAGTAACGAGAACATCCACATGATCTTTCGGGGGATAGTCCTTGATGCATATCGTGACCGGCTTGTCTTCGAGGGAAGATGATGCCACTCTGGCAATACCTTCGCGGTTCGCTATGCTCAGCCCGTGCTCTTTTGCGAACAGGTCTGCTGAAAAAGCCTTATTTATGTCAGTCGCAGTCGTTATCACAGGCACAGCACCTATAGCATCGGAGATGTCAGAGGCAAGTTCGTTCGCTCCCCCTACATGTCCCGAAAGAATCGGAATAACAAATCTTCCGAGTTCGTCGATGACTATCACAGGAGGATCCGTCAGCTTGTCCTTTACAAGAGGAGAGATATATCTGACCGCGATCCCTGTAGCTCCTATGAAAACAAGCGCGGCTTTTTCATCAAAAGCGCCTCTGCATACATCTGCTGCAGAAGTGTGGCGCGGATGGACGACAGCGTCATGCTGCATCAGTAACTGTCCAAGGTGCTCCGCCATTTCATGTCCTTTAGTTGTAAATGAGAGAATGTGAATTTTCATCGTTGACCGGTACTACTCGGAACCCTCGCGGAATTCCGTGGTGAAAGTCTTATCATAGAGTTTGGATTTCTCATATCCGTGCTTTCCGATAACAGAGCCTACGAGTATGAGCGCGGTCTTTGTTATACCATGTTCGGCGGCGGTCTTGGCGAGTTCATCTATTGTGCAATAGTAATATTCTTCTTCAGGCCATGTTGCCTTGTAAATAATGGCTGCCGGAGTATCTCCTTTGTAGCCTCCTGCAACAAGTCTTCTGCTGAGTTCTTCCAGCATCCCTGTGCTGAGGTAGATAGCCATTGTCGCGTCATGCGATGCCCAGCTTTCGATACTTTCCTTTTCGGGCACTGCTGTCCTGCCTGCCATCCTCGTTATGACAAGAGACTGCGACAAACCCGGCAGAGTATACTCGATATCCATAGAAGCGGCGGCGCCAAATGCCGCGGATACTCCCGGACAGGACTCATATGTTATGCCAAGCTCATCAAGCGCGTCCATCTGCTCGCGGACTGCTCCGTAAAGGCTCGGATCACCTGTATGCAAGCGGCAGACTGTTTTGCCTTCGTCTGCTGCTTTTTTCATCACATCAAGCACTTCTTCCAGTGTCATATAGGCACTGTTATGCACTTCCGCGCCGTCTTTAGCGTAATTGAGCAGCTCGGGGTTCACGAGTGATCCCGCGTAAATAATAATATCTGCCTCTGAGATAAGCCTCATTCCTCTAAGGGTTATGAGATCTGCCGCGCCCGGGCCTGCACCTACAAAATATACCTGTTTTTTATCCATTACGGGTCTCCTTCTGACCGTTCCAGAATTCTCTGTTTCGTTCTATTATGTCACCGGCTCCGGCGCTTGCAGCGATGAGCCCATTCTCCTTGGTGTACATGATGCACTCTATCTCAAGGCTTCCTCCGGCTCTTCTCTTTAGATTAGCCAGTATGGCATCCATGAGTCTGTTTGCTGTTCTGTCTATCAACCCGGGGTCATGCTTTCCGGAAGAGAGCCTCAGCCTTCTGAAAGCCTCTTCGGTAGTCAGGGAGTCAAGTATCTCAAGGATGGTCTTTGTATCAGCGCCTTCTCTCGCAGCTGCCGCAGCTATGATCTCCATCCTGCTGTCTGATTCCCTTGAATGGGTGTTCATTATACCACCGGCAACTTTTACAAGCTTACCGGCATGCCCTGTCAGCAGCATGCCTTTGAATCCGAGATCTTTTACCATATCTACCGTAAGCCCGATGAAGTTGCTGCACTTGACACTCCTGTCGAGGTCCATGCCATACGCTTCCTTCATGAAATCGAGGCCGTAGTTGCCGGGTGAAACAAATGCTATGCTGTTTCCCTCAGCCTTCTTCTGGCTGAGCTCGACTCGTATCGTATCGATCAGTGCCTTCTCGCTCATGGGCTCCACCACGCCGGATGTGCCTATAATAGAGATGCCTCCTTCGATCCCGAGCCTCGGATTGAAGGTGTGTGAAGCTATCTCTTCACCGCCGGGAACGGAAATGATAACGCTGAGTCTTCCTTCATAACCACATGCTTCAGCAGCATCTTCGACTTCCTTCTTTATCATTTCCCGCGGCACGGAATTGATCGCTGCTGCGCCTACAGGCTGGTCGAGGCCGGGTCTCGTAACCCGCCCGACACCATCGCCGCCATCAATAACGACTCGCTCTTCTTTACCTGTCACATCGTCAGCGATCAGACTTACGCAGGCACAGATCAGCGCGCCTGTAGTTACGTCGGGATCGTCTCCTCCGTCTTTTCTGACCGCGCAGCTGACATGTTTTTTGTCCATGTGTATGTCAACTATCTTCGCATCAAAAGAACTCCCTTTGGGCGTGATGATCGTTATCTCCTCTTTTTTTCTCCCTGAAAGCAGCATGCATGCCGCAGCCTTTGCCGCCGCAGCCGCGCAGCTTCCGGTGGTAAATCCGCTCCTTAGTTCAGATGCCATCGCCTCTCCTGTGTCACATATTGTAAAGCAGCGCATTGACTAATGCTGCCGCGACATTGCTTCCGCCCTTGCGTCCGCGGTTTACTATGTGCGGTATGTCCGTATCGAGTATCAGCTCCTTCGCCTCTGTAACATTCACAAAACCGACCGGTACACCGATGATGAAGTCAGGTGTATATATTCCGCGGTCATAGAGTTCTCTCAGCGTGATCAGCGCCGTAGGAGCGTTTCCGATCACGAATATGATCTTTTTATCGTTTGCCTTAGCGTATTCTGCCGCATGCTCCATGCTGACTGACGCTCTGGTTATCTCTCTTTCCTTTGCCTCCTCAGCAACATCTTCGTCTGCCATGTAGCACCTGGCGCTGCCTCCGAAGGAAGCAAGCTTCTTCTTGTTGATGCCTGTAAGTGCCATGTTTGTATCCGTGACGATATCTGCTCCTGCTTTGATCAGATCTTTTGCGATTCTCACTGCATCGTCTGAGAACACAAGTGTGTGAGCGTAATCGAAATCGGCAGAAGTATGTATGGCCCTTCGGATTATAAGATCTTTCTCATCATCAAGAACTATCCCCCTTTCGGATAGTTCCGCTGCTATTATTTCGAAGCTTCGTGCTTCAATGTCACCGGGTCTTACATGTTCCACATGTTTTGTCATATAACATCTCCAATCGCTGCTATAAGCTTTTCATTATCTTCGTGGGTGCGCAGGGCAAGCCTGAAAAAGCTGCCGTCCAGTCCGCTGAAATTCTCACAGCGCCTGATAAGTATGCCCTTTGCGAGGAGCCTTTCATAAAGGCCTTCACGGCCCTTTATCAGTAGGTAAGATGTATCACTCGGATAGACTTTTATACCCATCCTTGTCAGTTCTTCGGTCAGATACGAGCGCTCTTTTTCGATCAGTTTCAGCGATTCGGTCATGTAATCAGACTGATCGCTTGCGATCTTGGCAGCTGCGATCCCTGCCCGCTGTGCTATGACTGAAATATTCCATTCCGGGAGCTGCCTGCGGATCTTGTCCGTAACAGCATTTTCTCTGCATACGATATATCCGAGCCTAAGCCCCGGGAAGGCTAATGTTTTGGTGAATGCCCGAAGATATATGGTTTCATCACCAATATCAGGGACTTTTGTGCCGCTTGCCGTAAGCGGCAGAAAGCATTCATCCATTACAAGGCATATGCCCTTTTCTCTGCACAGCTCTTTGATCCTGTTCAATAGGTCCTCGTCTATGAGTCTCCCGCTTGGATTATTGGGATCACCGAGGAAAATGAGATCGAGGTCATCGGTGATATCCCCGAGGATCGCGTCATTCAGAACAAAGGTCTCAGACTCCTGCAGCATGTGCTCTCTGATCTCAGTGCCGGCAGCTTCAAGCGCGTATCTGTAGCCCGCATAACACGGAGCAGTAATAAGCGCCCTTTCCGGTCTGATAGCATGCACCGTTGCCATAATAAGCTCTGAAGCTCCGTTGCCACAGACGATGTCATCTGCCTCTACCATTTCCATAGACGCTATGGCTTCCCTCAGGCCCTGTTGCTTATGATCGGGGTAATGTGTGAGATCGGAAAGCGACCTGACGCATTCGTCCATTACCGGGCCGGGTATTCCCATAGGATTCAGGTTTACTGAAAAATCGAGGCTTACTTTATTTCTGTATATATCCCCGCCATGAGCAGGTATTACTCTGTTTTTATCTTCCATTACTGTATCCATGAAATACCGGCCATCACTACCAGGCAAATAACAAAGCAAATAAAGGATGCTGTGATCATAAGCCTGTTGCTTCTTTTGATATCTTCAAATTCTACCGGTCTTTGATCATCACCGATATAAGGCTTTTCGACAAGCCTTCCAAAGTAATAGTTGGGCCCCGCAAGGCGCACTCCGAGAGCTCCGGCGCACGCGCTCTCTGTCTGAGCCGAATTAGGACTCTTATGCTTGAGTCTGTCTCGTTTCCATATCCTAAGGGCTCCGCCAGCATCGTATCCTTCGCCGGTCAGCTTGCACGCGGCTATAAGAAGCAGCGCGCTTATCCTCGAAGGGATATAATTTGCCGCGTCGTCGAGCTTAGCTGCCGCTGTGCCCAGCCACATGTATCTGTCGTTCCTGTATCCGATCATCGAGTCCATGGTATTTATGGCCTTGTATACCATCCCGAGCACCGGGCCGCCTATAGCTGTGTAGATCATCGGAGCCGAGACGCCGTCGGAGAAATTCTCCGCTACCGTCTCTACCGCGGCTTTTGTGATCCCGCTTCCGTCTAGCACATCTGTGTCACGGCCGACTATCATCGATACGGCTTTTCTCGCACCTTCAATATCGCCTCTCTTCAGCAGTTCATATACCTTCATGCTCTCACGCCTCAGGCTGGTCTGCGCAAGGATGTAGCATGTGAGAATAGCTTCGGCACAGACTCCTGCAACCGGATGGATGCTATATGCCGCGATCATTACGGCCATAGTCAAAATGATCACGTTAAGAAGCACTATTATTACCAGTACCACACCTTTTCTGTGTTCCTTGCTTTTGTCCCTGCTTTCGGGATCGGTCTTTTCGGGAGGAATATCGCCGAGTAAGGCCTTGTCGGCAAGAGCGATCAGCCTACCAATCGATCTTATCGGATGGGGTATATTTCGGGGGTCTCCAATCAGAAGATCCATCACGAAGCCCGCCGAAAAAGCGATCATATGCAGTTGAAGCCAGGACATTTCCTCCATCGTCAGTCTCCAGTTCTATCTCATAACCTGCCCCGTTTGGCAGATTGAATTTGAAGTAATCCTCACCCGTAATGCAGCTCATCAGAGCCATTATAGTTCCGCCATGAGCCACTAAATACAAGGTATCAGAACAGGCCTTCTTTGCGAGAGTGAGTGCCGCACAAAATCCTGAAAAAGCTCTGTCTCTGAAGCCTTCTATGCTTTCACCGCCCGGGATCGGTATCAAGCCTCCGCTGTCGAGCCATTCCTGATATTTCGGATCTCCATCAAGCTCGGCGTGATTTTTCCCCTCGAAGTCTCCGAAGTCCATCTCTCTGAGATCCTCAATTATGACAGGAGTCAGATCCGGAAGCATTATTGAGGCAGTCTCAAGCGCGCGTTTCATCGGGCTGGAGATAAGGATCGCTCCGTCTTCCACATCGTCTATCCGCCTGAGCGCGTCGCGGCCTTCTGCAGACAGAGGCTCGTTCGTGCGGCATCCGTTAAAACTATGGGTCTTATTCCCCTCTGTTATTCCGTGTCGTATCAAATAGCATTTCATAGTGTCAAATATGGGCATAAGTTGTTGCCATGACGGCCGCTGCTACGGCTGCTGACATAGCGACTTCACATATGACAACAAAATATCCTGCGGTATCTCCTGTTATTCCTCCGAATTCTTTGTAGCTCAAATGCCGATACCAAATGAAGCTTAATGCAGCAGCGCAGACAGCAAGGGAGCCCGATAAGAGATCCGTAAACAGCATGGTCCCGCACAGAAGAGCTATCCATATAAAGATCATTACCAGATTCACATTTCTGCCTGTTTTGGCAGAAGTTGCTTCATAATAGAGCATGCCTTCGTTTTTTGCCGATCTGAAGGTAAGCACAGACAGAGCACTCAGGCTCCTTGACAGAGCGAACCCTGCGGCAAGCGTATGCATCATTATCATTGCTGAGTCTGAGTCCAGAATAACTATGAGCGACGCGATATATATCGTTCCTGCGACCAACAGCCTTATGACCGAGAAAGCTCCTATGTGAGGATCCTTTAGTATCCTTAGCTTTTCATCGCGGGATCCGTAGGAGTTTACCGCATCTGCCACATCCATGAATCCGTCGACGTGAAATCCTCCGGTCACGATCAAAGGCACCGCCGCAAACAGCAAGGCCACCGCCACTGTGTGCAGCGAAACCCGAGCTGTGAATCCATGCAGCAAAATCCAAACGGCGCCGATGACAACTCCGACCAACGGAAAAGCAGCCATGCTGTAACGCATGTCTTTGTCCTTCCACTCGAAGCGCGGCATCGGGATCCGTGAATATTGAGCAAATGTGACGGCAATCGTTCTTAATACTATCATCGATCTGTATTTCTCATTCTATTCTAATGACCTTATCGCAGATATCGGCCAGCGCATCATTAAGTTTGTCCAAAGCCTGAGCATAATTTGCGGTTTCATCGTCGAAGTCGGCAGTGATATCGAAATGGTTGCTGACTATTATCAGATCTCTGACTTTATCTGCCAGCCTGACCACATCGTCTGAAAGCCTCGATGTTAATTCATCAGGCGACGCATGCCTTTCGAAAAGCTCATTAGCCACCAGATTTGAAAGGCATTCGAGCAATACTGTGCTGTTATCGGGCTTGTCTGCCTTTTCGATAGCATCCGCAATATCAAACGGAGCTTCGATCGTAGTGAAGCCCTTGCCTTCTCTCATCTTTCTGTGTTTTTCTACCCTGGCGGCGCCTTCTGCCCCATATGGGATCATGGTGGCCAGATATATACGCTCACCCGGAGCTGAGATATCTGTCACCATCCGTTCGGCAAGTTCTGACTTTCCGCTGTCTGGATATCCTATTATCAGCACTTTCACTTTGCGTATGCCCCTTCTACTATCCGGGTATTCTTAGTCAGTAAAATGCTCGTATTGCTCGACTTCAGTCTCATCGAAAGCAAGTCCTTCTGAATACAGAGACATTGCCGAATCAAGCAAAGGCATGAGCATTACGGCGCCGGTGCCCTCTCCGAGGGCGAGCCCGGCATATATTACCGGTTTGAGTTCTAAAGCGTCCAACAGATATTTCATGCCGGGCTCCTTGCCGGCATGAGAAGCCAGCATGCACTGCCGGCATCCCGGCGCCAGTCTTTCAGCGACCAACGCCGCCACCGCGCTTATAAACCCGTCTATGACCACAGGTATATGATGGATCGCTCCTCCTATGAACACTCCTGCCATCCCCGCAATATCGAGACCTCCCACGGCAGAGAGCATCTGAAGTGTGAATTCAGGGCTCGTGCGATCCGTTAACTCATCAGGAATATATCTCTCAAGAGCGTCTGTGATGACTTGTTTCTTTCGCTCAAGGCCGGCATTTCCGAGCCCTGCACCGCGGCCTGTTACCAGCTCGATATCCAGGTCCAGCAAAGCAGCAGCCAGAGCGGAACTCGTGGTGGTATTTCCTATGCCCATCTCTCCCGCAGCAAGAATACCATATCCTTTACACCGGCATTCTTCTACTATATCTATGCCCGCGTTGATGGCCTTCATGCATTCATCCTCAGTCATTGCAGGCTCTTTTGCAAAATTTCGTGTTCCCGGCATCACTTTTCTGTTTATGACACCGGCGGGACTGCCTTCCATGTTGATGCCGACATCTACGGCTATCGTATCAGTGCCGCATGTTTTCGCCATTTTACAGACAGAGCTCTCTCCACGTCCCATCCACGATGCTACCGCGGCAGTTACGTCTTGCCCCGACTGGCTTATGCCTTCTTCCACAACGCCGTTATCAGCACACATCATGATGACCGCGCGCTTACTTATATCTATGCTGCCTGTCCCTTGCACCGCGCCGATGCGCGCAGTAAGATCTTCAAAACAGCCGAGACTGTCGAGAGGTTTGGCTACTTTGTCCCACTTGGCCCTTATCTCATTGTAAATATCTTTATCATAGGAAATCTCTATTTTCACAACGATGCCTCCCTCAGCATTGAATAAATGAGATCCATATCCAGATGCTTTCTCAAAGTATCAGCGAGTCTGTCATACTCCTTTTCCTTAAAGGCAATGTGATCTTCTGCCTTACAGGATGTGATCCTGAGCCCTTTCTTGTTGGCGATAGACTCCACTATGGCAGAAGCTATCGCTCCCTTGTCAAAGAATCCGTGTACATATGTGCCATAAACATTATCCAGGCATACGCCGGTCCCGTCAGATGTGAAATCACGCGCAGCGCCTACATCCTCCCGGCAAAGTGTAGTTCTTCCCATATGTATCTCATAACCTTTGACCTCAATGCCTGCAAGTGATGAAAAAACACCTGAAGGATCGCAAACTCTGCCGGTGAACTGAACAGTTCTCTTATCGCCTGCAAGTACAGTGCTCACAGGCAGAAGCCCCAGGCCTTCAATGCTGCCGCCGCCTTCGACTCCATCAGGATCCGAGATATCAAGGCCCAGCATTTGGTAGCCTCCGCATATGCCGAATACCGGAATGCCGCCCGCGTTCATCCTGCGTATCTCCTCTTCAAGGCCTTTTTCACGAAGCCACCTAAGATCAGCTATAGTGCTCTTTGACCCCGGTATTATAACAAGATCAGCTCCGCTAAGCTGAGACGGATCGCTTACATATCTTACCGATACATCCGGGAACTGTTCGAACACATCAAAATCAGTAAAGTTCGATATTCTCGGCAGTCTGATGACAGCAATATCTATCAGGCCTCTGTCGACCTGAGAAAGTCTCACGGAAAGTGAGTCCTCATCTTCCACTTTTATGTCCATATAAGGCACAACACCCGCAACAGGGATACCGCTCTTTTCTTCAAGCATTTCGATCCCGCTGTCAAGAAGCGTTGCGTCGCCCCTGAATTTGTTGATGATAAAACCTCCGACACGCGCCTTTTCACTCTCTTCAAGCAGTATCACCGTGCCGAGAAGCTGAGCGAACACGCCGCCTCTGTCTATATCTCCTACCAGAAGGACCGGAGCGTCGACCATCTCAGCAAGTCCCATGTTGACGATGTCATTCTCTTTAAGATTGATTTCCGCAGGCGATCCGGCTCCTTCTATCACTATAATGTCGTGATCCTCTTCCAGTTTCCTGAAGGCAGCTTTTATCTCGGGGATAAGATTTGTCTTGTATTCGAAATATTCGCGCGCTTCCATGTCGCCGATAGAGCGTCCGTTGACTATTACCTGAGAACCGCTATCGCTCGAAGGTTTAAGAAGTATGGGGTTCATGCACACCATCGGCTCTATACCTGCAGCCTCAGCCTGCATTGCCTGCGCGCGTCCCATCTCTAGGCCTTCTTTTGTGGCATAGGAATTGAGCGCCATGTTCTGCGATTTGAACGGCGCTGCCTTTAATCCGTCCTGTCTGAATATCCTGCAGAGTCCCGCGGCGATCAGGCTTTTGCCCGCATTTGACATCGTACCCTGCACCATTATCACCTTAGCCATTCTGGCTGAGTCCTCCTAAAAATCCTGAATACAATCTGATCAATCTTCCTTCTTCAAGTCCGTACAGTTCGCTCAGACTCTCATCTTTAAATACTTCTTCCGGCTTTCCGCTCATGCTTATCTCGCCTTTTGAATCTATACATATGACCTCATCAGCGGTTATGAACGCAAGCTCGAGTTCGTGCATCGATATAATGACAGCTATATTCTTTTCGTGCGCAAGTGACTTGAGAATATCGATGAACTCCAATTTGTGACGTATGTCCAGATATGAAGTCGGCTCATCGAGTATCATTATCTGAGGCTCCTGGCATATCGCTCTGGCCAGCAGCATACGCTGCCTCTGTCCGTCACTTATCTCGTTATAATCCCTGTCCGCTATCTCTGTCACATGTACAAGCTCCATAGCCGCGTCAACGGCGATATTATCATCTGCTGACAGTATCCCAAGCCTCCCGGTATATGGGTATCTTCCAAGTGACACCACCTCACGGCAGCTCATCCTCTCGGACGGCCGCCTGTCCGTAAGCATCACGGCCTGTTTTTTTGCTATATCATTCGCAGTTAGCGTGCTGCGGTCGATGCCGTCTATATATACTGTGCCCCCGAGAGGCTCAAGCCTGCCCGCTATTGTCTTGAGCACTGTTGATTTTCCCGCGCCGTTAGGTCCGATCAGTGTTAGGATCTTTCCCCTTTCGACGCAGATCTCCACTCCGGAGACTATCACTTTTTGTCCGTAACCGGAATCAAGATGGTCTGTTCTGATCGCTGCTTTTTCATCTCTCATTCTGTCACCTTTTCCTTCCGATCAGAATCATGATGACCACAGGCGCTCCGAACACAGCTGTCATTGTGCTGATACTCATCTCGGTCGGTGCAAAGAGATTGCGTGCCAAAAGATCGCAGAACAGGCAGAACACACTTCCCCCGAGAAAACACTGAGGTATCATGACGATAGGTTTCGCAGTGTCAGATATGTTCCTTATTATATGCGGCACTGCTATACCCACAAAAGAAACCGGTCCTGCATAAGCAGTCACTGTTGCCGAAAGCACGCTCGACAGCAATATGAGACCGATCCTGAAAGTCTTTATGTTTACTCCCACACTCGCAGCATACTGCTCTCCCATCTGGAATGCTGTCATAGGTTTAGACAGCATAAAGGAAAATATCACAGCTATCAGCACTACTGCGATGATAACTCTGATATTCTCCCAGCTGACAGCACCAAAGCTGCCCATTGACCAGTTGTGAAGATTAACGATATTCGAATCATCTGCAAACGTCACCAGAAATTCGGTAACGGCAGAGCATATATACCCTACCATTACGCCGCAGACTATGAGCACGGCCATGCTTTTGACCTTGCCGGATATAAGGAGTATTGCGAATGTCACCAGAAGAGCCCCAGCGAAAGCAGTGACTATCATAAGGAACGAATTCATCATTATGCCATGGGTCATTGTAAAAACCATAGCACAGGCCACAGTAAGCTTCGCACCCGAGGAAATTCCGAGAATATACGGACCCGCTATCGGATTCGCAAAGAATGTCTGCAGAAGGAATCCGGATACGGAAAGAGCGCCACCCAGAAACAGTGCTGCCAATATTCTGGGCATCCTTATGTCCCACATGATCTTGCCGAATTTGCTAACGGTATCATGAGAAAGAAGTATGCGCACAGCATCACCTGCTGTCATCGAGGCGCTCCCCACGATCATGTTGAGGATCACCATCACGATGAGCAGTACCGTGAGAAGTATGTATACCAAATGTATCCGTTGTTTCTTCATACTCAAGATTTTCAATTCAACTTATGGAAGTACTCCATACCTTCATCATCCTTAGCTCCGGCGAATATGCGGTTCATCTCCACTATCATGCCGGCAACCCCTGTGGTCTTCTGAAACATGCTCTTATTTGTGCACCAAACGTCACCCGATTTGACAGCCTTAAAATCCGCAAACTGAGGTGATAAATCGATAAGATCATCTATGCTTTGAAGGTCTGACTCTATTGCGCTGTTATAGATGATAATATCAGAATCAACAGCCATTTCATAAAACGCTTCCATCTGCATGTTCATCGTTGAAAGGGCATTATCGTCCTCCTCCCCGACCTCAATAGCATCCAGAGCATATTCCCCGCCGGCCATCTCTATCATGCGTGTTACGTAATCCCCGGGCTTTCTGACTACTGCCGACCCGTTTGAATTAACGGAAAAGAAAGCCACAGAAAGATTGTCATTTAAAGAATCTGTATCCACAGATTTGACAAGACTCACGGCATTATCAAAAAATGCTTCCGCCTCGGATTCGCGGCCAAGCAGCAGGCCATATATTTTTATCCACTCAAGTCTTCCAAGAGGGTCATTTTCGTAGCTTGATCTCTCCACGAGAACCGGTATTCCCAGTTCTTCTATCTGTTCCTTGATCTGAGGGCTATGATAGATCATGGTCGACTCTACTGCGAGATCTATATCCTCTGACACCAGAACCTCAAAATCGGGTGCGCTGTACTTACCTACATATCGGATAGCGTCTGATTCGACCATCGCCCTGATCTCAGGAATGGCCCAGTCGGATGCTTTTGTGCTCGTCATTTTTACCGCATCAAGCCCGTCTATGGCACTTATCAGATCCATTCCGGAAGAGGCTGCCATATAAATCGGATTCGATGGTCTGCTGATCACAGTCCTTCCCTCAAGCATTTTTTCATCGAGCCAGCCTGGCATGTCGGAGTCAGATGGTACAAGCCAGTATTCAAGCCCATCCTCTATCTTAATGAGAGAAACATCATTATCAAAATAGTCGACACTGAACTGCGTAGCATAGTCGAGTTGCATGCTTCCGGTCTTATGTGCTTCTTCCGGTTCGGCAACAGAGGTATTTCCGCATCCTGATAGCATAAGTATCGCCATCAGCACTATTATAAGACATATAAATAGTTTTCTTTTTTTCATAAAACCCATTTGCTCGGCTTCATGAGCCGAGCACCCATGCAAAAAGTCAGGGATCCCCTGCATCCGCATAGGGATCCCTGTGTATAAAAGCTATTTTATTGAAGATGAAACGAATGTGAGAGTGTATTCGATCTCGTGCGGCTCACTCATAGCCGTTGTATCGGCGACCACATCAAAAGCTTTGTCAAAATACGGCACCGGTATCTCAAATACCGAATTACCATCAGTATTGACCGGTTCATATCTCTGTCCGTCAACGATCATATAGTCGTAATGGGGGCTGCTCCATTCGATAACAGCGGTGCATTCATCCCCACTGACCTTGATCGTAGCCGGACTCTTGACTGATGCCCTGCCTGTTCCTCCTGTCAGAGTCACAACAGCAGTATGTTCGCCATCGGCTATCTCCGGTTCAGTGGCTTCATCGGAAGCGGATCCGTCATCAGCGCCTGTTACAGCGTTTATGTCGTTTCCTTCCACCGGATCTGATACTTTCACCTTGTGATCATACCATGTTCCCTTTGTGCCCAGAAGAGCAAGATCAAATTCCTCGTCTAACGCAGGCACCGGTACATCGAACCCATATACCTCATCTGTATATCCATCGCTGTATGTTACTGTATCCGTTGTCGGCTCCAAAAGTTCAGCGCCTTCTTTTTGGGCGTCTTCCGCAGTACCCGGGAACAGATTTACGATCTTCTTTGACTGAAGACTTACATGGATAGTCATTTCACCGTCTTTGACCGTAAGGATGCCCTTGTCCTGATTTGCATCATTGACATGGAACATCGAGTTATCGGTCGTGAATGTCGCAACATAAGTGCCGTCGGCAATGCCTGGATCGGCTGCCTGGCCGCCACACGCCGCCATAGAAAGCATGGCGAGGGCGATAGCGACAGTCAATAATAAGATTTTTAGCTTTTTCATTTTTTATTCAAAATCCTCTGTATGATTACTGATTCATTGCGTCAGCAGTATGTGCAACATATAACTGCTGAATAGCAGGAATTCTTCCGAGTCCTTCTATCTGGCAGTTTACGTTATCTGCTCCGAGACCCGCGCCTGTGTCTACAGGTGCGTCAGCGCCTTCGACCTCGAACTCACCGCCGTTGACCATTCCGTAGTACCATGAACCCTCTTCATCACCGGCCATGTCGTTGTTTGCGTGGTCACCTGCTACTACCATCAGAGGTCTCAGGATCACCTTGGTGTATCCGGCATCCTCAAGAGCCTTCTTGACTGCAGGGAATGCTGTATCTTCAGGCTTGCCTTCTACAGTACCGATAAATACGTTCTTGTATCCGAGCTGCTTCATCTGCTCCTGCATCTGGTCATAAGTAACATTGGCTTCGTGTGAAGTGCCGTGTCCCATGAATACAAATGCAGTTCCGTCTGCTGCAGCTGCGTCGAGCGAGTCATAGTCGCTTACAGCAACAGCCTCAGCAACTACAGCCTGAGCTGTAGCTTCTTTATCAGCATTGATAACGGAAGCGTCTTCACCAACTGTTCCGAGCAGAGGCTCAGCAACCTTGACGGAATCGAACTTATCCTTGTATCCGTCAAGTGTTCCCATGAGCTCATCATACTCAGCTCCGTGCATCAGGTGTGTAGGCTGAATGACGAGGTTCTTGACGCCGTTGTCTACAGCTCTCTGGAGTGCCTGATCAACGTTATCAATCTTTTCTCCATCACGAGCATAAACGTGATTGATGATGATCTGAGCGGTGAAAGCTCTTCTTACAGACCAGTCAGGATTTGCTTCCTGAAGAGCCTTCTCGATACCGCCGATATCTTTCGCACGGCTTTCGTTGAAGGATGTACCAAAGCTTACAACCAACAGTTCGTTTTCACCAATATCATCCTGATTCAGTGGGTCATCCATAGACGCGTCTCCTGTATCAGCTCCGAAATAATCCGGGCTGGCTTCTTCACCTTCTACCTGTTCTTTCTGCTCATCAGTCAGAGCATCCCACGCTGCCTTTGCTGCTTCGCACTGAGCGTAAGTATCCTCTGTAAACTCCTGAACATATATAGCATCGATCAGGGCTGCACACTCAGCGACCGGATCAGACGAAGTATCCTCAGGCTCCTGCTCAGGCGCCTGGCCGCCGCATCCGGTGGCAGCAAACATCATGATCATAGATAATCCGAGCACTAATACCAATAACTTTTTCTTCATTTTGCATTCTCTCCTTTCCTTTTATGAAGAATATTAGCGAGGCTTTTTAAATAAAAAAGCCTCATCCTTCACGGAAAAGGCACCTTAATCCCTTTTGGGGATCTTTAAAAAGGCACGACCAATTCCGCGTGGTCTGGCATCCGCAAGCTTTATTCAAAAGCATATGGATGTCTGCACCACATATCCGGCAGGTTTCCTGACTTAAGCTTCATCACGCTGCTCTGCCTTCCCAGATCTCACGGCTGCTTATTACAGCTCCCGGATCCAGTGACGTTTCATGCTGATCAGCGCTTGTCTATTACAGTGACGCGATCGTGCAGGATTCTCACCTGCTTCCCTTTTACCCCCAATAGGGGCACCGAATATGTTTTGCCGGTTTCCCGGCGCTTTGTAAGTATAACACAGACAGCAGCATAATTCGACAGTCCATTACGCTATTGTCTGAAGTTAGCTTTTACTTATCAATATCCTGAATTGCTTTCATTGCCTCGACTATCTCTCCGAATCTTTCGACTATCTCGTCATAGGTATCCGGGATATGAGGCTTGATGCAGTCAGAACAGTCTTTTACACCATTGAACATCTTATAGTTGCCCCCGCATTTTTCACCGAGAGCAAAAAGAGGACAGTAGCAGAAGAGACAGTTAAAATCCTCTTCGTCAAGACCCTTGTGACATGGAAAGTATTCGCATTCCTTATTATTGAAAAATCTGCTTGCTTCGTATTTCATATTCACCTCTGTTTTGTCTGATGGCAGAATTATACCACAAAGATGATATGTTTCGTCTTAGCGTGAAACAAAGACTGAAAGAACTCACGATAATGTGAAAAATAGTGTCTTTACAAAAAATAGTGTATAATACCTGCATTATGGATAAGAGAAAACTTTTAGGAAATCTGCTGCTCTTAACGACAGCGCTAATATGGGGCACGGCATTCGTGTTTCAAAGGACCGGTATGGATCATATCGAGCCCATCACCTTCAATGCTTCCAGAAACGTTCTGGCTGCGATCATTATCAGCTTGATCGCAGCATATACAGGACGGAGGGACGCAAGACTGCATCCTGACAGGAGTTCAGACGAAAGAGAAAGGAGAAAACGAGCAACTGTTATTGGTGGTATCAGCTGCGGAGTTGTACTTTCGCTTGCAAGTATATTCCAGCAGATGGGATTGGTATATACAACAGCCGGAAAAGCCGGGTTCATCACCTCGCTGTATATGGTCATTGTTCCGATCTTCAACTTTCTGCTGTTCAGAAAGAGAAACACCATCATCGTCTGGATAGCTGTGTTGCTTGGAGTCATAGGGCTCTATCTTCTTTGTGCAACCGACGGCATCAAGCTGTCACAAGGCGACACGCTTGTAGTGATATGCGCGTTTCTTTTCGCAGCTCATATACTATGCGCGGATCGATTTGTGGATGACGGTGACCCAATAGCGATCTCCGCGATACAGTTCATCGTATGCGCGGTGATATGTACAGCCTCCGCCTTTATCTTCGAAGAGCCGACATGGAAAAAAATCGTTTCAGCGGCTGTTCCTATCCTGTTCTGCGGATTGCTTTCAAGCTGCCTCGGATATACATTCCAGATAGTAGCTCAAAAGATGACTGATCCAACCAGCGCATCACTGATACTCAGCCTGGAGTCAGTATTCGCAGTGCTTTCAGGAGCGCTTTTGCTCGGAGAGAGAATGAGCGGGCGTGAGATCATCGGATGCATTATCATGTTCATAGCAATAATCATGGTTCAACTTCCGACACAGAAGAAAGATCAAATTTCCTGATTTACTCATCGTCTGCCAAGCAAATCATAAAGGTGGCGTTACGTAAGAACGTTTTCAGTAGTACACAAAAGGTGATCGGCAATTGCCGATCACCTTTTAACGTTACTCTAATATAGAAGTAGTTGCGTTCGCTGATTACTCAGCAGCAGCCATTTCAGCAAGACGCTCAGCATTGAATGCTTCAACCTGCTTCTTCATCTCAGCCTTACGCTCAGCTGTGGTAATACGCTCACCCTTCGCGTTAGCAAGAGTATGACCAGTGAAGGCCAGTGCGATTACCATGAGAGGCATCAGCCAGTTGAATACTGCATATGGGAAGTATCCGCCTGCACCGAGAGCTGTGATCCCCAGTACGCTGTAGATGTATGTTCCGCATGTGTTCCATGGGATCAGAGCCGAAGTAACGGTACCAGCTCCCTCGAGGGCGTTGGACAGTGTCTTCGGATGGAGTCCCATCTTACGATATGTCTCAGCATACATACGTCCAGGTACTACGATGGAGATGTACTGCTCTGGCATAGCCATGTTGGAAACTGTGCAAGTGATCTCTGTCATTGTAACGAGTCCTGCAGGTCCCTTCACCAGGTTGAGCAGTTTGTTTACTACTACCTCGATCTGCTTTGTGGTCTCCATGATACCACCGAACATCATAGCGATCATTGTCAGAGTGATGGAGAATACCATACCCATGATACCGCCGGAGTTCAGGAGACGATCGAGAATCAGTGTGTCACCGCCGCCTACTGCTACGTCGTTTGCCCACTCCTTGCTGACTCCGTCAAGACCTGCCTGGAGATAATCACCAAAGCTGGCCGGCTGGAAGATCAGGCCGAGTACCAGTCCTGCGAAGATACCGAGTGTGATGCCCGGGATAGCAGGAATCTTGAGTGCTACTGCTACGATAACGATTACCGGTGGCAGAAGCAGGAGAGGGTTGATGTTGAAGTTGGACAGAAGCGCGTTGTTGATAGCCTCGATGTCACTTGTGTTTGCAGCTCCTCCCTTGGAAACAGTGAATCCCATGACACCGAATACGACGATACAGATGAGATATGTGATGCCTGTAGGCAGCATCATGAACTTAACGTGTGTCATTACGTCTGTACCAGCCATAGCAGGTGCAAGGTTTGTCGTGTCGGAAAGAGGTGACATCTTATCACCGAAGTAAGCTCCGGAGATAACAGCACCGGCTGCCATTGGCTCAGGAATACCAAGTCCGATAGCGATACCGATCAGAGCAAGTCCCATTGTACCCATTGTGCCCCAGGAAGTACCTGTAGCCAGGGATGTGATGGAGCAGATCAGCAGTGCTGCGATCAGGAAGATGCTTGGTGAAAGCAGCTTCATGCCGTAGTAGATCATTGAAGGAACTACGCCGCCAAGGATCCATACAGCGATCAGGATACCTACGATCATGAGGATGACTACAGCCTGAAGAGCTCTGTAGATACCATCTTTCATGGCTGTCTCAATCTCTTCCCACTTGTAGCCGAGGCGCATAGCCATGAATGCTGCGAAGCATACACCAAGGAACATCGGGAAGTGCGGGTCAACGCCAAAGATGACGATTCCTGCTGCCATGAATGCGATCAAGACTGCAAAGGAAAGAAGCGCTTCCCAAAGCTTAGGCATGCGATGCTTCGTTTCCTTTACCTCCTGCTCACCTTCAAGGGGAGCCGGAGCTTTTGGAAGTGAATTGTTTTCGCTCATAACAAATCTCCTTAAATAATAATACCTTTTGTTCGAAAGCCGAATGAAACGATTTATCATCGGCTTAGTCCAATAACCTATGAGTTTATTTTACATTTTTTTCTCCATCCCTACAACAACAAAGATATAAGAGTTAATTTACTAAAGTATTAATTTTTAAGCAAAACAAAAGAGTCCCGTTCATTCGGGGCTCTTTGCCAGATTCAGATATATTCACGCTCTACATATTCGCTTGTAAAGAGATTCATAAGCGCGCCGTAGTCAAGTGAAAAGTCTACAGTATCTCCCAGCTTATAGTCAGCTTTGGAGACATCCATGAGCAGATGATCCGAAGAGGCTCCTATAACAGAAGCTTCCGTATTCAGCGGAGTGAGTCCTTCATGGTTAACATCCTGCCTGCCTACTGCTAAAATAGCACGGTCTATAAGCCCGTGGTCCTCATAGACCGGCACATTACCAAACGCATCCACTCCCACTTCACCTATTGGGACGGAAGGTTTATTCTTCAGTTCAATGATCTGGGCTCTAAGAGTCACTGCGTCATTTGCAGTACCCGGTATGCGATTGCTGTATGCGGTCTCATTGCCCAGTATAAACGATTCTCCCAGACGTAAGTTGCTGATCTTTTCAGGCAGTTCACCTCTTGGAATAAGGTAGATGGACGAGCTGTTGCCTCCTGATACGATGTTAAGTTTGATGTCAAACTTGTTTTCGATCTTTTCAGCTATTTCGCAAAGGCCGCCCAGGTTATCAGGCTTAGGAATGATCGCTCCGTAGCAGGTCAGATTTACGCCTACGCCTTCCAGCGTCACATTCTTCATTTCCAGGACTTTGGCAACAGTGTCGAAAATCGTCTCCTCGTCCCGGAAGAAGATGCCTTCTCTAAGATCGCCCATATCGATCATAAGCACGACCTTATGCTTGCGATCCTGACGTGCTGCCTCCTCATTGAGCAGAGCGATGGTTTCTATGGATGAGTTAAGCGATATATCAGCGAATCGCACCACATCTTCTATCTCACACATCTGCGGCAGACGCAGAAGTACCGTCTCCTTGCCCGCCTTTCGTGCTTTGTCAGCATAGCTTGCGAGGTTTTTGACACGGGAATCCGCAAGATATTTTACATAATCGTTTTTGAGTATTTCCCCGACGATACGCTCATCCGCGCAAAAGCTCTTGGTAACGATCATCAGGGAGCAGCCTCCCTGTTTGGCAATGGACACAACGGTGTCCAGATTCTGTTTGATTTTCGAAAGATCGATCCTGATTTGAGGATACATATATGCTTCCTTTCCGGGACTGTGCCCTAATAGTCTGTATTACGATACTGACAATGGATGCGGCTGCAGGTCTTGCACTGATGGTCGCAGCCCGGGATCTTTCCTGTTGCCGGATCATACTCCGCTTCGCCGCTTCCGTGATGCTCTGCCATTGCTTTTTCGCAGTCTTCAACCATTTGTTTTGACTGCTCCAGATCGCTGCCGGCTGTTCGCATGCTGCGGTCTCCTGCCAAAGCTTCGCGTTTAATGGCTTCGTATTCTTCCTTGGATACATTTCCGAGAACAGGCTCAGGGTTGCGGTACTCGCTCATATCGTAGCCCATATCTTCCATTGCTTTGATATGCTCTTCGTGTTCCTGCTCTTTCTTGAGCCGCTCGGCCTGCAATGCCTGAAGTTCTTTGACCGCAGACATCTGCTGCGCCCTGCTTTCAGCAAAGCCTACCTCCGGGAATTTGATCCCCAAAGACTGTTCCAGCAGCTTTATTGCGCCTTCCCTGTGGGTCATTGACAGAACTCCCAAAGATGCCATTATATAATCGTTGTCTACCAGAAAATCCACACCTTCGCCCGGATAAAGCTTCATTCCGGTCTCGTTGTCTTCCAGGATGTTTTTCATCAGCTGGACGCGATCAGGCAGTCTGGTCAAAGCTCCGCCGGTGCCCACGATATGACGTACCTGAGTAAGATCCTTGCCCTCTGCAAGAGTGATACGCCCGGAAGGCCCATATACGTAGCGGATCTCACCTGCGTGGCGCTCGACCGCCTTAAGCACAGCTTCCTTTGCGAGTCTTTCCACAAGCTTGATCTCATCTTCGTTTTTAGGAATGGCCTTATATGTAGCCAGTGTCGCATCCGGGTCTACTCCCATGGCTTCCATTTCTTCCTTAAACTTTTCTTCGCCGATGGATTCGATCACCTTGTAGCGATTCACATAGACGCCTAAGTCTCCTTCTACTGTCCTCTTTGCCTTTGGCTCGGGAGCAGTTAAGATACGGGCTACCTGATCGGAATCTTCGGTGACGGAGTGTAGATCCGTTGTCGCTCCACCTACATCGAGAACGATACAGTCGCCTATGCAGTCATACAGCAATTTTGTACATTGCATTACCGCGCCCGGTGTCGGAATGATCGGACCGTTTACCATTTCTCTGACATGTTCCATGCCCGGTGCGCGAGTTATATGATCCTCAAACGCATCCTGGATTACTTTGCGGCACGGTTCCACATTCAGTTCATCTATTTTCGGATATACATTTTCTATATTGTAAAGAGGCATACCGCTTTCTTCATCGAAGATAAGCTGCATTTCCTCCTGATTTTCGATGTTACCGGCGTATACTACGGGCACTTTCAGCCCCATGGAGCGGATCATCTCGGCATTGTATATCGCCGTATCTCGTTCACCAAAATCCACACCGCCCGCAAGCAGTATCAGATTCGGCTTGATCTCTTTGATCTTAGCGAGGTCGCTTCGGCGAAGCCTGCCCGCTGTCACGAAATGGATGATCCCGCCGGCTCCAAGAGCCGCTTCCTTCGCAGCTTTCGCGGTCATATTGTACACCAGACCGTGCACAGTCATCTTCAGGCCGCCAGCCGCGGAAGAAGTCGCCAGCATTTCGTCATATTCAAGAGTATCGACTCCTACTTTCCTTTTCAGATCTTCTACAGCGCCGGACAGGCCAATGCGCACATCGCCTTCTAATACGGATGTAGGCGCCTGGCCTTGTGCAAAAAACACAGGATGATCAGTATCCAGATCCTTAAACGCGTTTACTACTGTGGTTGTGGAGCCGATCTCGGCTACCAATACATCAACTTTCATGCTTGGTTCCCTCTGATAATTTCGAATTTTTCGTTATTTTAACAAAGGGGCGGGCAATGCCCGCCCCTTGATCATCAGACAAATTACTCTTCGTCTTCTCTTTCGCCTCTTCTTCTCTGACGTTCTTCTGCCAGGAATGTGGCTACATCGATACCGTGAGAGTTTCTTCCGAATCCCATATCGATACCGGTCTTTACGGCTTCTTCAGGAATTACCTGAGTCCCGCCTGCGACGATGATGACCTTATCTCTGATACCTTTTTCCACAGCGAGATCATTGAGTCTCTTCATGTTCTTGTAGTGGATATTGTCGTGAGAGATGATGGTCGAAGCAAGAATAGCTTCCGCATCCTCTTCGATGGCTGCGTCGATCATCTTTTCTACAGGTACAGAAGTGCCGAGGTAGATGCATTCGATGCCCCACTTTTCGATACCACCGTGCTTGATGTTCATGATCTCTCTGATACCAACTGAGTGCTCGTCTTCGCCCACTGTACCGCAGATAGCCTTCATGTGCTTGACTTCCTCGAACTCATGATAGAGTTCTGCGTCGGACATGTGATGTGGCGGTTCAGGGATCTCGAGTTCGTTCAGGTCGATGTCAAAGTCGACTTTTCCCTTCATCTCGATCCTTGTTCCTTCTGCCTCCTGCAGTACCTCACGGGAGATAACTTCAGGCTCAACCAGTCCGAGGCGCTTGCCGATCTCAAGAGCAGCAGCCTCTGCAGCTCTCTTTTCGCATGGAATGCACATGGTCAGCATGATAGTGCCGTCACCGCACCATTCCATTTCAGGCTTAACGGTATGACCGTCTCTGTACTTAGCCACGGTCTCAAGTCTGCGGTCTACGCAGTCTGTCTCGTCCAGCTCGTCGATGAAGACGATCTTGGAGCGATCTTCAAATGTGCATCCTCCGATAAGAGCGGATGGATTTTCAGGATCTCCTCCATACTGAGCGACATTGTTATAGCCATAGTGAGCTGTGACAGGCGCCATGTAGTCCTCATCTCTTTCGAAGATCATGCCTACACCTACGCCGCCCTCGATCTTACGGGCAATACCGTCGCCGTTTCTCTCAGGATATTTCGCGGAGTCAACGAAGAAGCCTTCCTGTACCGCGTTGAAATATCCACCTGTCTCTACGATCTCTTCCATGAACAGCAGAGCTCTTTCTTTCAGGTCTCGAGCGTTCTTTTTCAGCGGACCTTCCGGATCGTCGTTGAGCTTCACCATCTCCATGAGACCATCGAGACCGATGAGAGTCTGCTTGGCTGTATCTGTAGCTTCGATGTTATAGATATGCCATGGCACGTTTCTTCCTTCATCAGGAGTAATGGTGGACTGGAGATCAGCCCTTGTGAGCTTGGAGATGAACATGTTCATAACATGAGTTACAGTGGCTTCTCTTGCGGAGGAGTCGATGTACTTAGTGTTCATCTGGGCTCTCATCTTATACCTGTCACATATGTCACGCAAAGCAACAGCATATGGCAGATCCATATACATGCATGGAGCCGGTGTCGCGCTTGGAGGTACTGTGGACAGTGAGATGTTCTCAGGCTTTATACCAACCTTTTCCGAGAAACGCGAGTTAATGGCGTGCTGAACGATGAGCTCAGGCATTACCTTCCATGCTTCTCTGGCTGTAGCATTGGCGTTATGAGCTCCGTCGATCTGAAGCATCTCTGCCCATGCCATGACTTTCTTGGATTCGCAGGCGTCTACGAAGGAACGTACCATGTTGATGTCTCTGTACAGAACGTTGTACTGAGGATCCTGGTGAGCACCGTTGATGCCTTCTTCTGCGAACATAACAGCTACATCCGGGCCGGCTACACCGGAAATGTATGAGTGGTAGTTGATCGGACGGCCGACTTCATCCTCGATCAGATCCAGAGCCTTTCTCTGTGCGCGGACCTGTTTTCTTGTGACCGGGATACCACCGATACCCTGTGGAGTACCTTCCATAAGGCCGTCGATATGCGACTGACCCATGTGGCGGATAACCATGATATGATCTGCGCCATGCCATGCAGCCATTCTCATACGGCGGATGTCGTCCTCAAAACGTCCGGACGCGATCTCAGTTGTGATGTTTGGCATTGGCTGTGGGTCAATGCCTTCAAAGTACTTAGCCGGAGGAAGCGGTACGTTCTGTTTCAAAGGCTCCGAAATATCATGATATTCGAAAGGACCTTCGTTCAGATTCTTTGCAGGCTCTCTCCAGTGCCAGCCACGTCTTCTTGGTTCATACTTATCGAGGTCTTTAAGCAGCTCGACAATATCGATTTTTTCATTTGGTTTTAAAGGATCCATACTGCTTTACCTCCTACTTTTTGAACGATGCCGCTACAACATCCCAGCCTTCACCGTTGGCAAGTTTTGTGCCGGCTTCAGGAATGGAAATGTTTTCGATTGTGGACAGCTTATAAACACAGTGACCTGCGCCTTTACCCATCAGTCCGTGATCCATGCATCCGTTAACGATCTTCTGTGTTTCCAGGGAAGAAATTCCCATACGCAGCAGAACGGAGCGCTCTACGGAAGGAGTAGTATTTTTGTAGCCGAGTTCCAGGAGAGGATCAACTACCATGTCGGTCAGCTCCCAAAATCTCTTGTACAACTCCTCATCGGAAAGATTTGCGATATGCTTTCTTCTTTCCTCAAAATCGTCTTCTCTTCTCATCTTTTTTCTCCTTAAGTCCTACTTCTTGAGTTTCTCAAGAGTGCTCTTGACGAATTCAGGTGTAGAATTGGTCTCTACGGCCAGGAACGCGATATCATCTTCATCGATATCGAAGGTACCGTACTTCTTGCAGGCCTTTTTGATGAAGGACTCTCTCATGTGTACGATATCCATATCCTTTGTTCTGATGAAGCTTGGGTCCTTTGGAAGGATGATATTAACGCCAGGCTTGTCCTCAGCTCTCGGATCACCAAACTTGATCTCGATGCCGTTCTCTCTCGCAAATGCCAGCTGAGGCTGGATGTGCTTACCTGCGCCTGTATACTCAGTCTCTGAGCAGAGGATGTACTCGTCTTCAGGAAGTTCCTGAGCCAGAGCGAACGCAGCTGTCAGTGATGTGTTACCTGCAGGGCCTCTCTCAACGCCTTCAAGGTTTGCGAGAGCTTCTGTGATGTACATAACCTCGCCCTGTGTTACTGTTACATATCTCTCCATGTAACGAAGTGGTCTTGCGGCACTTCTAGGTACATCAGAGTGATCAGGGTCAACTGCATAAGGAACACCGAAACCGGTGTGGCCTGTTGTGCAGCTCTTCTTGTTGAATGCGGTGTCGGATGCCATGTGAAGACCTGTGAGGTCGATGGATGCTGCGATGCACTTTGTATCGTTAGCACCGGCCTTGATCAGACCTCTGGCAGTACCGGTCATCATGCCGCCGCCAGCGCTTGTGCATACTACCATAGCAGGGTCCTTGCCATACTTTTCTCTGCACTGCATAGCGATCTCGTAACCAAGAGTCTCGACTCCGGCGATACCAAATGGTGAATACAGGGAAGCGTTGAAGTAACCTGTGTCTTCAAGTATGGACAGGAATGTATAGAACAGTTCAGGTCCTACTGTGAGCTGAACGACCTCTGCGCCGTAAGCTTCGCACTTTCTTGCCTTTTCGATGATCTCAGGCTGTCCAACTCCGTTGGAGTCAAAGCACTCCTGAACGATGATGCACTTCAGGCCCTGCATAGCAGCCTGAGAAGCTACAGCTGCACCGTAGTTACCGGATGTAGCTGCCATAACACCCTTATATCCCATCTTCTTGGCTGTAGCGACTGCGCATGCAGCACGTCTTGCCTTGAAAGAACCGGATGGATTTGATGCCTCGTCCTTAACAAGAATGGTAGCGCCATAACCAGGCTTTGCATACTTTCTTGCGAGTGCAGTGAGGTTTCTGAGCTCAAGAATAGGAGTGTTGCCTACGCCTGTAGCAGACTGGACCTTCATGATCTCTTCAATAGTGTATCCGGTGGAAGCCATGAGTGCTTCGTAATCAAAAGCCATTTTGCCGGATTCGAACTTGTCATAGTCCAGCCCCATGGCGTTCTTCATAATTTCATTGTTTCTTCCCATAACGGAAGCATAATCTTTAGCCAGTGCCATTATTTTTCACCTCCGAACAGGATTTCTCTGAGCTGCTTATCGATCTGAACGAGTTCAGGAACAAACTCGCCGTAGCTATGTGTGTAATGTGGGTTTTCCTCGACCAGTGTGCCATGCTCAGTGCGGCCGGTCGCAGTGATGACCTCTACTTCATCGCCGATTTCAGCATCTGCCTTCAGGAAACCCTTTGTCCACATTTCCAGAGGCACCTTGGCTGTATCTTCAGGCAGGTTAGGATTTCTTCCTTCTGCAGGCAGCACCACGCGATGGATACGTACCCAATCATTTTTCTTTGCCATTTTACATCTCCTTCATATGGGGAGCGGTCACCGAATCTCGATGACCGCCTCCGCAAATCTTAAATTATAATGAACTTATTTTACGATCTTCTTCTCTTCTCTGATGAGGTTACGGAAGTCGCCCATGATAGCCCTTGGAATAGGCAGGTCGATCATTGTCTTGAGGCCGGCCTCTGCGTTGATGACCAGAGGGATCATGTTAACGCACATAGCGATTGTTCCGAGTCCGCCTTCGATCTCAGGTGTGTTGACCAGATTTACATTAGGGGAACCCTTAACGATGACATAGTCACCTGTCTGTACGCCAACCTGCTCTGGCTCGATCTGCTGTGGGTGATCCATGTGAACAGGAATGCCGTTGGACAGCTTAGCTTCTGCAGTCATGGAAACTCCAGCGCAGGAACCGGCAGCTGCAAAGCCATAAGGGCTCTTTCTGTCAACGTCTGTAGTGATTGGGTTCATGTCCTGAGCGAACTCAGCAACTTCAAGACCCATACCTTCTGCCATCATACCAACGGATTCAGCGAAACCAACGTGACCGGACATAGTGTGGTTTGCCTTTCTCTCGAGGAATTCCTCAACGGAGATTCCGATACCCTGCTCTTCCATAACTACAGGACCGAATGGAGAAAGTGAATTTACACGGCGTGAAGTGATCTCTTCAACGTCTGTGAGGACACCTGTCATAACGAGGACAAGAAGATCCATGATGTGACCAGGGTTAACGCCGGTACCGAGAACTGTAACGCCATTCTTCTTAGCGATCTCATCAAGCTTAGCAGCGAGTTCAGGCTGCTGTGCCTTTGGATAAGCCATCTCCTCAGCGGATGTGATTACGTTGATGCCCTGCTCAAGGATGTAAGCGATCTTATCAAAAGCATTCTTTGTGAAGGAGTCTGTGCAGAGAAGTACTACGTCTGCAGCACCCGGCTTGATAACATCTTCATATGCACCGATGATAACGTCTTCACGATCGCCCTTCTCGGTCTTGATATAGTCAAACATGGACGTACCGATCTTTTTGTTTCTGCCTGCTACGCCAACGATCTCGACGCCTTCTTTCTTCAGAAGCATATCGGCCATTCCGCCGCCCATGGCACCAAGTCCCCAGATAATAACTTTAACTTTTTCCATTTCTAATATCCTCCTTGGATTGTTAAAAAAACGCTGTCTTACCGCCTATACAACCGTAGTTGACTATGATCATTATTAATAAAATAAATGGTCGAGCGAGCAGCGCACATACCGTTCATATTATAAAGGGAAACACATACTTTGACAACACCATTACCCGTAAAATAATACACGCAAAACAATCGACACAGCCTTGCTTCATCCTTATAATATATGTGCCAATCGAAAGGAGAATCCAATGACTGATGCATCTGCAAACAGAACAAGAAATATACAGTACAAAGCGCTCCAGGGATGTTACTGGATGTTTTACGGAATGGCGACTCAATATGCTTCAGTTTTTCTCCTGTCGCACGGATTCCGGGCCTACATGATAGGGATATTGATGGCTGTGAGCAATTTTATCGCAGCAGGAGGACAGATGTATGTCGGAACACTTGCAGACAGGTATGCCCGCCTTACCTGGAAAAACATCTGTCTGTTCATATGCGGCATGGAAGCATTATGCCTTGCCGGGCTCTTCATATTCAACAGGAGCATGATAATGAACGGGTGTCTCTACCCTGTCTTATTGATACTTGTATTCGCGCAGATGCCTCTCATCAATTCCGCTGTCTTTTATTACAAATCACGCGGAGAGCACATCGATTTCGGAAGCGCCAGAGGCACCGGCTCCCTCGCCTATGCGCTCATGTCTTTCGTTCTCGGACATGTCGTCGTCAGATACGGGGAGCAATCCATCGTCACAGCCGGAATCATACTGACAGCTGCTTTGTTCACAGTCGTCTTCATCATGCCTTGCTCAGCTGAAACCGCCATTATAAAGGAAGATGAAAGCGCCGGCGCGCGCGATCCTTCCGCAAATGCGCCAGCGGCCGGCTTTATCGCCTTTGTTCGAAAATATCCATGGTTTATGCTTTCTCTCCTTGGTGTCATCACGATGCTCGCGTTCAACGCCATATCCCATACATACATGATACAGCTGATCGAATCGCTCGGAGGAGACAGCGCCGATATGGGGACCATCTTTTCGATCGAGACCCTGGCAGAACTGCCGATCATGTTCGGGTTCTTTTACATCCAAAAAAAATTCCGGATAAACACTCTTATGGTGATATCCGGATTCGGATTCGTTCTCAAGGCTCTTTGTTTTGCCCTTGCGAGCAGCGTTACGATGTTATATGTACTTCAGGTATTTCAGATCATCAGCTACGCCATGCTTGCGTCTGCATCGGTTTATTATTCAAATGAGCAGGTAGAAGAATGCGACGCTGTCAAGGGCCAGGGATATATGACCGCCGCAATGTCCATAGGCAGTATGGCCGGAAACCTTGCGGGTGGCTTCATATATGATTTTGCCGGGCTCCATGCTATGCTTTTCTTCACCCTTGTCCTGGTATCTGTAGGAGCTTTTATAATGCTCCTCAGCATACTGAAGTCAGATAAGACGCGTTTGTCAAAGTCCAAGAGCTTATCCTCCATGGAATGACACGTAACACATGAATCATCATGATGTTACGGCTGCATCTTGTCAATCGCTGTGGCCTATTCCATCTCCACAGTCCCAGGTGGCTTGCTTGTCAAATCATAAAATACCCTGTTTACATGATCTACTTCGTTTACGATCCTGGTCATCACCCTCTGCAGTACATCCCAAGGGATCTCCGCGGCCGTGGCTGTCATGAAGTCCGATGTTATCACGGCTCTAAGAGCGATCGCGTAGTCGTATGTTCTGAAGTCTCCCATGACTCCTACAGTCTGCATGTTTGTGAGTGCGGCATAATACTGGCTTATATCGCCCGCAAGACCGGCCTTATCTATCTCTTCTCTGTATATTGCGTCAGCGTCCTGGACTATCTTGACCTTCTCTGCTGTGACTTCGCCGATGATCCTGACACCGAGACCAGGGCCAGGGAATGGCTGCCTCGACACGAGATATTCAGGCAGACCAAGCTCTCTTCCGAGCTGCCTTACTTCGTCTTTGAAGAGCATCCTGAGAGGCTCTATTATCTCTTTGAAATCGACGTAATCCGGAAGGCCGCCGACGTTGTGATGCGACTTTATTACCGCTGACTTTCCAAGACCACTTTCGATGATATCCGGATATATCGTTCCCTGCGCTAGATAATCTACGACTCCGATCTTCTTGGATTCTTCTTCAAATACTCTTATGAACTCTTCGCCGATGATCTTACGCTTCTTTTCAGGCTCGGTCGCTCCTGCCAGCTTGGCGTAAAATCTCTCAGCTGCATCGACCTTTATGAAGTTGAGGTCGAACTGCCCTTCCGGTCCGAAGATGGAGACCACCTCGTCTGCCTCATTCTTTCTCATGAGACCATGGTCAACGAACACGCATGTAAGCTGAGGCCCTATAGCCTTCGCGAGAAGCGCAGCAACTACCGAGGAGTCGACACCTCCCGAAAGTGCAAGGAGCACTTTGCCATCGCCTACTTTTTCTTTTATCGCTTTGATCTGTGTCTCTGCGTAGGAATCCATCTTCCAGTCCTGGGCACATCCGCACACATCCAGAACGAAATCTCTTATGAACTCCGCTCCGTGATCGGTGTGATTTACCTCAGGGTGGAACTGCACCGCGTAGAAACCTCTACCCCGGTCTTCCATCGCGGCGACAGGGCAATCATCTGTATGCGCTGTGACTGTGAACCCCTGTGGTGGCTCGCTTATATAATCCGTATGGCTCATCCAGCATACGTTGCTGTCATCCGCGGACTTTAGGATCCCGTCTTTACCTGTTACGGTGACTTCTGTGCGCCCGTATTCACTCGTAGGTGCCGACTCGATCTTTCCTCCCAGGCGATAAGCCATATACTGTGCTCCGTAGCAAATGCCGAGCACTGGCGCTCCGAGCTCGAATATGCCGTCATCGATCGAAGGAGCGCCATCTCCGTACGCGCTCTGAGGCCCGCCGGTAAAGATAATGCCCTTAGGATCGAATTCGCGTATATCACCCAAAGTCACAGACTCAAAGCCTATGATCTCCGAGTAGACGCCACTTTCTCTTACTCTTCTCGCGATCAGTTGATTGTACTGACCGCCGAAGTCGATTATAAGTATCTTGTTTTGTGCCATAACTATCCCCTTGTGCCAGAGTAAAAAATTCTATAGCGCTTCATCCGAATTTTAGCATAGTGCTGTGATATACTTCCACTTGAAAATCTATATCTGAGAAATAATCAACGACATTTATAGGGGGATATACATGAGAGATCTAACACTTGGAAAGACCGGGATAACTGTTCCACAAAACGGATTCGGAGCACTGCCTGTGCAGAGGCGCAGCATCGATGATGCAGTCAAGCTTCTACGCAGAGCCTATGAAGGCGGTATGCTCTACTTCGATACAGCCAGAGCATATTCTGACAGCGAGACTAAACTCGGCATCGCGTTCGAAGGCATCCGTGACAAAGTGTATATTGCTACAAAGACAACAGCTACCACCGGTGACAAGGTAAAGGAAGATCTTGATACATCACTTCGCGAGCTTAGGACCGACTACATAGACCTCTACCAGCTTCATATGGTAGACAAAGTATATGCTCCTGGAGACGGAACCGGCGTATATGAGGCGCTTCTCGAGGCCAAGGAAGCAGGAAAGATCAGACATATAGGTGTCACTGCTCACAAGATCGGCGTTGCATTTGATCTGGTGCGCTCTGGTCTTTACGAGACTCTTCAGTTCCCGTTCAGCTATCTTTCGGATGAGCGCGACTTTGAATTGGCAGAATTCTGCCATGAGCATGATATGGGCTTCATCGCAATGAAGGGAATGGCCGGCGGGCTGATCACAAGATCAGAGGTCGCGATGGCTTTCCTTGAGAAATATCCTTATGTGCTCCCTATCTGGGGCGTTCAGAAAGACTCCGAGCTCGAGGAGTGGCTTTCGTACATGGACGATACTCCTGAGTGGACAGATGAGATGGAAGAGTTTATCGAATCCGAAAAGAATGAGCTTGCCGGAAATTTCTGCCGTGGCTGCGGATACTGCATGCCTACATGCCCGGTCGGAATAACGATCAATCAATGCGCACGCATATCCCTGCTGCTGAGACGCTCGCCTTCCGACGTATGGCTGTCAGAACACTGGCAAGCAGAGATGAAAAAGATCGAAGACTGCATCGAGTGCGGACAGTGCACAGCGCACTGCCCTTACGAACTCGACACGCCAAATCTTCTTAAAAAGAATTACGAGGATTATAAACAGGTGCTCGCAGGCAACGTCAGCGTCGACTGATTGCAATCATTATTCCGCATCGACGGACTGTTCGGGTAACTACTCCTCTGTCAGTTTGCTATAGTATGCCCTAGCCTGGTACAGCGCTCCGACTGGATTGTGGGCCAGCACCCTATCCTTAGCGACGAGCGTTGTAACCAGCGCTTCGGAGTATTTGTAGAACAGGCTGTCATGCCCGACACAAAGCCCCATCACGACATTGAAATCTGTGCCAGCGCTGTTCAGCACCTCCGCCTGCATGATTGGATTGCACATCACAGTGCTGGTCTTTGTCATATCCTCTTCAGTCAAGCCAACGCCCGACTTAGGAAATGAACCGATTTTGCAGACAGCTCCATACACTTCGAAGCCGTTCTTTCTTAGTATCCTCGCAAGCATCCTGCTCTCGTCAATAAGACCAACGCAGGTCGCGATGCCGATCTTTTTGTATTCCATGCGCTTCGCGAACTCTATAAGCTCTTCTACTCTTGTATATCTGAGATAGAATTCGTTCTCGATCTGCGCCGAGATCACCGAAACCTTTCTGTTCTCTTCGTCTTCATACAGACGCTTCACTTTTTCTACTGTCTCATCAGACAATTTCGTAGTAAGGCAGAATTCAGGATATTTTTTGTCTTTGGTATGGCAGTTGAGTATGCCGCAGTCCACACATGATCTTACTTCGCTCATATTTACCTCGCTTGTTAGTGTAATCCTCTAGCCCGCATTTCATCAGCCACCATTGAGTAGCAAGGAGTGTCCACGCCGCAGCATTCACCCATTCTCACTACATCATAGATGAGCCCGTCTATCTCAGAAGGCCTGCCCGCCGCTACGTCCTTTTGCATGGACGTAGTTGCGCTTGAGTCGAGATCTGCTTTGATCTTGCTAAGAGCAGGTCCGAGTTTTTCCTCGAGCTGCTTCTGATCTTTCCAAAGATTTCTTTTTATTTCTATTCGAATTCGATCGTAGATACAGCGTTCTGCTTATTCTTCGCATTTTCTACTCCCCCTTGACCCTTTAATGCTTTTAATTTTATCATGAATAGAATGATCTACAAAATCGACAGTCGGTCCTCGTAAGACCGGATCAGTTGACTTTCCAGCGGGGCTCACCGCCCTGAAGTATCCGGCCGAACTGCTCCATAACTATGACTACGGAATTGGCAAACGCATCGATAGTAGTACCGGCTGAATGCGGTGTCAGAGTCACGTTCGGAAGTGACAGGAACGGATGATCCTCGGGAAGCGGCTCCGGATCAAACACATCGACAGCAGCGCCTCCGATGCGATTCTCTTTTAGCGCTGAGATCAGAGCTTCGGTATCCACCAGGCCGGCCCTGGCGCAGTTGATCAGGACTGCGGTCTTTTTCATCTTTGACAGTTCATCTGCTCCTATCAGCGGCGCATCACCTTCTTTGTACACCATGTGCATGGTCACGAAATCAGAGCGGGCAAGGAGTTCATCCTTGCTTACGGCCTCATCGCAACCCCTCTTCAGCACTTCTTCATCAGAAAGGAAGAGATCGCATCCGAGGATCTTGCATCCGAATCCTTTGAGACGTTCCGCAACCAGGGTCCCTATCTTGCCTACACCGATTATCCCGACTGTGCAATTTCGCATGTCGTGACTGTACATCACGTTTGGGAACATCTTTACCCATTTCCCGCTCATCATCGCTGCGTGTCCGCGCGCGATATTCCTCATCTCGCAAAGCATCAGTGCGACAGTCTGGTCGGCCACGGCCACAGCATTCCTGCCCTCTGCGTTGAACACTGTGATGCCGCGCTCATTGCAGACATCAAGATCGATATGCTCGGTGCCAGTACGGAGACATCCGATATATTTGAGGCTCTGCGCAGCGTCAAGCATGGCCTTATTGACCGGTGTTACGTGCGTTACTATGGCTTCAGCCCCGCGAACGGCTTCGATAAGATCGGGGTTCGCATCGAACACCTCCGGGCCGCCCTTCTCAGCGGCGCGTTCTAGCATCGTAAGATTCTTTATGTCAAGCATCGCAGGGTCTGTGTAGAGACTTATCTCGCAGCCCGGCAGTTTATTGAACATCTTCATCAGCATCTCAGGGACGCCTGCGTCGCAGATGCAAGTTATCTTCATTTCATTTCCTCCAATCAGCAATACTTCCGGATCAGCTCACGGATGGCTTTTGTAAGATACGGTCTTTCAAATTCAATGTTCCAGCTTCTGCGGAATATGAGCGCGAGCAGGCGGTAACGGTCCACTTCAGCCGCATCTATCGGAGTGAGCTCATTGTATTTGGTGTAAAACTGCTTTCCGATGCTTCCGCGGATAAGTCCCATCATCTTGCGGGTGAGCGGCGATGCTTCAGGGAACAGCTCAGCCTCAGCGAAGAGGAATTCCATAAGAGCATATTCGACTGCTCTGTTTCCGCGTGCAGCGGTCATCCAGTCTATGACGCGGCATGTGCCGTCTTTGTCAACAAGGACATTGCCTGTATGAAAGTCGAGATGCAAGACTGTATCGTCCTCCGGAAGAGACCTTATGTAAGCCGCGGCCTTTCCCTTCTCTTCATCAGTGAGGAACGACATCGGATCTTCATCAAGGAGATCCACACACACATCTCTGATGTCTTCGAGCTCTTTTGTGTGCTTTGCCTGCACTCTGACATGACATCCGGCCAGGTCTTTGCCGGCCTTAAAGATGTAAAGCGGTTTCTTTCCCGGCATGTCATTCTGCGATACGCCATCGACGCGATCCATCACAAAGCCGTAGCGTCCGTCCTGCTCTACCATGTCATACACGCTGATACCTGTGCAGCCGAGTTCCGATACGACCTTTGTATTGCGGTATTCCTTTTCAGCATAATCTTTTGAATATTCTTTGAAGAATAGCTTCAGGACCTTTCCGTCCCCGGCAGGAAATATCTCAGCCGATCTTCCTCTTGCAAAATGCTCACTCATGTCATTCCCCCTTTCAGCTGTAACAGTGCATCAGAACTCCATGCCCTGTCGATCTCAGGGCCTGATGATGAAGTCATACTTTCCGGCTTTGATCTGCTTCGTGAGATCTTCGGCTCCTACACGTCGGCATAGAATTCGCTGCCGCAGGTAGGGCACACATGACCTCCAGAAACTCTCTGCCGGCTTCGCTCTGCTCCATTTGGGCGAGTTCTTTCAGTTGTTCGACAGTCTCTCTGGCTGAACTTGCCTCGGGACGCCTTGCAAAATCCAGAAGGAACTTGAACCGATCCCTTCTTTCTCTGTAGTATGATCTTAGGTCAAAGCTTTCGCTGAACCCGTCCAGCCGACCGAGCATATCGAGCGGCATCATCGTCTTCATGCAGCCATAGCATACTCCGCAGTTCGCGCCATCCTTCTTCGTATCGAAGCAAACGGTAACGTTCTTCCTGAAGACTTCGTCATCAGCGATAGCTCTCAGCTTCTCTGTGCGTTTCACGTTGTCACTGCTGACATAACTGAAAGTCTCCGTCTGAAGGGATTCGACAAGCAGTGACTCATAGTGCTGTGTAGGGCAGAACAACGTGAGTTCGAATACGTTGTCATTATGTCCGGAAGAAGAGCTGATATATGTCCTGTACAGATGTTCAAGCGCAAGAGTGCAGGAAAGATAGCGGTACATGGCCATATATGCGTAGCCTCCGCGATAAAAATCCCTGTCAAGATTCGTGTTTGTCACAATCATCGGCATGCCTTTTTCTGATGCGATCTTCTTCACGCGCTCCACTATTATGTTCTCGATCTCTTCCTCATCCACGAAGGCCTGTTCGACGCTCTTAGTGCGGACATCGTCAGGTTTGAAAAGATTCGAGCAAGTATAGTGGGACAAGTGCGTCAGTTTGAGTCCGTCCGGAGCCGGATCATTCCCGTAGCAAGCCAGAGTATAGAATGAGTCCACCCCTCCCGACATGCCTGCCACGACACCTCCCTCACACCAAACGGGTTCGGAAGTCACCGGTCCGATCAGTTTTATCTGCCTGAATCCGGCTTTTTCAAGCTGAGGCATCAGCATTTCGGTAAACCCTCTGTACAGGCGCTCTGATATTGGCGCCTCAAAGCTTATGTCCTGTCCGGTGACCATCGCATACCAGAACAGAGCTGTTACGAATGTGTTGCTTCTCTCGCTGCACAGATACTTTTCATACTCGGAAGGCACGTCGAACCACAGATCATGGCCTGGTTCATCCCATGCCTTCGGAGGATAATCCTCGTCTATCATCCATACGAGGAATTCCCTTTTGGGTGCGACCGCATCCATGTATGCATATGCAGCTTCTTTCGGGATGCTGACCTCCGCGCGAAGATATGCCCTGTCTCCTTCGGTTGTTACATAAGGTTTCCCTATTGTTATCATATGGCTTAAACCTCTTTTCCGGCTTTATTTTTTTCAACGCAACAGCATTTTGCGATCTCACTCAGACATACTGTCCTGCCTTTCGGGTCGCTGTACCAGTTGTCAGGTCTCGTATGCTTTCCGTATGCAGGAATGAAGATGAGATCCTTGTCATCATACCACGGGATATTCGCGGTCATGAGTCTTGTCCTCGGTACATGAAAGCCCGCGGTGACTATGCCGATACGAAGCTTTTTGTCACATACAGCGATCTTGCCTTCTCTCAACTCTTCCTCTATTATGTCCGCCGAGAGTTCCAGATTGCGGAAAGTGTTCTCTGCGTCGTCTTCGATGATTATTCGGTCATCAGGGATGCCGGCAGACCTGAGGTGATCTGCCATGAAGCCCGCTTCTTTCATTTCTCCGTCCTTGTGCATATTGCCCCCGGTCACAAGATATGTCACTTCCGGATCGGTGCTTCCTGTTTCAAGGGCTTTTTCAACCCTGTATCCGCAGTCACGGCTTCCCAGCACGATGATCACATCATACCTTCCGCCGGTGTCGTCGGGCTCGCCGAATAGGAGCATGTTGATTTTCGGCAGGTTCTCTTCCTCTTCTTCGGGGTGGTCCGCAAAACGTTCTGTCATACGCCCCACCTCTGCGGAAAGATCGTAGCCGGCAAATGACCTCTTTTCTGCTCCCGTCGTTCCCTGTGACAGGCTTAAAAAGCATTCCATCTTGGCCCTGTGCAGTGTCATTATGGTATCGAAATAGCCGGGATAATGACGCTTTGAGGCGGATTCCGGATTTCTCTGGATGTACCTGAACATCTGTATTTCCGAGGTTACTACCCTTCCGCAGTATCTGAGATAATCGTAATTGAACAATCTGTCCTCACCGAAAGACACGTCTTCCCGGAATCTGATGCCGTTCTCATTCAGTATACTTCTTCTGTAAAATTTGTTGCACGCCGAATAGACGAGGAGATGTCTCGACCTGATGTAATCGTCTGCAAAATCTGAGACTGTTTCATACACTTTGTCCCTTACCATAAGAGGCATGACCATACCTGACTCCTCTATGCGTTCGAAGCTGAATATGTAAAGGTACGTATCATCATCAAGGATCTGCATCGCCTTTTCAAAAAAACCCGGCTTTAGGCAGTCATCGCAGTCCATGAACGTGATCCATTCACACTTTGCCATGTCGATGCCGGCATTCCTTGCGGCGGAAGCGCCTCCGTGAGCTATGGATGCCACTTTCAATCCTTTATACTTATTTTCATATTCCCTGAGCTTGTGCAGAGTGTCATCCGTTGAGCCGTCGTTGACCGCGATCAGCTCGCAGCACTCCGGCAGCTGATCCAGGACAGAGCCAAATGTCTCGTCCATAAAATCAGCGCAGTTATATGCAGGTATTATGAATGACAGCCTCTTTATATTTTCTATCATGCTTTTCTCCTGCTATCATGCTCTTGCCGGTCTTCGAAGGTGAACCTGGTATGGTTCAAATTCAGTATGTACTGGTACTCAACGCTCCTTGCCAGCTTTCTGAGTATCTCGTAGTTATCTGTAATGAGCTTCTGTGACAGTTCGTTCTTGTCAAGAGCAATGCACTTTCCATCATCCAGCTCGACGAATACGGCCTCGTCCTTTCCCTTGAACCTCACCATCACCTCGACGCTGATCGGCCTTTTTTTATCCAAGATCGGATTGATGGCATACGCCGCCTTTGCGTAGGCGACCATCTCCTCCATGCACAGCGCCGCGCGGTATGCGATCCTTTCGCTTATCCCGTTCTCTTTTGCATAGATCCTGAGTTCTCTCGACGCTTCGACGGCTTCGTCAGGCTTTACGGACATGTAAAGCACGATGTCCTCACCGTTCTCTTCGGTCTCTTTTCTATCCTTTTCAAGCCATCTGCGGTATCTTGCATATGACATAGCGAACACTAAGATCTCCGTGACCGTGTAAGCCAGAAAGATATACGGCGCAGGCGCGGCCTTCCACAGTATGAATGCAAACACCGGCAATGTCGCATTACCCGCAACAGTGAGCAGTGTGGCGTATTTCGAGTCCTTGCGGTTGCTGAGATACATCCTCAGAAGGAAGTCACAGCCCTTTAAAACGAAGAACAGTGAAAACAGTCTGACTGACAGCAGGCCGCCTTCCGGTATATCATGCACTCCATTTATGGTGTAGAACCACTCCGGATGAAGCTCGATCACAAGGGTAGAAAAGCCGGCACTTATGATGTTTAGCCAAGAGCCCTGATCCATCAGTATGCGCAGTCCTGCCTTGTCATCAGCGCCTGCATAAAGTCCCATCAGAGGTCTCATGCTCCCCGTGATGCTGCTGATGAGCACATTGGTGATGCTGAAGCAAAGCGTGCATACTCCCTTTATGGCCCCGCCGTCACTACCGAAGGCGGCGAGCAGCACTTTCATTATAAAGTAGTTCTGAAGGGCCAGTATCATCGCATACGAAAAATCAGGCACTCCGACACTGAGTATGCTTTTTACATCAGATAAACTGACCTTCTTTGTGTCGCTTTTGAACATGTCAGTAAAGCGTGACAGATATATGACAGTCAGCGAGCATCTGATAAGGTTCGCAGTGGCTGTTCCGAAGCCTGCACCGGCGACCCCCATGTGGAACACGCCCATGTACAATACGTCAAAAGCGAGATTTGCCACACCCTCGATGATGGACAGGTTCATAAGCATCTTCATCTTGCCGGCGATCTGCATCTGATATGTTCCGACCGTGGATACCAGCCCCAGAGGCGAGCATATCATGATGCCTATGGCATACTGCATCGTCATTCTGTACATCTCTTCAGTCAGACCATACGATCTGACTATCAGCAAAACGACCGGTATTTGGACTATGCCCACTATGACAGCCATGGCGATCATCAGGCGAACAGACGCACCCTTTATACGGTCGAGGGCTGCAGTGTCATTTTCCCCCATGACCGTTGAAAGGCTGGTCGAGATGCCACTCGCGGCAAGCAAGGTGACCGCCCCCACTGCGACTGTCACAGGATAGAAGAAGTTGATCGATGAAAGAGCATCCTTGCCCACTAGGTTACCGGCAACGATGCCATCCACAGAAATCAGAAGTAATGCCGATATATTTGTGATCAGCATCGCAGGTAGATACTCGACAAGCTTGCGGCCCGTCAGGTCTCCTTTTCTTCTGTATCGGAACAATCCGGTTTTTTTGTTATTCTCCTCTACTCTCACTTTTCTCTATTCAACCAGGAGCAAAGCTCCAACAAGCTCGCTTGATTGGAGCGAGCGACGCCGTCAACAGACGCCGGGAGCTTCAGCTCCTGAGAGCGTCGGTCGGGGATTGTACCCACCACCGACAGTCGAAAATGGAACCCGCCGC
>JAZQBC010000026.1:0-126787 GCA_045545495.1 Anaerovoracaceae bacterium | reverse complement strand
CGAAAATGGAACCCACCGCCTATAGAGGCGGGGCATCCGGCGTCTGTTATATGTATAGCGTTTCCCGATATGCATCAATAAAATGCTGACGAGCCACCTCCTATGCAACCGCCGCCCGAGGAACCGCCACTTGAACTCTGTGCTGCCTGAGCCGCAGCTGCAGCAGCCGCAGCCTCTTCTTCTTGGCGCTGCCTCTCGAGCTCAGCCTGTCTGGCTGCCTCTTCTTCCTTTGCATATTGGGCGTCTGTTTTGAAGTCTTTGACTTTTTCGGACGCTTCGCTTACTACCTTGTCGATCTCATCCTGCTCTCTGAGCTTGAGGATATCCTGTTCACCCTCGTCGAGCAAAGCCTGTATCTCTTTCTGCTCAGCTTCTCTGTAATCTTTAAGATCCACTACAGCCTTCAGTTCGGCAACGCCTTTGTCCTGCATCTCCTTTATCTGGTTCTCGTGATACTGCCATCCTCCAAATCCGCACGCTCCCAATGCCAGCATTACGATGAGCGCTATCACGCCTTTGTTGGTCTTCTTCGGCTGCTTTTCTACGTCAGTAATCTTGTTCTTTTCTTTGATCTTCTCTTCTGCCATTCTTCTGTTATCCTTTTCCGCAAAACCTTTTTTTGTTGCCACTTTTACCAATAAGCAATTTATTATATTCGTCTATGTCCTAGTTTGCAATTTTTATATGATATTTGATCCGGTCATTCTTTTGATTGCCCATGTGACTCCATATGCCGCAAGGAAGAATATGACCGCGAGAAAAATGAATCCAAACGGTCCGTAGCTGAACGGATCTATGCCAAGCTCTGACATGCTCAGTCTCACAAAAATCATGTGTATCAGATAGATGCCGAAGCTGCACTTATCCATGCTGCCTATGACCTCTCCTGCCTCTGCTTTGATACCGAGCATCAGCGAATAGATCGAAACTGACTGTATCACCACAAGAGGCGAGCAGTAAACACTGATGAAGCTCGGATCATCTGTTGTCTGCCCCGCCTTATAGGTGGCGATCGCGAGCGCGACTGTGGATATGACCAAAAGCGCCGCGCATATCCTGGCGTCAGGTCTCTCTATGAAGATGAGCCTGCCGATAAAGACATATGAAACGCAGCCGATCAGAAGCTGAAGTGACGCGGCGATACCGTTAATAGCCGCTGGGCCTTCTAACGGACCCATCAGGTGCATCTGAAGAACGATGGCTATTATGATAAACGCGCCTGAGAGTATCCAAAGACCTGTCTCGCTCAATGCGAAAGTCACTTTTCTGAGCATCGGAAGCAATAGGTATATCGCTATCATCAGATAGAGATACCAGAGATATGCCATGCAGTGATTGAACGCGAGTCCGTTTAGGAACTCTGATATCAGGCTCGTACCCGACTGCGGGTCGTGTCTTATGAATGTGAATATAGCGGTGAAGATTATGAGGGCGACCAGCACGCGGCGGATGTATTTGCCGAATATCTTGCTCCACGTGATCTCTCTTTTCGGGTCAAGCAGCAGCGCACCGCTCACCATAAGAAAGCACGGAACCGCCCACATAAGGACCGAGCAGACGGTGTAGGCAGCCAGTGACTTGCCGGCTGATATCGTATCCATATGATAGACTCTTGCTCCGTTCACAGTGTGGAGCATTACTATCGCCATGCAGGCGATCACCCTTATATACGAAAACTGAGAGACCCGTTTGTCTGAGTCTCTCAGGCTGTTCTCCTCATTGATGCCCGGAAGTGTCTCCGTTTTTGTTGAAGGATCCAGCTTTTCGTTCATGTGATCGCTTTGTTTATTCAGCGCTGAAGTTGTCTTTTCCTACGCTGCAGAGTGGGCATGTCCAATCTTCAGGGACATCTTCCCATGCTGTGCCAGGAGCTACTCCGTTGTCAGGATCGCCTACTGCAGGGTCATAAACATAACCGCATACGTCGCATACATATTTTTCCATTATTCTTCCTCCTCAATTTTGATTATTTGCTTTGTTATTGGTTACGGCGCACCGCCTTTATGAGTTAGATTCTACAATTACTCGCCGTCGAATTCAACGAACTTTTCCGACTCGGCTTTCTGAAGATCCTTAGGCTCTGCTGAAAGATTCGCTTCGACTTCAACTGTCTGCTGATGTTCGGTTTTCTTTGGACTCGGCAGCGGTTCAAGTCCCAGGGACTCTCTGCTCTGGGTAAGCTCTTTCAGGCGTCCGTCTTTGTGCGCGAGATAGAGTATGACCGCGGCTAGGAGCAGGTCTATGAAGACCGCCGGCACCGCGCCTTCGACTCCGAACTCATAACTGTATATCCAGTTGCTCATGCCGTTTGCGGCGTCGAGATGGAAGATCGAGCACTCAGATATCAGTCCGCTGTTAGGGAGTCCGAAAATGAAGTTCTGCGTGAAGTTCCACATCGTATGGATGCCGAAGCAGGTCCAGATCGAGCCCGTGTACCAGCAGAGCAGCGAGTATGCGAGACCGCATATGATGAGATCTGCCATGGCGAGAGCTGTTATGCCGTCGTTGAAGCTGTGGAGCGCGCCGAAAACTATGCTGTTTACTACTATACCGGCCCAGAGCGGATAGTGGACGTTTATGCGCTGCATCATGAAGCCCCTGCACCAGAGTTCTTCGGATGTGCTCTGGAAGAACACGCAAAGGAGCGCGAGCAGGAACAGCGGTATCTGCGAGGCCGAAAAGCCCGGCGACAGTTTGATGTCACCGTGGAGCAGCGCGCATACTATGCAGAAGAAGTTTGTCAGGAAGCCGAGCAGCAACCCGATCCCGAGCTGTGACATGCTCTGCCTCTCTTTTGTCGGCTTAATATAGTCGAGCAAGAACCGGTTCTTTTTGGTGATCGCGCATATGAGGATGAATACCACACACGACGCAAACAGGGGCGCGTAGTATTCGAGCACGAAAGCGAGACCTCCCGATGGATTCGGCACTGCTTTACTGAGCAGCTTTTCGAACTGGATCACTGCAAGGTCTCCGAGGAGGATATACCATCCGCCGAATGCGAGTATTATCCAGATGATCCTGTTTGTTATACTTGTCTTTTGCATTTGAATATTGTTTGTTGACTTTGTTTTTACTTGAAGTACGAGACCGCGTTTTCGAAGAGCTTCATGAAGTAGTCACCTTCTACGTTCTTGTACAGGCCCTTGCCTACTCTCTCGGCGTGTCCCATCTTTCCGAGCACTCTGCCGTCAGGCGAGGTGATACCTTCGATAGCGAGCATGGAGCCGTTAGGGTTGAACCTGATGTCTCCGGTCGCGTTGCCTTCGAGGTCGACATACTGTGTCGCGATCTGGCCCATCTTGGCGAGGTATTTGAGCGTTTCCTCCGGAGCGATGAAGCGTCCTTCTCCGTGGGACACAGGAGCGGAGTAGATATCTCCGACGTTGCTGTATCTAAGCCATGGCGACTTGTTGGATGCGACTCTGACTCTCACGATCTTGGACTGGTGGGCGCCGAGCGTGTTGTATGTAAGTGTTGGGCTATCCGGCTCGGTGTCTACGATCTTGCCGTATGGCACAAGGCCGAGCTTGATGAGCGCCTGGAAGCCGTTGCAGATGCCAAGCATCAGACCGTCTTTTCTCTCAAGGAGTTCTGTGACGCCTTCGCTTATGGCGGCGTTACGGAAGAATGCCGTGATGAACTTGGCCGATCCGTCAGGCTCGTCTCCTCCGGAGAAGCCTCCCGGAATGAACACTACCTGCGACTCCTTGAGCGCCGCGGCGAACTGCTCTACCGAGCGCTTGATGTCGTCGGAAGTGCGGTTTCTGATCACCATGATCTCAGGCTTCGCGCCCGCTTCTCTGACTGCTCTTGCGCTGTCGTACTCGCAGTTGGTGCCAGGGAATACAGGGATGAGCACTTTAGGCTCGCTCCTCTTGTAGACTGTGGCGCACCAGCTTCTGGCAGAGTAGCCGACATTGCCCATCAGAGTTGTCTTTGTATCCGCGTTGTTAGGGAACACGCTCTCGAGCTTGCCTTCGTAGAGCATCAGAAGTTCGCCTATGCCTACCTTCTCGTCTGAGAACGAAATGCTCTCCTCTTCGCAGGTGTAACCGAGCGTCTCTATATCTATGGAACGGACGGCGACATCTTTATCGTCGGCCATTTCCAGTATGATGCTTCCGTATGAATATCCGAAGATATCCCTTAAGGCGTCTGCTTTGATCCTGTTAGCTGTGTATATCTTGCCTTCGGCTTCTTCTTCCTCTGCATCGTCGAGCAGGTATTTGAAGCCGATGCCGTTTCCGTAGCTCATCTTCATGATGGCTTCAGCGACGCCTCCCATGCCAGGTGTGTACGCAGCGACTGCCTTGCCACTGGATATGAGATCGTACGCCTTGTCCCAGACTCTGACGAGAGATTCCGGGTCAGGGAGTCCTGCTCCGGCTCCGCTGTTGTCTTCCTGGAGATATGGCTTCAGCCATACTACTCTGTGGCCCGCGCCCTTGAATTCAGGCGAGACTATATCCGGCACCTTGCCCATTGTGACGGCGAAGGAGATGAGTGTCGGAGGTACGTCGAGGTCTTCGAAGCTTCCGCTCATGGAGTCCTTTCCGCCTATCGATCCTATGCCGAGGCCCATCTGGGCTTCGAAGGCTCCAAGGAGCGCTGCCAGCGGCTTGCCCCATCTCTTGCCTTCTTTTCTAGGCGACTCGAAGTACTCCTGGAACGACAGATATATGTCTTCGAAGTTAGCGCCTGCCGCGATCAGCTTGGCCACCGACTCAACTACAGCAAGATATGCTCCGTGATATGGTGAAGCGCTCGAGATGAACGGGTTGTAGCCGAACGCCATCAGTGAGCAGTCATCTGTGTGTCCTTCTTCGAGAGGGATCTTGTGCACCATAGCCTGGATAGGAGTGAGCTGGTTCTTGCCGCCAAACGGCATCAGCACTGTGCCGGCTCCGATGGTGGAGTCAAAGCGCTCCGAGAGACCTCTCTTGGAGCAGATGTTGAGATCCTGCGCCAGATGTCTCATGGCTGCGGTGAAGCTTCTCGACTCAGCATACATGCTTGTGGCGTTCCAGTCTTTTGGTGCCTCAGGCGTGATGTCGATGTGCTTGTCAGCACCGTTTGTGTCGAGGAATTCTCTCGAGATGTCTACTATCTTATTTCCGTTCCAGTGCATCACAAGCCTTGGGCTCTCGGTCACTGTAGCGACTTTTACGCACTGGAGGTTTTCCTCGGCGGCGAGCGTCTTGAAGAGCTCTTCGTTGGAGGCGGCTATTACGCAAGCCATTCTCTCCTGGGATTCGCTTATGGCGAGTTCTGTGCCGTTGAGGCCTTCGTATTTCTTAGGGACGTTGTCGAGCTCGATCTCGAGCCCGTCTGCCAGCTCGCCTATAGCTACGCTGACGCCACCCGCTCCGAAGTCGTTGCAGCGCTTGATCATGCGCGTAGCGACTCCGCTTCTGAAGAGTCTCTGAAGTTTGCGCTCTTCAGGCGGATTACCTTTCTGGACTTCGGCGCCGCATGTCTCGACCGAGTGCGCGTCGTGCGCCTTGGACGATCCTGTTGCTCCGCCGATGCCGTCGCGCCCGGTCGAGCCGCCGAGCAGCATCACTATATCGCCCGGCTCCGGCCGCTCTCTTCTGACGTTGACCGCAGGAGCGGCCGCCATAACGGCGCCGACTTCCATGCGCTTCGCGGCATATCCGGGGTGATATATCTCATCAACTATACCTGTTGCGAGTCCGATCTGGTTGCCATAGCTTGAATAGCCTTTGGCAGCTGTTGTTACGATCGACCTCTGCGGTAACTTGCCCGGCAGAGTGTTCGCGATCGGCTGAAGCGGATCAGCAGCGCCCGTAATTCTCATAGCGGAATAAGCGTATGCTCTTCCTGAGAGCGGGTCTCTGATGCAGCCTCCGAGGCATGTAGCAGCGCCTCCGAAAGGCTCTATCTCAGTCGGGTGATTGTGTGTTTCGTTCTTGAACAGGAGGAGCCACGGCTCGCTTTCGCCGTCGACCTCCACGTTTATCTTGATGGTGCAGGCATTGATCTCCTCGGACTCATCGAGCTTATCGAGTCTGCCGAGGCGCTTCAGATGCCTCACCGCTATGGTCGCGATGTCCATAAGGGTCACAGGTTTGTTGCGCCCGAGATCCTTTCTGAGCGTCAGATAATCCATATATGCTTTCTCGAGCACAGGGTCTTCGATAGTGACGCTGTCGATCACTGTGTTGAAGGTGGTGTGCCTGCAGTGATCCGACCAGTAAGTGTCGATCATGCGAAGCTCTGTGATGGTAGGGTCTCTGTGCTCTGTGTCTCTGAAATATTCCACGCACATTCCGAGATCGTCCTCGTCCATCGCGAGCCCCATCTCGTCGATGCACATCTTATATGCGCCCGGCTCCATGGCAGTAAATCCCTCGAGTGTTTCTACTGTCTCAGGGATCTCGTATTCCATCTGGAGGCTCTCAGGCATCGCAAGCGAAGCACGCCTTGCCTCGACCGGATTGATCACGTAATTCGAGATCGCGTCTATATCCGCAGGCATCAGTTCGCCGTAAAGCACGTATATCTTCGCGAACTTTACTGTCGGTCTCTCGCCCTGGCTGATTATCTGGATGCACTGCTCAGCAGAGTCAGCTCTCTGGTCGAACTGTCCCGGCAGCGCTTCCACTCCGAATTTGCAGGCGTGCTGCCCGAGGAACAACTCCTCCATGTCTCCGGCAACGTTGTCAAGCTGTGGCTCAGCGAACACTTTCCAAATGCAGTCTTCAAAGAGAGCTTCGTCGATGTTTTCGACATCATATCTGTTGATGATCCTTACATCTTCGAGCCTCGTTATGCCGAGCTGCACCTTGGCGTCGTTTTTGAGCGCCGCAGCTTCCGCTCTGAGTCCTTCTTTCTTCTCTACAAATACCCTGTAGACCATTGTTTTCTCCTTTGTTGAGTTATATGTTTCTACGGTTTCCGTTTAATATTGTCCTTTTTTATTTGAGTGCTTTTAATGCTCTCTGTCCGATGTCCGCTCTGTAATACTTGTTCGCAAAATCTATGCTGTCGAGCATATCGTACGACGCCTCGATAGCCTCGTCGAGTGTAGGCCTTACCGCTGTCACGCCGAGCACTCTGCCTCCGCTCGTGACCAGTTTGCCTTCTTCTTCAGCTGCTCCGGCGACGTATACATAAGGAATGACTTCCTCAGGGATCTCTATCTCGTAGCCCTTCTCGTAGCTGACCGGATATCCGTCAGATGCCGCGATCACACAGCACGCCGATCCGTCCTTCCACTTGACTTCGACCTCGGAGAGCCTCTCCTCGGTGACAGCCTGCATGATAGTGAGAAGATCGGTGTCGAGAAGCGGAAGCACTACCTGCGCTTCAGGGTCTCCGAATCTGCAGTTGTACTCGATGACTTTAGGGCCATCGGCTGTGATCATGAGGCCGAAGTAGAGGCAGCCTTTGAAAGTGCGTCCCTCTTCATTCATCGCGCGCATAGTCGGCAGGAATATCTCTTCCATGCAGCGTGCCGCCACCTCATCCGTATAATACGGATTCGGCGCGATGGTGCCCATACCGCCTGTGTTGAGTCCGGTGTCACCATCGCCTGCGCGCTTGTGATCCATCGAGCTTACCATCGGCACTACAGTCTTTCCGTCTGTGAAGCTGAGCACGGATACCTCAGGCCCCTCGAGAAATTCTTCTATTACTATTTTATCACCACTGGCGCCGAATTTGTGATCTTCCATCATGGACTTCACTGCGGCTACAGCGTCCTCTCTCGTCTCTGCGATCACTACACCCTTTCCGAGCGCCAGCCCATCGGCCTTGATGACTGTCGGGATCGGAGCTGTTTCGAGGTAGTAAAGCGCGTCTTTTATGTTATCGAAAGTCTGGTAGCGCGCTGTCGGGATATCGTATTTCTTCATGAGGCCTTTGCTGAAGACCTTGCTGCCTTCGATGATCGCCGCCTTTGCATCTGGGCCGAAGCAAGGCACTCCGATGTTTGTGAGTGCGTCGACGCAGCCCATCACCAGCGGATCATCAGGAGCTACTACCGCGTAGTCAGGATGGTGCTCCTTTGCGAAGGCGACTATGCCGTCTATATCTGTAGCTTTTACCGGATGGCACTCCGCGTCGAGCGCGATGCCGCCGTTGCCAGGCAGAGCCCAGATCTTCTCTACGTCCTTATTCTCTTTGAGTTTCTTGATGATGGCGTGCTCTCTTCCGCCGCCTCCTACTACCAGTACTTTCATGTCGATAATCCTTTCATTAGTGATGGAACAGCCTCATTCCCGTGAATGCCATCGTGATGCCGAGCTTGTTGCAGCAATCGATGACAGCGTCATCTCGAATGGATCCGCCCGGCTGAGCGATGTAGCTGACTCCGGAAGCGGCCGCCCTTTGCACGTTGTCGAAGAACGGGAAGAACGCGTCTGATCCGCAGCTCACACCTGTGATGCTATCGAGATACGCTCTCTGTTCTTCGTCCGTGAAGCGCGCCGGCTGCTCGGTGAAGTATTTCTGCCAGTTGCCGTCTGCGCAGCAGTCCTCTTCATTTCTGTTTATATACGCGTCAATCACGTTGTCGCGATCAGGCCTCTTGAGCTCCGGCTTGAACGGCAGGCCGAGCACTTTGTCGTGCTGGCGGAGGAACCAAGTGTCTGCTTTGCCTCCCGCGAGGCGAGTGCAGTGGACTCTCGACTGCTGGCCGGCTCCGACCCCTATGGCCTGTCCGTCGTGCGCGTAACATACGGAATTCGACTGTGTATATTTCAGTGTGATAAGCGCCACTATTAAGTCGCGTTTTGCTTCTTCAGGGAGCTCTTTGTTCTCGGTCACCACGTTGGCGAGGAGATCCTCGTCTATCTTGAAGAAGTTGTGCCCCTGCTCGAAGCTGACTCCAAACACCTGCTTTGTCTCTTTCTCAGCAGGAGTGTAATCAGGGTCGATCTTTATAACGTTGTAATTGCCCTTTTTCTTGGCGCTCAGTATTTCGAGCGCTTCATCGGTGTAGCCCGGAGCGATGACTCCGTCGCTTACTTCACGCTTGATGATTTTGGCTGTTGTGGCATCGCACACATCTGAAAGCGCGATCCAGTCGCCAAACGAGCACATCCTGTCTGTGCCCCTGGCTCTGGCGTAGGCGCAGGCAAGCGGTGAATCGTCGAGGCCTTCGATGTCATCAACGAAGCAGGCTTTCTTTTGCTTGTCTGTAAGCGGCAGGCCTATCGCCGCCCCGGCCGGGCTCACGTGTTTGAACGAAGCCGCTGCCGGTATTCCGAGCGCTTCCTTAAGCTCTTTTACGAGCTGCCAGGAATTTAGAGCGTCGAGGAAATTGATATATCCCGGGCGCCCGCTCACTATCTCTACGGGCAGCTCGCTTCCGTCTGCCATGTAGATTCGCGCCGGCTTCTGATTCGGATTGCAACCGTATTTGAGTTCGAATTCTTTCATGTCTATTTGTTTTCTTTGTGCTTATCTAATCGCAATTGCTTATTGCCTCGCCCTGTTTAATACTGGTTCTTATTGATCCTTCTGCTCTCTACTTCTCCGCTTTCGATGTCTGTGTAGCGGACATAGAGTGAGATCTTGTTATCCGGGTCGAGCGCGTTCCAGATCTCGTCTGTAAGCTCGTCGATATCATCTGGTATCTCTATGCGGCGAGGCTCACCCTGGAATGTCGGGAGCGGGTTTCCGTCGCACTGGTATGTATGGATGAAATGCCCGACGCCCGGGAGCGGCGCGTAGTCATATCCGTAGCGGTTGCAGGCCGTGCCCTCCCGGTCCGCGCTTTTGAGTATGCTCATGCTGTAGTCAAAAGCGCCGTCGCCGTGATCACGCCCCGTTCCGCCATTAAATCTTACTACCGCGCTGATACGTGGCGTGAGATTCGGCGCGTCGGGCTCGAACTGCCTCGCCGTAAGCGACTCATGGAAGCCTTTGCCCTCTGCATAGCCCTCGTACACCGTATCTGTCTGGTCGCCGTTCGTGACGATCAGCTTGTTCTCATATTTTCTTACCGCCGCGTAGATGATCAGGCTCGGATCCTCTACCTTTGAAGGGTCGAACGGCTCCGTATATACAGATCCGTCTCTCTCGGTAAAGACGCGGTTACGCGAATTCGCCGAGCGCCCCATAATAAAATACGCGATGACCGCTTTGGTGCCATCGCTTGAATTTCCAACTACAATACCACGGCCAGGATAACTGTTGCCGCTTACCACATCTCTGAATCTTTTAGTTGAATAAATGTCCATAGATTATTTCCTGAAAATCGTCTTTTGTATTATTGTATTTGCGTAGTCTGCTATCTTGACTGAACGATCTTGCGGCAAATATCTGCCACGGCCTGAGGCAGTATTATCCACTCTGCTTCCTCCATCACGCGCTTTTGGAGCACCTCAGGAGTGTCGCCTTCCTGTATATATACCGCCTTCTGGGCGATGATCTCGCCGCCGTCGGCTATCTCGTTCACGTAATGGACAGTAGCGCCGGTCACCTTGACCCCGCGTTCGAGCGCGGCTATATGAGGCCTCAGCCCATAGTAACCCGGCCCGCAGAACGACGGGATAAGCGCCGGATGGATATTGATGATCCTATGATCGTAGTGCTTTACGAAATCTTCGCTGAGTATGCTGAGAAAGCCGGCAAGCACTATAAGGTCTATTCCCTTCGAGTCGATCAGTTCCCTGACCGCTGCCTCGAAGCCTGCCTGCCCGCCATGCGCTTTCTTTGTGACAGCATGCGCCTCTATCCCGGCATTCTCCGCTCGCTCGAGCGCGTAGGCACCCTCGTTATTGGAGATAACCAACACTATCTCGCCCGAGTCTATGATCCCCGATCTTTCGGCGTCTATGAGCGCCTGTAGGTTGGTGCCGCCGCCCGATACCAATACCGCGATCTTCGCTTTATTTGCCATGTTTTCTTTTCCTGCTTTTGCATCCGGGCATCGACACGGCCAATCATTCTGTCGTCAGTCGGTGCCGAACGCCCTGTTTATTATTTTATATGAACTGTATCTTCTCTTTGGAGCGTATGACTTCACCTATGACGTAAGCGTCTTCGCCGTTCGCCTTGAGGATCTCAAGCGCTCTTTTTGCTTCGTCCTTCGAAACAACGATAGTCATTCCGACTCCCATGTTGAAGGTGTTGTACATGTCGTGCTCGTCGATGACTCCGACTGCCTGGATAAGATCGAAGATAGGGAGCACTTTGACTGCCTTTCTTACGATCACGGCTCCGAGTCCGCCAGGGATCGAGCGCGGGATGTTTTCGTAGAAGCCGCCGCCTGTGATGTGCGAGATGCCCTTTACCTTTACTTCATCGAGAAGTGCCAGCACAGGCTTCACGTAGATCTTTGTTGGCGCGAGCAGTGTATCCGCAAGCGATGCTCCGCCGAGCTGTGTATTCGGCGCATTAAGCATCATTACATCAGGCTTATCCAGTGCGAACACTCTTCTTACCAGCGAGAATCCGTTGGAATGCACTCCGCTCGATGGAAGGGCGATGATGATATCGCCTTCTTTCATCTCGTTGTTGTCGATCATCTTGTCCTTGTCGACTATGCCCGTGCAATATCCGGCGAGGTCGTACTCGTTGGCATCGTAGAAACCGGGCATCTCTGCTGTCTCGCCGCCGATGAGGGCTGCTCCCGACTGCACGCAGCCTTCGCAGACGCCCGCGACGATCTGCTCGATCCTCTCAGGTACGTTCTTTCCGCATGCGATATAGTCGAGGAAGTAAAGTGGCTTTGCTCCCACGCAGATGATATCGTTTACGCACATCGCGACGCAGTCGATACCTATAGTATCGTGTCTCTCCAGAGTGAACGCCAGTTTCAGCTTAGTGCCTACTCCGTCTGTGCCGCTTACCAGAACCGGCTTTTCGATGCCCGTAAGATCGAGTTCGAAGAGGCCGCCAAATCCGCCGACCTGTCCCATCACGCCCGGAATGGTAGTCCTTGCTATGTGCTTCTTCATTAGTTCTACAGCTTTATAACCCGCTGTGATATCCACTCCGGCTGCTGCGTAACTGTTTGAATTCGAATATTTATTCATTCTCTCTCCATTTCTACCTTTTACTCTTCGCCGTTCCAGCAATACGTGCAGAGCTTACACTTATCTAACCCTATAGCTTCGATGACGCCTTCGAGCGACTGGAATTCGAGTGTCTCAAATCCCATCTCCTTGGCGATCGCGGCTCTTAATTTACGGCCGCGCTCTGTCGATGCGTCTGCGTATTCGTTTATATGCTCGAGTCCCTGTTCTCCTTCCATCTTCACGATGAGACGTCTAGAGAGGAGATCCATCTCGCTCTTGTTGCGCGAGAATCCCAGGTACTTGCATGCGTACATTATAGGCGGGCAAGCCGATCTCATGTGCACCGCCTTCGCTCCGTTGCTGTAGAGGAACTCGACTGTCTCGCGGAGCTGTGTGCCGCGGACTATGGAGTCGTCTACGAAGAGCAGGCTCTTGCCGTCGATGAGTTCCTTCACAGGGATCTGCTTCATCTTGGCGATCTCGTTGCGCTCTGTCTGGCTGACAGGCATGAAGCTTCTCGCCCATGTAGGGGTGTATTTGATGAAGGCTCTTGCAAATGGTCTGTGGCTCTCGTTGGAGTAACCTATCGCGTGCGGTGTACCGCTGTCAGGCACTCCGCCGACATAGTCGACGCTGTCGAGATCGAAGCCGTTTTCCATGTCGTTCCTGGCCATGATGCGGCCGTTCTCGTAGCGCATCGTCTCTACGTTCACGCCCTCATATGTGGTCGTTGGATAGCCGTAGTAACTCCAGAGGAAAGCGCAGATCTTCATCTTTTCATCAGGAGCTCTTAGCTGGGTGCATTTCCCCGGCTTCAGTTCTACTATCTCTCCCGGGCCGAGGTCTCTTGTTTCTTCAAAGCCTGCTTTGTGGAGTGGGAAGGACTCGAACGAGGCTCCGCTGGCATTCTTAGAGATGCCGATGGTGACCGGAGTCCTGCCGTCTTTGTCTCTAGCGACTATGATGTCTCCGCCTTCTTTGAGCACCATGATCGATGCCGAGCCATCAATGATCTCCTGCGCGTAGCGTATGCCTTCTACCAGATCATCTTTATCAGAAATGAGAGCGGCGATCACCTCCGCCTGATTCAGTCTGCCGGCTGTCATGGCTTCGAAGTGACCATGTCCGCCTTTGAGCACCAGATCAGCGATCTCGTTTACATTGTTGATCACTCCGACGAAGCATATGGCGTATGTGCCGCTCACCGATCTGAAAAGAAGCGGCTGTGGGTCCATATCGCTGATGCAGCCGATGGCGGAGGTGCCGTGCATCTTATCGATCACGCCTTCGAATTTGGTCCTAAATGGCGCGTTCTCGATGTTGTGGATCTCGCGCTGGAAGCCGAAGTCTTTATCGTATGAAGCCAAACCACCCCGGCGCGTGCCGAGGTGAGAATGGTAATCGACGCCAAAATAGACATCCATTATGCAATTATCAGTTGAAGTTATACCGAAGAAACCGCCCATGGCAAATCCTTTCTAATTATCTCTATGCAAAGAAGAGTTCGTTCAGCTTCAGCGGCTCGATATACTCGCCGTCTTTGTAAACTCTCATATTGCCGGATGCGATCTCGTCGATAAGCATCACCTTGCCGTCAGCGTCATAGCCGAACTCGAATTTGATATCGTACAGATCCAGTCCCTTTTCCTTCATGTCGTCTGCAACGATCTTTGTGATCTTCTGTGTCATGTCCTTGAGGTCGTCATACTGCTCTTCTGTCATGACTCCGAGCACTACGAGGCCGTCCTTTGTGACCAGCGGATCGCCGAGCGCGTCGTTTTTGAAAGTTGTCTCTACATAGTAAGGGAGATCTGTGCCAGGCTCGATGTATTCACCGTATCTCTTGATGAAGCTGCCTACTGCCTTGACTCTGCAGATAACTTCGAGGCCATGTCCGAATACCTTAGCCGGCTTTACTTCCATAGTAGTATCTTCGAAGTTAGCCTGAACATAGTGAGTTCTGATGCCTGCTTCGTTGATCTTCTTGAAGTAGTAATCTGTCATCTGAAGATTGATGTCGCCTACGCCCTCGATAGTCAGTCCGATCTGGTTTTCGCCCGGGTCAAACTTTCCATCCTTGCCTGTGACATCATCCTTGAACTTCAGAAGATAGTTGCCGTTCTCAAGTTCGAATACGTTCTTTGTCTTGCCTGTGTAAACTAATTTCATTTTGGCCTCCTTATGTGCAGCTAATTGATTACTGATGTGTATCCCATCCCCACTCTTTTTTACCGGTGCGAATGGCTCGTCGTGATCCGATTCACTTTACTTGCTTTTGACCTTTACGACTCGCCTCGAGCTTTTTCGATCGCGCGGTAGGATTTCCCGGATTCGATTTGCCCAATTCTTTTGCCCGCGTGTTCGGATCGCCTCTAGCTTTCTCAATCGCGCAACCTGATCTCCTCAATTAAATTTGCTCAGAGCTTCTTCCCGTGAACTCGGATCGCTTCACGCGCCTGGGTTGCTCGATCTGTTTGACTACAATCTATCTTCAATTCCTTTGTCCTTTTCCAGTACTGCCGCGGCTTCCTTCGCCCTCCTTGCGTCCAATGCGTCGGAGAGCTCCGGATCGGAAAGTGCGATCATCTCGGCGGCGAGCAGCGCCGCGTTCTTGCCTCCGTCAATGGCGACCGTGGCGACCGGGATACCACTCGGCATCATTACGGTCGCAAGAAGAGCGTCCATGCCTTCGAGCGCGGCGCTCTTGCATGGCACGCCAATAACCGGGAGCGTCGTATTTGCCGCAATCGCTCCCGCCAGATGGGCTGCCATGCCCGCAAAGGCTATTATCACTCCGAAGCCTTCGCCCCTCGCCGCCTTTGTCCACTCCGCCGCTTCGGCAGGAGTCCTATGCGCCGAGTACACGTGGGCCTCATATGGGATCCCAAGTTCTTTGAGTACCCCGGCAGCCTTCTGCACAACAGGCAGATCGCTGTCGCTACCCATAATAAGTCCGACTTTTTTCATGTGCACCCCCTCCGCTTATTTACCGAAAACATCATCGCGCCATTCCTATCTGCAGGCACTGACAATGTCGTAATCATCGTTTACAAAAACACACCGTTATTTTCTCATTTTCTGAGCCTATAATCAAATTAATTTGCTGTATTTTCCAAGTTTTCCCATCTTTTTACTAAACAATCACAAACCAATCATCTTCGCCTACTCAACCTGGAGTCTCTGCGCCACGAAGCGAACATCAAACATGGCGAATCGAATAGTTTTGTACCGAAGCCTGCGGCCGCGAAAACTGAAAAAAAAAGATAGGCGAAACATTTATCGCCTATCCTGTTGATGATCCTTGCTCCCTCTTAGGCAGTGGTAAAACCGGCTGTATTGCCTGAATTAGTATCCGCGGCTGCTCTGGTCGTAATGTTTTCCGAATTCTTCTTCCTTGCGTTCGTCCTTTGTCACCAGCGCTTTGATGCCGTGATACAGTCCACGCAGTATAGCGAATATAATGAACATCACCAGGAAGCCCCTGACTCCATAGGCGATGTCCTCGCTCTCCATTATGCCTGTTCCCGAATACCACTGCCCTATCTCTATGGCGAAGCACACCACTATCACGACCGTGAACACATACAAAAACGTTATTACCATCGTATGTCCTGTCTTGGCCAAAAGCTTGAAAATCGGGTAGAGTACGAATATAAGGGCCATGCCGAACAAGCCCGTCACGATGAAGTGAAGCTGTTTGTCGTTGAAGTAATACCCGCCCGAGTCGTTGATGCCGATGATGTGTTCATGCATCCTCGCTACCCAGGTGATAAATTGATATATAAGCTCTCTCATTTTTGAGACCTTCTTTCTATTCTCAGATTCGCCCGCCGCTTCCGCCGATTAGATATGCTGAGCGCGGGAACATCCGACGTCTATTCTACCCATTTAGATTTCCCATATTATAAAGATATCGTGTCGTTCTGACAAACTTTCCGTGCTTAGATTAACAATCATTAATGTTTGCCGTGACTCTGCACTCTAACGCCACAATTAATGCGCGCGTGGTATAATCATACTTTGAAAATGATCAAGTGGCTCATACAGGTAATAAGAGAGAATACGGAGAACTTCGCGCTTACTTCAAGCATAGCGAAGATTGATCTGAGGCGGCAGCATAACGCTTCCGACCTCGGCGTCTTTTGGGCTGTCACAAAGCCGATCTTTTACCTCTTCATGTTCTACTTCGCGATAATGGAGGGCTTCAGAAGCGCTGCTACCGTCGAAGATTCCTACTGCCCTTACTTTATCTGGCTCGCGTCCGGGATCGTTCAGTGGCAGTTCATCTCGGATCTTCTTGTCTGGGGCTCCGCCTGCTTCCACAGGCACGCCAACATCGTCCGATACACCGGATTCCCTTTGACAACGATGCCGATGGCCGCTGTGCTTTCGCGTTTCTTCGTATACCTTGTTATGATCGTAGCTCTGATAATAACCACTATGTGCATGGGAGTCGCGCCGAGCGTCTACTGGCTCCAGTTTCCGATATACTCGCTGCTGACCGTATGTTTCTGCTATATCTGGGTCACTCTCACCGCTCTTCTGAACATAATAAGCAGTGATGTCATCGAGTTCATTAAAGTCATAAGGACGGCTTTCTTCTGGCTATCGGGCATCATATATAACGTACACAACAGCAAAAGCCTTTTCTTCGCCTTCAATCCGATATGCTATCTGGCTGAAGGATTCCGCAACTGCTTCGCATATCACATATGGATATGGGATCAGGGGCAGCGTTTCTTGTATTTTGCCATCTCGATGGCTGTTCTCACCTTGCTGACCGGTCTGCTTTGGAAGCGCGTCGGCAAGCGCATACCTGAACTGATATAGGAGGCTTGGATGAGTGATGTAGTCATAAGGGCAGAAAATATCAGGAAGAGTTACCGGGTGTACAAGAACAACTGGCAGAAGATAAGGTCTCTGCTTCTTGGCTTGAAAGCCGGCCGAAGGAGAAATGTCCTGAGGGACATCAGTTTTGAGGTGCGAAAAGGCGAAAAAGTGGGCATCATCGGATTCCCTCATTCGGGCAAGACTACGCTCTTGAAGATCCTAAGCGGCGTCACCGAGCCGAACTCCGGCCATGTAGAGATTAGCGGAAAGGTAACTTCCGTGCTCAACTACCGCATGGGTTTTATGGCCGCGATGAGCAGCGTGGATAATTATGCGATGAGATGTAAGCTCCTCGGCTGGACTGAAGAGCAGGCCGCCGAATGCGAAGAGGCAGTATTTGAGTATGCCGGACTCATGAAAGAAAAGTATCGTCCGATGAGCCAGTTGAATACGGGCCGCGCAAGTCTCTTTGGCTTTGCGATATATACGGCGAGGATGCCCGATATCATGATATATGACGAGTCCTTCTCTCTTGGCTCACAGGATCTCTCCGATGAAGCGGTCCGGAGGCTCAAAAAACTCACCTCGGGCGATGAGACGACTCTTGTGATGTCCGTCAACCACAGAGAATACGCCTCAATGTTATGCGAGCGCGGGATCGTGATACACAAGGGCGTGGTAGTCTATGACGGTCCGTTTGACGAGGCCCTCGAATACTACGACACCAGCGTAAAAGGCAGCATCAAAAACCGCAAATGAAAACTCCGGCCTCATCAGCCGGAGCTTTTTAATCCTATCGATCTACTGATCCGCGTCGAATGGAAGGATCGCGACTACTCTTGCTCTCTTGATTGCCTTAGCAACTGCTCTCTGATGCATTGCGCAAGTACCTGTGACTCTTCTAGGGAGGATCTTTCCTCTCTCTGTGATGTGCTTCTTAAGAGTCTCTGCATCTTTATAGTCGATCTTCTTTTCCGGATCAGCGCAGAACTGGCAGACTTTGCGTCTTCTCATGCCTGTGTTCATGCGTCTCGGTCTTGAATTTCTTTCCATGATTCGTGCTCTCCCCTTTCTTAGAATGGAATATCATCTTCGGCTGCCTGGAATGTATCCGGCATGTCGTCGAAGGCACTCGGTTCTTCCGGTGCCGGGCTGAAGCCTGTGCCCTGAGTCTCGTTACCACCGAAACCCTGACCTCCACCAAAGCCCTGATTGCCACCGAAGCCCTGACCGCCCTGATAAGAGCCGCCCTGGCCCTGGCCGCCGTTTCCGCCGCCGAGGAACTCGACTCTGTCAGCCACTACATCAGTAGTGTAGACAGTAGCGCCTTCTCTGTTTTTGTAGCTTCCGGTCTGGATCCTGCCCATGATCGCTACCTGTCTGCCCTTGGAAAGATAACGGTCGCATGTTTCTGCCTGTCTTCCCCATACTGTGATGCGGATGAAATCGGCGCCTGCGTCTTCGCTGCTGTCCCTTCTTCTCGGCCTGTCCACTGCGATAGTGAAGCGGCAGACTGCTGTCTGGGTGTTGGCAGTGTAGCTCAGTTCTGGATCTCTGGCGAGTCTTCCGATCAAAATTACTTGATTCATCTCAGACCTCCTATCCTTTCACTACTCTTCGTCCTGGCTAACGATGATATGTCTCATGACATTCTCGTTGATCCTAAGTCTTCTGTCGAGTTCCTTAGGCAGGTCTGCTTCGGCCTTGAACGGGATAACTACGTAGTAACCTGTAGTGTTCTTGCCGATCTTGTAAGCGAGTTTGCGATCGCCCCAGACGTCAGCCTCACCGGCCTCGCCACCAGCGTTGATAACGCCCTTGACGGTTTCGATCAGGTTTGCCTTTGTCTCTTCATCCAGGCTCGGATCAAGCACGAATAGAAGTTCATAATCTCTCATGTTGACACCTCCTGTGGTCTATAGCGGCGCAGATCTTCTCTGCGCAGTTGGTATGCATGCCCGTATTGACACGCCTATTCATTTTAGTCATTACTCATCGCAAAAGCAAGTGCTTTTTTCGTGTTTTCTTACAGTTGCTTACAGTATTATAAGGTTTTTGTTTGTATAGGTTTATTGAAGGGATATTCTGCCCTTTCCTATAATCACAACAGATGGCACCAAACAAGAAAGGAAATCATAAGGAAAAATGAGTACTGCGCGTACACATCTGAAAAAGCATATTACAACGGATCTTCTGAAAAGGATCGGCACACTTACCATCATCGCTATGATGATCGTGACAATGATGCCTCTCCTTAGTCCTGGCGTCTGTCCGCCAGCTTCGGCTGCTTCGATCACCGCAAAGGGTAAAGTCAGCGAGAGCGATGTAAATCTTAGGAAGTCGGCGAGCACTTCCTCAAGGTCCGTCAAACTGCTCAAGAAGAACACTAAGCTCACGATCAAGCGTGAAGTGTTCACTAAAAGCGGCAGCAGTTCTGCTGTAAACCGTTGGTATTATGTGACGGCAAAAGGCAAGAAGGGCTATATCAGGGCTGATCTCGTCAAGGATATAAGCTTTGGGAGCGCACAAGGCGCATGCACCGATGCGCTCAATTACAGAACAGGGCCTTCCACCGACTTCAGGGTCATCGGCACTGCGTCTTTCGGAACAACGATGGACATCCTTCTGCCGGCAAAGCTCAAAGGCGACAGCATGAAGTGGTATAAGGTCAGGATCGACGGATATAACGCTTACGTATGCGCAGATTATGTGAGGCTTGGATCGTCCGCATTCAAAAAACCGACCGCCAAGCAACTCGCGAAAAAGTCTGCTCTCGCAAAAGCCCTCCTAACGAATCCAACTTATGGAGGAAAAGCGCGAGTCGTCTACAAGTTCACCAAAAAGAACTGCAAGGCGATCTTCCCTATAACCGGGTATGGAAATGCGATCGTGCCTCAGGGCTTCACCTTCACGGGCAGCAGGTATTACATCGTATACGGCATGGCGGCAGGCCAGGGAGTCGTGACTTACTCAGCAAACGGTACCCGCCTCGGAGCCAGCAAATTCTCGTTCAACATAGGCCATCCAAACGGCATCACATGGGATCCTGTTACTCAAAAATGCTACATCTTCAAGGGAAACCAGAAGAGGATCTACACTTATGACCCTGCTACCGGAAAGTACGGCAAGTCCAGCACTCCATATTCTTCATCAGGAGTCGGCTACGACAATGCCACGAAGCTTATCTACGCCACCTCGCACACAGGTATCAGGGCGTACAGTGCCGATGGCAGATTCTCGCATCAGAGGCTTTTCGCCAGATGTGACCACGGAATATTCCACTACATCCAGGATTGCGGTGCAGGCGAGGGCTTCATATTCCACGGCATAAGCGGAGCCAACAAGAAGAAAACCAATTTCATAGATATATATCGCGCGTCTGACTACGCATATCTGGGCTCGGTGAAGATCACTATAGGTGAGATCGAGAGCGCAGCAGTAGGAAGCGACGGTCATCTGCAGCTTCTCATCAACTCGCCGGGCAAGACGGACTACATCTGGAGGACTCCTCTTAACGTCCGCGAGCTGAAATTTTAGCGGCATATCCGGGTACCCGGATCGTACTGTTTAGGTGGATTTTCTCCTCCTGAATCTGTTATGCTTACGGCACGCGACCGGCAATGCCGGAGTGACATGCAAGGCAGAAATGCCGAAACGTTCAATTTTACAAATACAAAGGATTTAAAAATGATCAAAACAGTAGGAATACTGGGCGCCGGCTCAGTCGGCAGCGCCCTGACATATGAGATGTTTAAAAGAGACCCCGAAAACGTCTATCTTCTCGCGACCGGTGAGCGCGCCGAGAGGCTCGAAAAGGGGATCTCTGTAAATAACGAAGAGTTTTATCCGAAGGTCTATTCAGACCGCTCGCAGGACATACACATCGACCTTCTCATACTTGCGGCGAAGACGTACAGCATGGACTCGGTCATCGATGACCTTCGCGCGCTTATCGACAAGGAAACCATACTGCTTCCTATCGAAAACGGAATAACGACAACGCAGCTGCTCCAGGGTGAATTCCCTGACAACCGCGTCTTTTACGGAGTCGTGCTCAGGACAGATGCCCACCGCATGAGCCGCAGGGTCTATTACCATACTCTTGGAGAGATGCAGATAGGATATGCTGACAACACAGACGAAAAGCCTGAGGTCAGAGAGGCTTACGAAAGGCTCAAGGAACTCGGCGTCAACGTGAAGGTCTATAAAGACATGCGCCGTGCAAAGTGGATCAAGTGGATGCTCAACACCGGAGCCAGCCAGACGGCTGTAGAAGTTCAGGCGGAATGCGGTTTTTTCGGACAGGTCGAAGAGGTAAGGTCGCTGATGCGCATGCTCATGGATGAGATCCTGGCAGTAGGACGCGCCGAAGGCATAGATATAAACGAAGACGACCGCGATGAAGTGATCGAGATGCTCGTCAACTTTCCACCGGACAAAAAGATGTCCATGCTCCAGGACTACGAAGCCGGACGTCCTATAGAGATAGACGAGTACGCGGGTGAAGTCGTAAGGCTGGGCAGAAAGCACGGAATACCGACTCCTGCCAACGAGATACTCTATCTCGCTATCACAGCCCGCCAGAAGATCCGCACCCTGCGTAAGGGCTAGTGGTCATCACGAAGTATTTGTAAAACAAAAGCGCCGATCGGCGCTTTTTAATTTTGTCTAGAGTCCTTCGCCAAGCGTGTCTACGTTGAGCTCTGTCTTCCAGATGTAGTCGGTCCCGCTTGTGTTGTTGGCGAGTATCTCCAGGAATCCGTCTTTGTCTACTATGCAGCTCTCCACTTCTGAGAGATCGCAAGAGAGCGTTCCGAGATATCTTCCGTTCTTCATATCATACATATCTATATAATTGATGCCGTGTTTGCTGCTGCCCGACAGGCATCTGAACATGATCCCGGCGTGGCCTCCGCAGTCTTGTGTGTACACGTTGCCGCTGTGGCTGACTACGCCGCATCTGTATTTGATGCTGTAGCCGTCACTTATGTCATACGCGACCATCGCGGTGCGTGAGCATGTGTACAGCAGCTTTTCTTTTCTGTCGTACCCGATTCCCGAACAGCCGTATGCCAGTGATACCGATCCGTATTCGTCGGTAGACGGCTCATAAGTGAACACTGTAGATGTCCAGCCCTTCGCGCAATAACAAAGTCCGTTTTCATCGGCGTAAGTGAAGCCGTTGGGATGCCCGAGCGATATCTTTGGTACGCTCGACTCTTTGCTGTCGCCGTCAACATCAAAGCTTATCATGCGGTTTGGACTTCCCATCCCATATGAAATGATGTATTTATCCCCTGTGTAAGCAAGTCCCTGAGGAACGACCGCCCCGCCCTCGCCGGTGACTGTCTTAACGACGTCGCAGTTTTCCGAGTCCAGATGATAGATCACGTTCGCAGCCGCGCCTCCTGCAGGCACTGCTTCCGAGTCCAAAACTTTGAGCTCAACTACTTCCTTTGCGGACTCAAACTCAGCGGTCGACCTGGCCTTTACCTTTATTTCGGCATCTCCGGCTCCGGTTATCTTTATCTTGTTGGTCTCAGGATCAACTACCGCTATGTCAGGATCGCTCGATTCATAAATGAGACCTGTCTCCGCGTCCGCGTCCAGATCGAACGGCTCGCTGAAGGTGAATTTCGTTACTGTCTTTACGACATCTATAGACTGTTTCTTTTTGGTCCTGAACTTTCTTATCCAGGTAAGCTTGCCCTCTCTTTTATCGTTATCTGCCCTTACCACAACGGAATACAGTGTACCCTCCTTCAATCCATCGACTGTGACTTCGGGCTTCTTGGTGTCGAATTCGAGCCAGCTGTCGTCGATCTTAACGGCCTCGGATCGGTTCTTCTCTTCTTCGCCCTCTTTGTCCGCTTCGCTTATATCCTTTTTCGCGCCTTTGTCCTCTTTGATCTCTTTGACCCATACTCTGTATATGTCGGCGTTGCGGACCCCGTCCCAGCTCAGTTCCATGGAGTTCACTCCCCTGTCGACCGCGTGGACTGTATCTGTTCTGACGCGCCCCGGATAGAGGCTGGAGAAGTTGAATATATAGGCCAATACCAGCGTGATGATGCCCACTATGACAACGGTCGCATACGAAAAGATCCTGATCCATTTTCTCAGGTCATAGGTGAGCCTTCCTATCGTCAATTGCTTCCTGTAGGTGCCTTTGGGCTCTTTTCCTTTTTTTGCGCTCTTTACTTTTCTTCCGCGTATAATGTGCGGCATCTGCTTCCCCTTTGACAGTGAGAGCCAGTCCTTGCGGGCCGGCTCAATTGTTTCTTATGATCTTGCTAAGTAATTGTATATCAATTGTCCCGGAAATCAATAGAGATCAGGAGGCTTTTTTGCCGACCCCGGCAACCAGCTTTGAAGATGCTTTCATGAGATCGCTGCAAGGATGCTCGAATACCTTCAGCGCGAAGAGAGCTGTCATCGCCGCAGCTATCAGTATATATACAGCGTATGCTGCTATCATCGACCATTCACTCCCGCCAAAGGCATGCCCTTTGATCTGGCCCGCGACTTCCGCGTTATACGTGCCTCCAAATAACACGCAGAGGCGCGGCAACACTGCCCAGTTGCGGAAGAGATAGCAGACCGGTCTGTGCCAGAAGTATATGTTCAGTGTTCTCTCTCCCACTTTTGTGACATAGCCGAGGTCTCTGTCCGGGATCACTGCAATGATCGCGAGCGAGAGTATGATGGCAAATGCCCATATCGCGAGTCGAAGAGCCCAGCCACAGGTGATCGCAGTGCTTCCGAAGAAGTCCGAGAGGAATTCATATGAGCGTCTGCCAGTAAACCACTTCCGCAGGCTGTATGCGCCCCAGGGAGCAAAGCGAGCCATCAGAAGCGTCGCGACTATGATGATCCAGCCTGTGATCTTGTACTTCTTCTGATCTATGATCGCAGGGAACTGCTTCATGTCTATGTAGTAGCCGATCATGTATATAGGGAGGAAGTTGATCATCCTGGAGAGGCAGAAGGTGTCGCCGATGACCGGGAAGTAGCCGACCACAGCGCTTAAAACAAACGCGCCGCCTATCATGTATGCCGGTTTCACTTTATCTGTGATGCGTCTCATCAGATAGAAGAGAAGTTCGTACTCAGCCATCACAAAGAGATACCACGGGATGCCAGGCTCCGCTATCCAGTGCCAGAGAGGGTTCTGCCCCATCAGAGTACGCGTGAACTGTAGGAACAGCTTAAGACCATAGCCGCAGAGGAAAAAGCCCAGCACTTTATCTGTTCTGAGTCTCGTCTCTCCTTTTATCCCAAGAGACGCTCTCTCCTCTGTGATGTAGTGCTTGTGCACCAGTCCTGACAGGAAAATAAAACAAGGCATATGGAACGCGTAGATCCACAGCGTCGTCCACCTCACGATGTGTGAGTCTGACACGTAGTCTGTTGTCATATGCCCCAGCACCACCAAAAATATGAGAAGAGCTTTTACGTTGTCATATTTATATATTCTCTGCTTCATTCTTAACTTCAGTCTTTGTTCACCAGGCGGTCGATGGCGCTGCTCAGAACGTTGATGATAAAGCTCTTGCTTCTTTTCTTTACCGCCGACCCAAGATCGGAACGCGCCGGATTCATCACTTCGTCGATCTTTTTCAGGCACTTGGAAACTGATTTCGGATCCGCTTTGTAAACCGAAAACTTTTGCGACTGCGTAAGGGACGCGACATAGTCCATGTCATACGAACCTACCACCTTTTGCGTCTCTATATCCCATTCACTCATATCGGTCAGCTGCATCTTCGCAAGTTCCGACATATCCGATACGTACATATTCGTTGATATGTTGTCGCCGAGCACTTCCATTATCTTCGAGTATTTGGTAAGGAGCGTGTGCTTCGATGTCATCTTCTTTATGATCGCCTCAAGTACACGCTGCTGGTTCTCGACTCTGATCGCGTCCTGCCCTTCAAAAGCCTTGCGCTCTCTCGCGAAGTAAAGAGCCGCGTTGCCGCCAAGAGCATTCCATCCTTTTTTGTACTTATAGCCTTTAAGGCTGCTTTCGAACGCTACAGGAGAATACACGGCGATGCCGTCCATGGCATTGATTATCTTCTGGGCACCCGAGAAATTCATCTTCACATAGTAATTCAGATCTATGCCAAGCCAGTCTTCGACTGTGCTGAGAGTCTCATCGACACCGTATACACCCGAATGCGTGAGCTTATCCATCTTCTGGGCAGTGTGCAATTTTACATATGTATCGCGAGGGATCGATGTCAGTAGGACTTTCTTGGTAGTAGGGTTGACTGTCAGGATCATGTTTACATCGCTTCGCTCCATGTCCAATCCCTTTTCGTTGTCCCACTGGTCTATACCGGTCAGATAAATATTGAACGGTTCCTCGGAAACTTTTACTCCTTTTGCGGCAGGCCCAACAGTGGTCATGGCGCTGCTTCCCATGCTGCTTAGCATTCCATATGTGCTCCACATGAAGTTTGTTACAAAGCCAAGCGCAACAACAAACGCAAGAGACAATACGATACCCACGATCCTCTTCCATCTTTTTCTGCTGGCAAACAAAAAACTGATAAGCATCAGGATGACCAAAACGCCTATCGCGATGATTATTGTAAGATCAGCCGGAAGAAGATCCACGAGGATGATCATGGCATAGAGAGCTACGACTACAAGCGCCATAACCATCAGTGCTATTTTATAAGCTATTCCGCGTGGAACGATCCGTCTCTTCTGTTTTACTTTTCTGCTTGATCCGTGTTTTTGGGTTTTTTGAAGATCCATAACTTTGAGGCTATGTAATTAAGTATAACGACTATAACGTTTGCGATGATCTTCATCCAAACGTCATTGAAATGCAGGAGATCCACAGTGACGTACATGAACACCCAGTCGATGACTCCTGTGGCCAGCCTGGCGGCAAAGAAAGAGACGATTTCTTTGATGACTCCGGCTGTCTCGCTTGTTTCGCTGTGAAATACCCAGATCCTGTTTGTGACATAGGCAAATGCCACAGCTGCTATCCATGCGATCACAGAGCTTGGAACTGTTTTTATCCCCAGCGGGTGTGCGGCCAGCCAGTACACAACTATGTTTACAAGCGTTGTGAGGACTCCGAACACCAGATACGCTATTATTTCCTTTATCTCTTCGCGGTTCTTATCCGCTAACATCGGTATTTTCATTTATTGCTGCTCTGTATCCTCGTTCTCTTTATTCTTATCTGTTTCTTCAGCTTCTGCTTCGCTGTTTTCTTTCTCTGCTTCTTCCTCTTTTTCAAGCTGCTCCATCGCTGCCTGATGCATAGATCTTCTCTTCTCGCGCTCGGCTCTCAGATATTCCAAAAATGCCTCTTTCTCGATCTCGGACATATCCTGAGTGATGATCATCTTGAGGCCCTTCTTTGGTCTCTTCGGGACGATTATGATAGCCAGATACAGAAGAGCGATCAGGAACAGCATAGTCGCGTCCTTGTAAAGCTCACGGCTTATGAGCACCGCTACCTCTCCCATTATCCCGACGATACCGTACATGATGAGTACTGATCGCCTCTGTCCGAAGCCCGCTGCCATAAGGTGATGATGAAGATGCCCTTTGTCGGCATGCATTATGGACTCGTGTTTGAGTGCCCTCCTCAGCATGGCCAGCACCGTGTCGAAAATAGGCACAGCGAGGGTGAGCATAGGTATGAGAGCTCCGACGACGGTCGCCTGTTTAAGAGGAGATACTACGGAAAGCACTGCTATCATGTATCCGAGATAGAGAGCGCCTCCGTCTCCCATGAACGTTTTGGCCGGCGAAAAATTATATGGCAGGAATCCAATGCAGCCACCGGCGACAGCTACGAGAGCTATGCATACAGGCATTGATCCAAGCCTTACTCCATGTATGTACGCAACATAGGCCAGTGAGATCGACATTATCGCCACTGACCCGGCAGCGAGTCCGTCGAGCCCGTCCATAAGATTAACCGCGTTGGTGATACCAACTATCCAGAAGACTGTGATGAGGTAACTGACCCCAACACTGAGTATTACATTGGCGTGCGCGTCTGTGACTGAAGCGCCAAAGTAGTTGCCTATGAATCTGATCCTTATACCAAGGGCAAAGATAAGGGAGGCTATCAGCCACTGCCCGGTGAATTTTGTTACAGGCTTGATATCTTTTATGTCGTCGATGATACCGAGGAGATACATCAGCGCTCCTCCGATCATGACGATCTTTATCTTGCTGTTCATGCCCGCAGGTATGGTCATTGCGATCATCGAGCCGAGGAATATCGCCATTCCGCCAAAGCGCGGGATCGGTTTTTTGTGGACTCTTCTTGAGTCCTTCGGCTTGTCGATTATGCCGAATTTATTCGCAATGCGTATGCTAAGCGGGGCGATCAAAAACGAGACCGCGAAGCTGACAAACAATGCTTGCAATATTTTACTTAGGTAAATGTTGATCTCAGGCATTTTAGATTATCCCAAGGTCGTAAACACGACCGTCTCTCCTGATATAGTAATAGTCTTTCTTGCTGTTATACGCCCAGCGGCTTCGATATTCCGACAGATAGAAGTGCTCCCTGCCCTTCTTATCCGTCGTGTGATATATGTTCTCTGCCTCGTATTTTGTTCTGATCCTTATGGCAGCATCGACCTTTCCGCTTCCATCGTTATTGCAATACCAGGCTTCCTCGACATTGCTTACCTCTGCATTAGCGACAGGCAGGAGATTTTCGCTGTTCCAATCGAGCGCCAGTATTTTGTTATAAGGCTGCACTTTTCCGCCTTTATTGTAATAGCTGATCAGAAGATACACGTACTTTGCGTCCGCGTCCATCGCCTGGTAGGTCCCCGGGTACTTATCCGAGATATCGGTCTTCACCATTCCAATCGCCTGGAATGAATCAGGGTCGAAGATAAGCAGATGGTGATATTTTCTCTCAAGGGCGATGTAGCAGTCATACTTCTTTACATAAGCTATGGCCGCCAGGCCCTGCTTCTGATGTATGCGGCTCAGAGATTTTTTGCCGGCATCCTCATAGTAATCGTAGTTTACATCCTGCTGTCTGGTGATCTTGAGCGTTTTAGCGTCGATCAGAGTGATCTCCTGTTTTCTGTCCTCGCGGGCTATGACTACCAGCTTGCGACGCTTGCTGTCATACGCCATTCCGTTGCCGTGGTGAACGTTGAGGATCTTCGATCTCTTGACGACTTTGTTGTTCTTTATCCTCACTTTGAGGACCCTGCCCTTTTGTGTCCACGATGACACCATCAGATAGTACGCGTATTTTCCGTCGGTGCATCCGCCCTGGACCACCGAATAGCCGCTGCTCTTTTCTTTGATCATCTTTCTCAGATTGATCTTAAGATTTTTAGCTTTGACCGATCTGCTTTTTAGTGTCCTGTATTTCGCCTCATTGAAACGGACTCTGTACTGGGCTGCTATCCTCACTAAGTTTTCGGTACTTGGATCGGAAGCAGCAAAGGCCTGCGCAGGTATCATCAGCACAACAGCAAGGATGATCAGTATTGCTTTTTTCAATATGCCCTTTTTCGTATCAAGCCCTTCTTTCTATGACACCGTCCTTTATGAGGTGTTCTATGATCCTCTCGGTGTTTTTACCGTCGTGGAATTCGATTATCTTTCTGTATCTTTCAAGATAATCCTGCCTCTGCTCTTTTCCGTAAGTCTCACGCACGGCGGCAGTTATCTCTTCTCCGTTCATGGCGACAGGCCCGAAGACATTCCCGAGATTCAGCATCAGCTTTGTGCCCTCGCCGTAGTGAGTCATGCATTCGTCTTTCTCTGCCCAGTAGAAGACTACCTTCGCGCCTCGGTAATACGCGTCGTAGGATATCGAGGAGTAATCTGTGATCAGTACCTCGCAGTCCCTAAGCACGTTCTCGTAATTATCTGTCACGAGTATGCGGCTGCACATCTCGGCATCGCTGCCCTCGCGGTTTTTAGATATCTCTTCAAATCGCTCCGCCATGAGAGGATGCGGAAGCACTATGACCTTGTCCTTTAGCTCTTCAGGAACGGAGTCGTACATAAGTTTCATCATCTTGTAGTAATTGGTCTGGGTCAGGTCGTCTCTGGCCTGATTGAGCTCCCATCTGCGCCACGTCGGCATGATGACCACTCTGTCGGCGCCTTCATTCCTGAAAGCCCTGTCGAACTTGGCCATTCCCGTTATATAGAGATCGTCCATAGTCATGCCGCCGAGCTCGATAAAGTGATCCGCTTCAAGCTTCGATGACACCACGGTCTTATGAAGCTTGTAGTCTGTCTTCTTGCGGAACCCATTGCGGAGGTCCATATTGAGCGAGACCATGTAAGTTGGCCCGTGCTGCAGGAAGACATACATCATGTCCCCCGTGTCTTTGTTCAATTTGTCCTGCACATACTTGTTCGCCACACGGAGCTGAAGAGCGTGGTCTATGGTCTCCGTCGAAATGAACTTGTTGCAGGCGAAAAAGTATTCAAGGTGTTTGTCACTGTCCTTATCGATAAGATTCTTTTTGTACTTCTCGTCAAGGTTCTGCACAGCCGGTACGTTTTTGTCGACGATGAAATAAACGTTGTCGTATCCCATGTCGATCAGTTTCTCATAAAGCACCGAAGCGCTTTCCTCGTACTTCTGACACTTCTTCTCGTAGAGCAGCACAATGTCCTTGCCTTTATACTTCGCAGCTTCATCGTGCGCTTTCTTTAGACGTGCCTGGCCTTCAGGATAATCGTACTGATTCGTATCCCTTACGGTAAGGAACGTAGTATTGTGTATATTTTGCCTGAAGTAGACCGAGAAGTCTTCATGTATAAATATATTGCTATTTTTGTTTTTTCCGCGACGGAGATCTGCCGCATCGAAAAGGACTCTTCCATCGCTCTCTTCCCCGTTTTTATCGGTATATACAACGAGCAGTTTGTTCTGAAGGTCGAAATCTCTCAGCTCGCCTATATCGAACTCCATGGTGACACTGTTGAGACGATAGCCTTTTGGCATAGGAGTCCCGTATCTTGAGCCGAATTTTACCTTAGCCGCGTCCTTCCTCACAGGCACATCGATCCTGATCCTGTCGGTATCGATGATCTCCTTGCTCTTCGAATATTTGACAATACAAAGTCCGCTGAAGATAAGCTTGTCACCTTCTTCTCTTATGTTTCTTGTAAGCATCCCTATGAGAGGGCGCGCGGTCTCTGCAGCCATTTATATTCCTCCGGTCTATTACTTATTTCTGTAGAATTCTTTGATCTTGTCCACCACGTACTCGACTTCCTCAGGCCCCAGTCCGTAGTACATTGGAAGTCTCAGCAGGCGCTCGAACGTATTGGTCGTGTATTTGTCTTCGCCGTGGAACCTACCGAACTTAAGACCCGCCGGCGCACTGTGAAGCGGCACATAATGGAACACCGCAAGTACTCCGTTCTCTTTGAGAAACGTTGCCAAAGCAGTTCTCTCCTCGATATCCTTCACTTTGATATAGAACATGTGCGCGTTGTGGACGCATTCATCAGGGATCACAGGAAGCTCTATGCGCCCCGCCTCGGCAAGAGGTGAAAGCATTTCGTAATAAGCGTTCCAGCTTGCCTTCCTGTTGTCATTGATCATGTCTGCTTCTTCGAGCTGAGCAAGCAGATATGCCGCATTCATCTCGCTAGGCAGGAAAGAAGATCCCATGTCGACCCATGTGTATTTATCCACGACGCCCCTAAGGAACTTGCTCCTGTCGGTGCCCTTCTCTCTTATGACTTCAGCGCGATCCACTTTGTCCGGATCCTTTATGAGCAGCGCCCCGCCTTCGCCCATGCTGTAATTCTTGGTCTCATGGAAGCTGTAGCATCCGTAGTCACCTACGGAACCAAGCGCTCTTCCTTTATATGTGGACATGACTCCCTGCGCGGCGTCTTCAACTACCAGAAGATTATGGCGCTTCGCGATGTCCATGATGGTATCCATCTCGCAGCCAACGCCTGCATAATGAACAGGCACTATCACCTTTGTCTTGTCGGTAATGGCGTCTTCAATAAGGCTCTCATCGATGTTCTGTGTATCAGGTCTGATGTCGACGAACACCAGCTTTGCTCCTCTCAGCACAAACGAGTTAGCTGTCGAAACGAATGTAAACGAAGGGAGTATCACTTCATCTCCCGGACCCACTTCAGTGAGCATTGCCGCCATATCAAGAGCGGTCGAGCAAGCCGTTGTCAGAAGAGCCTTGCTCACACCGGTCTTGTCCTCGATCCATTTGTTGCATTCCTTTGTGAAAGCACCGTCGCCGCAAATCTTATGCGCTTCGATTGCCTTCATTATGTAATCCTGCTCTTTGCCGATATACGGCGGCACATTGAAACTTATCATCTATATCTCCTTTATTATTGTGCTGTCGCGAGCAAATAGCCGGCAGAATCGACTCTGCGGAAATGCTTTCTATGTCATAACGGCGTTGCCGTAATGTAGAAAGCATTGATCTACGGAGGCAAGCTCCTCCGATAAATGCCGGCACTTAGCGATTGGCGAGCTCATCGAGCGAAGCCAGAGCTTAGTACCGCTTCGTTAAGCCGCAGCGAGGCGAGAGCCGTATCGATTCGGACGGGTATTTGCAGAAGACAGCCATAAGTATAGTCAGTTAGCGGTCTCCGTACATTTTTTCGTAGTATTGCTGGTACTCGCCGCTTATGATGTTCTTCCACCAGTCCTCGTTGTCGAGATACCACTGAATGGTCTTCTTGATTCCGTCTTCAAACTTTGTTTCAGGCAGCCACCCGAGTTCACTGTGGATCTTCGAAGGGTCGATGGCATAGCGCTGATCGTGGCCCTTGCGGTCGGTCACGAATGTGATGAGACTCTCAGGTTTGCCGAGCTGCTTGAGTATGATCTTGACCACATCGATGTTAGCCTTTTCATTATGACCACCGATGTTATACACCTCGCCGACTCTGCCGTTTTCGAGTATGAGGTCGATAGCTCTGCAGTGATCTTCAACATAGAGCCAGTCTCTTACGTTGAGCCCCTCGCCGTAAACAGGCAGCGGTTTATCCGCCTGGGCGTTGGCTATCATGAGAGGGATCAGCTTCTCAGGGAACTGATAAGGCCCGTAGTTATTGCTGCATCTGCTTATAGTGACAGGCAGTCCGTAAGTGCGGTGGTATGCCATTGCGAGAAGATCTGCCGAGGCCTTACTCGCGGAGTAAGGGCTCGATGCCGTGAGCGGCATCGTCTCGACAAAGAAAAGATCGGACCTGTCGAGCGGCAGATCCCCATAGACTTCGTCGGTGCCTACCTGATGGAATCTCTCCACACCATATTTGATCGAAGCATCCATCAGAACCTGTGTGCCGAGGATATTGGTGCGCAGAAACAGGCCGGGATCTTCGATCGAGCGGTCGACATGCGACTCAGCCGCGAAGTTCACGACCTTATCGAAGTGTTCTTCCGCAAAGAGCTTATCTATAGCCTCCGCGTCGGTTATGTCCATTTTTACGAACTTAAAATGTTCGTTATCAATAGCAGGGGCGAGCGTCTCAAGATTGCCCGCGTATGTGAGAGCGTCCAGTCCTACTATGTCATAATCAGGATGCGCTTTTAACATATGGAAGACGAAATTGCTTCCGATGAATCCGGCCGCGCCGGTAACTAGAATTTTCAATTTAGCCTCATTTCTCATAAATTTACAAAGTAATATCGATATATTATACTTTAATTCACTGATGTTAATCAAATTAGCAGCGGAAGGAGAATAGAAAGAGTGACTGTTAAAGCCATTGCAAATATCCTGATAAAATGCCTCAGCGCCATAGCTGTGATCGCAGCGGGCTGCATAGGCATTATATACTTTGGGGCAAGCGTCCCACTGCTACTCATAATGGCAGCATTTATGCTGTTTTATGTTTTACTTCCGGGCTGCCTTGCCATCAAAGCGTCGGGTCTGAGTGGGCAGCACATCTCTACATATCTGATCAGAGGATTTTTCGCAGGCTTCGCGATCAACATTCTGTTGTATTTCCTGACTGATCTGATCAGCAATAACGTGCTTCTGTATGCGGTCGGTCCCGTCCTTTCGATCATATATCTGGGTAAAGAGTTCCAGAACCGTTCGGATCGCAAAGTCAGCCTGCGCTCATTGGTAAGCAATATACCGGCGAGCCTATTCCTGTTCTTCGCGCTTGTATTCATATATTCATTTCTGACAACTCAATGCACTTATATACCGCCTTATATATCCGCTTTTGAATCGATCAAACTCGACTTCGGTTTCCATGCGGGCATTATAAACGGTCTGGCAGACGGCTTCCCGCCAAACGACACATGGGTATCCGGGATGTCTCTCTACTATCACTTCTTTACCGAGATGCTGTATTCGATCCCGGTAAGGCTCTTTGGCGTACATTCAGAAGAAGTGCTTCTGTCATGCACACCATATATAATCGCACCTGTACTCAGCTGCGCGCTGTACAGTCTCTTCAGAGAATTCACAAACAGCAACGGGAAGCATGGTTTCTACTGCCTCTCCCTGATTCTTTCGAATATGTTTGTGCTTAAGTTCTATCCTAACTCATGGTTCCTCTATCACCTGTTCAGCAACATCAACAACGCCGGAATGGGCGCGGCATGCATGCTCACAGCGCTTCCTGTTCTCAAAGCCTGGGATCATATCGATGAAAGCGAATCCGAGCGCCGAAGAGCAGGCGATGTCATGCTCCTGGCTGTCCTTGTGATGCTTAACACCGGTATCAAGGGGCCTATGGCCGTAGTCCTCGTTGGAGGCATGGTAGGAACAGTAATACTGGGGCTTATCATGAGGCAGGTAAACTGGAGAGTGGCAGCAGCGACAGCCATATCCGCAGTAGCCTTTATCTTTATCTATGTATACGTAGTCGGCGCCCGTGGCGTAAGTTCGACAAACGCGGGCGGCAATTCCCTGATCAACCTGTGGGAAGTAACTGACATCTTCTTCCTCAAAGGGCGTGTCGCAGATCTGTTCTCAAACAGAGCGCTCTCGATGGTCGCTGTGCTGGCCGCATTCGTTCTGATATCTCTGACAGCATTTACGCTCCCGTTCATCCTGGGATATATAAGAGAACTTTGGATGGTACTCTCGGGCCGCAAGGATTTCAGTTTCAGCAGGGTCACTGTTTACGCGTCATGCATGGTCGGTCTGATCGCACTAATGGTGCTTAACTACAGCGGACACAGCCAGGTCTATTTCGGTTTTGCCGCGCTTATACTCGTTCCGATCATAGCATTCTGGTATCTCGAAGACATACAAGTGACGAAACCAAAGCTCGCAAAGGTGATAGCTGTCATATTTATTGTCTGCCTTTGCTTTACCGCTGTAACAGAGGCTCAGGATTACGCTCGCCTTGTAAGCAATGCTCAGAAGCATTACGAGAAGCGTGACAGGAACAGCCATAAATACAGAAACGTAAGCACAGATGAATACGAAGCTCTCGTATGGATCAGAGACAATACCCCTGAGGACTCGCTCATCGCATCCGACCGCTACTACAGCGTATCGCTCAAAGACTATAGCTGCGATGTCCGCGGACACAATACTCACTTCGCGTACGCCATCTACTCCGAAAGAGATCAATATCTGGAGGGATCCGGATTCAGCCTACCGTCGGATATGATCGAAACACGCGTAGAAATGATAAACAACATCGACAGTATGATGGATTCGAAAAACGCTGAACGCGGCGATCTGGCACGATCGCTCGATGTCGACTACGTACTTGTATCTAAGCGCTTCAACAAAGCCGGAGATCTAAGTAACGAAGACTACAAGCTTGTATACACCAACGACGATGTAGACATCTACGAAGTCAAAGCCGCATCGTAAGTCTAAATTACAGCACATTACAAATGTCAACCGTTAGCATCCATTGTGATACAATATTCATAGTGGATGCTATTTCTTTTAGAAAAAAAGGGAGACGTTTTATGATGAAACAATTATTTGCAAAGAGGACAGCCATAGTACTCGCTCTGGCACTGCTCCTGACAAGTTTCGCAAGCGTGATGCCTGTAAACGCTGCCAGCACAGCGGACATGAAGAAGGCCAACGTGAAATGGGATCTCAGGAACAACAAGACTATTAAGTTCAAAACCAAATGGCGTGTCTTAGGTGTCAAACAGCACACTGTTAAGATGACTAATTTCAAAGTCAAAGACGCAAAGAAGAAAGGTTATAAACAGTGCACATTTACATTGACCTATAACAGAAAGATCAATCCAAGCAAGAAACAAGCAAAAAAGATGTATAACAGTCTCGAAGAATACGGTGCCTTTGGCGGAGATTTCTATTTTGCTGTAGTCGATTATCAGACCGGGCAAAACCTGGAAAACGATAACGACATGGGTGTTACTGTGACAAGTAACAGCTGGAAGCATACGGATAAGAAGAGAATCTATTATGCTAAGAAGGACTATATCTGGTATGCAAAGAAGTCAACCGTCAAAGTCAAGATCGTTTATCCTGCAGACTACAAGGGCCTGGCGATCGGTGTCGGCGGACATCCTAATTTCAAGAGCTGTGACGGGTTCTGGTATCTCGGCAAGTCATTCTCTAAGTCAACAGGACTTTACAGTAAGAAGGACAAGAAGTATGCGCACTTTATGCGTGTAAAATAATTACTCGACATTGGAGATCGATCTTTTAGATTCTATCAAGCACACAAAAGGAGGCGCTTCCGATGCGCCTCCTCTTTTCTCTGCCATAGGCGGTCTGTTCCTAAAAGTTTTTGGTATCAGCTGGTAGGAAGTATGAACCTGATAGCGTCACAATATCCCCCACCTGAAGCAACTGTCTGACCATAGTTAAGGATTCCAATATGGCTATTGATCAGCGATGTATAACGGGATCTTACTTTTGTCTTTTTTGACTTACTGTAACTGAAAACATACTTACAGGTATAGTGTTTTTCCTTCCCGTATTTATAGAATTCTTTTACACTTTTTACGCGGCCCTTTTTATCGAATGTGTAACTATAGGTTCTTTCCATGCTGTCCGGTGACATGACCTCAACTTCCTTTATGAGAAGTCCATTTTCGTCAAAAGTGGTTATGTATTCCGGTTCTTCGCTTTGGAAGTGCGGATCATTCACGTGTATCTCTTTGATCTTGCCGGTAGGGTACTTTACATAGGAGTATTTGAACCAGCAAGCCTCATCCCTATCCCAATAACCTGTCATAGCTGACCCTTTATATCTGTACTTTATAAAAGTATAGCCGGGTGATGAGCAGTATTTGGTAGCAAGGCCTTTCTTGTTGAAGTGGAAAGCCTCGTTGCTCGGGCAAGTGATCTTCTTCAGTTTGCCGTTTTTATAGAATGAGTATCTAAGGCTCATCTTGCCCCCATCCGAATGCTTGACCGTCTTCAGATAGCCTGTCTTTGTGTATGTAAGCTTTGAATATGAGACTTTTACCCATTTGCCTTTTTTATAATTGTAATTCGTGATCTTGGATGGCAGATCGTATTTTGTGGCGGCGTCAGCCGGCCGGACTGCAAGCGGAGCGAATGCCGCGCACACCATTAACAGCACCATGATCACAGCTATGTGTTTTCTAATATCTCTCATTTTTCTTTCCCTATTCCGAAGATGAAAAAGGAAGCCGAAATCGTTATGATTCCGGCCCCCTGTCCAATCATGCGTAATTGCATTTGCAGCTTGGGCCGCTTTTTAGTAAACGAAGATTCCTGTACCGCCTCTGATATTATCGTAGAACCACTTCGCTTCGCTGTCAGGAATACGGACGCATCCTCCGCTCGCCGGTTTGCCCAGAGCGTCTGTAAGTTTCTCGTGGATACCGACGTGGTTGAAGATGCACCACCACTTTGTTCCGGTGGTCTCTTTTCTGGCCATGAAGCCTGTGATCTTATAGCTGCCGTATGGGCTGAGCTCTAATCCTGTGTTGCAAAGCACTCCTTTAGGATTTCTGGTGATCTTCCATGGCTTGCCCTTGCCGGCTCTCTTGAACAGATATACCCTCTGATTATAGGTATTTACCCAGATGTACATGTTGTGCTTGCTCGAAGTGCTCTTGTCGTTGATGAAGTTCTCGATCTGCTTAGCCGAGAAGTAAGTTCCTTTAGGCGGATGCTTAGTCTTTGAACTTACCACTGCGTTAGTCACATATCTGACGATATCGACATTGCCCGATCGGATATATCTGGCATCCCAGCATTGATCTTTATTGTTCCATTTCTTGATGATGACTCTTTTGTTCTCACCCTTGATACGGGAACCGCCAAACACTACATAGTAGTGGCCTTTTTTTGCCCTTCCTACTACCTTGCTGGAGTCAGATGACTTGAGGATAGGGCAATTGCTCTTTGCCTTTACGATTACGTACATAGGATGAACGAGCTCGATATCCTCTTTTACGTTATATTCACTGTAGATCTTCTTGCCCGTAGTCTTATCTTTGATGTAAGCGCGTACAGCGAATGTAGCAGTTCTGGCGAGACCGCTTTTCTTCTTGCTTCCGTACTTTGCCTCTCCGTTGAGCTTTCCCGGATATGGATCGAATGGGAGATAGACAGTCGTTACTTTTTTGTTTTTCAGAGCTTTGAGATCCTTGGCCTTTTTGAGCTTATCGCTGTTCTTGCTCTTTTGCATATTCACGATCTTGGCCTTTTTGCCGCTACCATTACGGATCTCGTAATATACCTTATTTCCATTGACACTTGCCGACTTAATTTTAATTTTCAGGATCACTCTCTGGAATCCTGCCTTGTACGTAACTATCGGCTTTGGAACAACGATCTGTTCCTGTTCTTCAGCTGTCTCATTTGCGGTAGTCCCGCCATTGTCAGCAGCATAGACACCAAACTGAAGCGGCGCAACGCATCCGACGACCATCATCACCGCCAGAAAGATCGAAACGATCCTCCTTTTTATAGCAATGCTCTTCATAAACAAGCCCCCTTTAACTCTTCCTTTAACCTTATACCTATTACTTAACAACTATATAATGAGTATTAAAATTTTATATTATATCCATTGCTTCTTGCAAGGGCTTTTGCTTATGAAACCCGTTATGCTTCAGCATCTGCTGCTAAAAAGGCTTCCAGGAATATGTCCATCGATTCTTTTGAACCTGTGGTCACCCTTATGAAATCCTTCAGCAACGGATTGCCGTACGCGTGGACCAATACGTCGTATTTCTCTTCAAGATCCTTGGCCAGTTCTTTCGCGTCCCTTTTTGGCTTAACAAAGATGAAATTCCCGTCGCATCTTCTGGCCTCGTAGCCTTCTTCTTCGAGCCTCTTAAGGATATGCGCCTTGCCTTCCCTTTCGATCCTGATCAGATCCTGAACGATCTCAGGGCGCTCGATCAGTCTTTCCGCGAACAGAAGCGCTATCGAGTTGGCGTCAAATGTGAGCTTGCCGTTCTTTATATAGTGGATCAGCTGCGGATGACCGATCGCGATTCCGAGTCTGCATGCCGCAAGTGACATGAGTTTGGAGAAAGTCCTCAGCACTATTACGTTGTCCTCTGACATAGCATACTTGAGGAATGTCTTCTCACAGAAGTAATGATAGGCCTCGTCGATCACGACTATGGCGCCTACTTCCTTGGCTTTGGTGATCACCTTCTCAACATCCTCATCGCTATATACGTTTCCGATAGGGTTGTTTGGGTTGAGCAGGACTACTACCCTTGTATCCTCACTCATCGCGCCAATGATCTTATCTATCGAGATCGTAAGATCATCCTCATATGTAACAGGCACATGATTAAGGCCCAGGATGGAGCAATTGACCCAGTACATCTCAAATGAAGGACTGACAGTGACCACGTCCTTGCCCTTTTCACCAAATGTCTCGAGGACGTATCTTATTGTCATGTCCGAACCGTTCGTCGCGACAACATTTTCAAACTTTACGCCATTGCCCAGAAAGTCTGCGTATTTGTGAAGGAATTTGTCAGGCTCAGGATAGATGCTGAGAAACTCAGGTGTTATTTCTTTGAGCACTTCATCCACGAATTCCTTCGGAAGCCCTTCCGGATTCTCATTCATATCATATCTCTTTTTGTCATATCTCCCCTGTGCCGGAAAGACTCTTTCGGTATTCTTTATATGTTCGTCTACGTAATATTCCATTCTGCTATCCCCTTTCGTCAAAAGACATTCTCTTCGTGTTTATTGAATGCTTCAAGCGCCTTTGCCGTGGCAATCGACCTTGAGAAATCGGCGTCATACTGCTCTCTGTTGATCCTGCGGAGGAACTCGATTATCTCATATCTGAAGCCCTCGCCTTCATACTGCCAGAAATACTTCTTGGTATCTCTCAGGTCTTCGAATCTCATCTCGAAATAGTCGGTCTTCCACCACGGAGCAGGCACATACAGATAGCCTTTAGTTCCTGTAATGATCAGCTGCCCTTCGGTCTTTACGCCAAGCCCCGTTCTGAATGAAGCGACCGCGTTTTTGAACTTGATAAGTCCTCTTGTATATGTATCCGCTCCGTTAGGATTCAGGCTTGAATAGTAATCTATGCTTTCAAAATCCGTTCCCAGCAGGTGGAATACAGGCAGGAATATGTATCCGCACATGTCGTATACGCTGCCTTCGTATCTGGTCATCTCGTCATAGTCTTTGGAAGCGTCCTGCTGGCTGAATGTAACATCTATGTCCTTGATCTCGCCGAGCCTGCCGCTCTTCACCAGAAGCTCCAGATGCTTGTAGCCCGGGAAGAACTCCGTCTTGATGCCGTCGAAGAGCACCAGTTTCTTTTCTTTCGCAAGCTCTATGCACTCGGAAAGAGCCTTCGCGTCGTTTGAGAGAGGCCCTTCGCAGATCACGTGCTTGCCGTTGTTAAGAGCGTCCTTGATAAGCCCCGCCCTTTCATCGATATTTGCCATTATGTAAACGGCGTCACACGAATCGTAGAATTCCTCGGCGCTGCCGCATGCTTCGATCGACTTCTTCTCCGCCAGAGCCTTCGCGCATTCAGCATCCTCAGAATAAACCGCTGTTGCCTTTATGCCGCTTGCAAACGCGGTCTCGTCTATGACTCTGGATGCCGGCTCTTTATGACCGTAAACACCAAGTCTTACCGTCTTGTTTGACTCTTCTCTTATCTGGGTGCTGGATATTCCTTCGGTGCGAGGCAGATATACTACTTGGCAGAACTCCTTCAGATAGTCGAACTTTCCAACCCAGTCAGAGCCGACTGTAAAAATGTCTACGTTATATTTTATGATGTCGGCGATCTTTTGCCCTTCATACTCCTCTGCGATGATCTCGTCCGCAAGGCCTGTCTCGCGCACAGCGTTGATCCTCTCGGTGAGCGATTGGCGCACGTCGATCTTGCCTCTGGAAACATCAAACTCGTCAGATGTTACTCCGACGATAAGATAGTCACCAAGCGCCTTGGCGTTTTTGAGAAGATTGATATGACCCACATGCATCATATCGTATGTTCCGTATGTAATGACTTTTTTCATTTTCCCTCTTTTCGGTCACTGTCCCCGGCAGAGCCCTTGCTGTTCAAGGCCTTGCTGCGCGCGGCGGCGACTATGCTGAGAATTAATATAACTATTGAAAATACCCATGATGCCCTTGCCAGCTTAGTGTAGGCATATGAGATGGTAACGGCCGCAGCTTTTGACTGCGGGATCATCACTTTTGTAGTTCCGCGGTCAGACAATTCTGACTCTGCAGGCTCTTCGTTCAGCGTCACCTTTTCTCCGTAGAACTTGAAGACAGGTATGTCTGCTGTTCTGTCCTTATCCGAACCTCCGAGATCCTGCGTGTAATATGTGCCGTTTCCCGATACCTCAGGGCTCTTGGCGATCTCTTTACCGTCGATATACAAGTACTGCATATTGTCCGGATGATCTTCGCGGTATTCCCACGCCTGATGCGGAGTGTAATCGACATTGCCCGAAGCCCATGTCGCTACCTCTTCTTCCGATATCCTGTCGTGGCTCACGATCTCGGCGTTTCGAGTGTACAGAGTATAATACTGCAGCCCCGCGCAAATAAGGGTCACGGCTGTAAGTAGGATTATAGCATTCCTGCCCGATGAATTCATTGCCTTTGATACCAGTATCGAAAAGGCCGCGGCAAACGCAAGCGTCGGATAGGCGTTCATCCTCCAGACGAACTGCATTGTCGAAAGAGGAGTGTTGTTTCCGAGATAATGCCACGGAAGAAAATCTGATGTGCTGACGAACATCACAGCTCCGATCAGCAACAGCCAGATCACGAACTTGTCATCGCGGGTCAGGCCTCTGTTCATCACAACGCTTATGACGAGCAAAGCTATCGATGCTGCAACAGCCAGAAGTGACATCATGCCTACGCCCCTGCCTGCAGGATTATTTATGAGAGTAAACTTGGCGATCTCAGCCAGGCTGTATGCCGACTTCGACATAGTGCCGCCGTCTCCCGACGGCGTGAAAAGGTCATTTTTGAGCATCTGCTCTGCCATCGGCACTATCATGGCGGCGGACAGAGCCAGTGAAAGGCATCCGGCTTTGACCATCGAGACAAACCTTTGCCCCTTGCTGTCACGAGTGATGAGCGCGATCACGAACAATACTCCCGTGAATGCCGTAGCCATCACGAGCGACAGCATGTGAGAGTACGCCAGAAGAGTCATTCCGGCGGCCAGCTTGAGCCACTCTTTATAGTCCTCAAAGCAGACTTTGTATATGCCGAGAAGGACAAGCGGCAGAAAAGCCAGAGCGATCGATTCTCCTAGCGCCGCCCTGTTGAACACGTCCGCGAATCTGTAGCTCGAGAACGCGTATATGATCGCAAACACGTATGAGCCGGCTTTGTTCTTCGTGATCCCAAGCATAGACCAATAAGCTATCAGCAGAGTCACCACCGAAAGGAGCATGTAATAAAGCTTGTACGCCAGCACGTAACTTCCTGTAAGCTTGTAAAGCATGAACATCGGGTACATGGTAAGCCACGGATAAAAGATGTTTACCATCAGCCCGTTGCTGTCAAAGCTGTTGAAATTGACAGGCGATGCGAAGACATTGCTTAGACCCACCAGTCTGCCGACATGGAATGTGGTGTCATCGACTTTGTGTATGCCCGACGAAAAGAAAAGCGGCAGGCAGTACACTATGCCCAGTATGATCAGGCTTATAAGTATCAGCCATTTTATCAGGGTCTCATTATTTGATTTTGTAGTCGGAGCTAAATGTCTTTCCTGAGTCATGCCTAATGCTTACTTTATCCTGTATATTTTGTGGCCGTCTATCGTGTCTACAAGCTCCGCTTCCGCATCAGGCTTGTACCATTTTCTGAGATATGCCAATGTATCATTTATCTTGTTGTCTATGAGATAGACGTTCTCGTTACCTATCATGTCGCGGAACGGATTGTCCACATTGTAGCGTTTGAGCACGCTGAGATAGGCCGGAGTCGCCGCTCCCCATCCGCCTAGCGGATAGATGTTGTCAGCGATCTTATAAGGCTGAGGGTCCATCACCCCGTATGCCTCGCTGAATCCAAGAACGCCCACCTTTGTCAGGTAGAGATGATCCTTGTCGCCCCCGATCTGCTCGATCGTGCTTCTTTCAGCCTGCGCGGCCGCAGCTTTTTCCATCACATTCGACTTTAGCCCGCTGCGCCACGGCACCTGATAAGCGAACACCACGACAAGAACAAAGCACAGCCCGATCAGGATGGAGTTTCTGGCTGAAAGTCCCAGCCCGCTCTTAGAAGGCTTCTCCTCCCCGGTTTTATCCGGCTTGTCGACGAAGCACTGGTAAAGCAGTATAAGAGTCGCCGCGAACCAGATGCCAACGTCCACTCTGTTGATCATGAACCTGCCCGCGTAATAAAGATAGGCGTTCATAGCCAGAATGGCCAGACCCATGACAAGCAGGCTGACCCATTTGCGCACTTTGTGCTTTCCGGCAAGAAGCCATCCCATGAAAGCCATAGCGAAGCAGAAGAAAGTAGCTTCTTTGCTGAGTCCCTTAGCGAAGCCCTTCAGGAACTTCTTTATGAACGCTGCGTCGATCGTCCTCTTCTCATTGAACGAAGCAATGGTCTTGAATGTTTCAGCGGTGAACTTCTCCGGATCCTGGAAAGTCCAGCTTTTCATCAGCTTATACGCCGTCTCATCGATGCCTATCGAATCGTATTCTTCTTTATGTTCGTCGTAATCAGGCACTCTGTAATCGAGCACTTCGGTGCGGTACTTATCGAATTCAAGATAAGCGGTCCATTCCGGATCTTTATACTGGCTCCTGTCATATGCCCTTAGTCCGCCTGCAGCAAGCAGAAGCACGGCGCCTACTACGATCGCCGTAACGATGCTCTTTCTCGGCTTCGCGAAATCCTGAACATAGCGCATTATCGCGTAGATCACCATAGCGGAAAAGATCGCGACTATGCACAGGAATTGCTGGAATCTGTAGAACGATCCGGCCAGAGCGAGCAGCATGCCGATGATGATGAACCTCTTTAGCGGCCTCCCTTTAAGCAGTCCGTAGAACACCAGTATCAGGCCCGCCGCTGCGATTATGCCGGCACTCTTTGTGTACTGGATGCGAACGTATCCTTCGTATGAAAAGAGTCCGATAACAGCCGCTATGAACAGCACTTTCACGACGGTTATATCATCGCGCAAAAGGATATATGTGACCATGAAGAACGACACAAACAGCAGGAATATCTGGAGCACGCTCCACCACTGCACCGCGGGCGCCGCCGCGTATAGCGTCGTGATCAGCTTGCCGACCAGGATATTAGTGTGCACTATATGAGGCTCACGCACTCCCCTTATGCCGCTCGCGATAGCGATCAGGCCGTTGTCGTCGTTCGTTTCAAATACGGGATAGAAAACAAAAAAGCAGACCAGCACTATCAGTATATTCACTGATAGTGCTATGATGAGCGCCTTTACTCTGTTTGCGGTTATCTCTTTCTTATCTAACATAGTGGATCGTGTTTGGCTTTACTCGTTGCCGATGTACTTCCAGTTTTCTTTATCGTGCGGGTCGGCGCCGCTGAGCTCAAAGATATTGCCCGGAATGAATGTATTTCCGTTGTTCTTTGTGATGTTGTGCTCGCTCGTCCTTGTGAGCCTTATCGGCAGCAGACTCTCGTCTCCTCTCACGATAGGATTGCCCGTAAACGGATTGACCGGATCCTCTATGATACCGTCAAGCGCGATTGCAGGAACATCAGCGTTCGTAGTAAAGCCATCTTCCGTTGTGAAGCCCTCTGCATCGAAGTCTTTGTACATCAGGGTGCACTGGAATCTTCTGATGTCGAGGTTCTTCTCCTCGCCGGTGTCTTCATCAGTGTAGTAGATGGAATTCGGCCCCGTGAATCTGTATGGAGTACCGTGATCTGATACGATGATGATGCGGGTGTTGTCGTATACACCCTCTTGCTTCATGTAGTCGAACCACTCGCCAAGCTTAAGCATAGCCGCCATGTTGATGTGGTAATGCCTGATAGTCTCTTCGTTTTCAAACTCCAAAACATTGCCCTCTGCATCGGTGCGCGTCGGATGCTCTTTATCGTACTCGGTGTTGTCCACATCAAGCGCCGGTTTATAATCAGGCAGCTGCAGAAGATTAGGCTCGTGCGTGGTGTCGTTTGACATCATTATGAAGCTGCCCTTGTCGTTCTTCGTTGTCTTGGTTATATCCGTAAGATGACACAGCACAGCGTATGTCCTCATAAAGTTTCTCACGAATCCATGCGATCTTGACGAGCCGGACAGGGTCTGACCCGAGACAAAGCCGCTCGTGACAGCCGAGTTGTATGAGCCTTTTCCGTAAACGATCTTCTGGAACGCCGTAGGCACTGCCCTGAATACGCTGTAGCAGAAGAAGTTCCTGTACATCGTGACTGAACTTGAATCCTTCTTCGAGACAAGGCCGTATTCCTCGAGAGAGAATTTGCCGTTCAGGTTGTAAGTGTTGTACTCAGGATGATCGTCGAATATCGTGAGATCAGGGATCTGCTTATACCCCGCGTAAGTAGGCTCGCAGATAGTGACATCGTAGCCCGCGTCTCTGAACAGAGTCGGCATCACCTTGAGAGCTTCGTCATTCTTGGACGCCAGTGACTCGTCGGAGCGGGCGTTGATAGCGTCAGGCGTGTAGTCATATCCGCCATACAGAGCAGGCGCTCCCTCGTTTGTCGTCGTAGCCTGAGATACCACGTTGGAATAGTATGTGAAGCCATCCCACATCTCTTTCAGTTCAGGCTTTTCTTCCATTATGTAAGGCACGTAGAAACCCGCCATCCTGTCCATCATGATGACTACCACGTTCTTGCCGTTCTTGCTGAGGCCAAGCTCAGGATCCTTCGCTACGGACGCGCTCTTTATCATGTCGCTGTCTTCAGCCAGCACCTGATTGATCGATACGATGTTCAGGGTGCTCATTATGACAAGTGCCACGCATATAACTGCGATGCCGAATCCGAGCAGCGATGTCTTATATTTCCAAATCAAGGCGACCACAAGGATTATCAAAAGAGCGACCGCCAGATTTATAAGTATCGCCTTTCCGGAGATCTTAGGCACTACGTCATACTGAAGCTCCGCGGAGAGATTGCCGTAATCCTTGCTGAAGAGCATGTAGTTGACCAGTCCTACCACTGCCATCATAGCCACGACAAGGCTGAGTATGCGCTTGCCACCGTCATCAGCCAGCCCATAGAAAATTCCAAACCAGATGACGAACGTACCGGCCGCCAGCAGGAACGCGCTCACTATGAACCAGTTTGGCGAAACGTAATTGGCCAGATCTATGAACTCTTCTGTGCTGTCGCCTATAACAGCCGATGGGCAGAGTATGCCCGTTAGAATCGTCAGCAATATAGTCGAAGCTCTGAAAAGGAAATTGCACTGCTTGATGTCTGTATTGATGGTGATATGCATGCCTCTCTTTTTGAGCCATGCGCTGATCACAGGGATCTGCAGGCAAAGGAGCAACATTATCACAAGTATCTGCACGCGCGTGCTTCTGAACGGATGCCCTACGATAACATAAGCGACAAGCGCGATGCCGACCACTGAAGCCAGTATCCTAAGCACCTTGGCAGGGTCTTTAAACTTGTAAAAGACGTTCTTGAGCAGCGAGAATATCTGATTCAGAGTCCAGTAGAATACCAGACCCGAAGGCGAATCGTAGAGCAGCACCAGGAAGATGGCCGCTATGCCGTAAGTGGTGATCTTGTTCTTGAGCGGCATGCCCTTCATGTATACCGCGGCAGCGACCACGTTGATCAGTGTCATCAGTATAGGAAGGAAGTTTACAGTAGTAGATCCGATGTGGATCAGCGCGTCAGGCGCTCCGAGGTCGGCGAGAGGTCCGAAGGAAATGCCCTTCAGAGTCTCGAGTCCCGACAGGAACCTGTACGCAGCGATAAAGAACGGGATCTCAAGGAACAGCGAGACCGAGCCCTTGAACGCGTGCGTAGGCTTGTAGTTGTTCTGCCTGTAATAGGTCTGGAGCATCATGAAGCGCTCATCGCCCTTGAACGTCTTCTTTATGTGATCGATCCACGGGCGCATCCTCGCCTCTCTGTCACGTTCCTCTGCCTGCATGGCATCTGCCCGCCTGTAAAGCGGCAGCACAAGGAAGTTCATCGCAAGGCTGAGGAAGATGATGGCATAGGCCGGATTACTCACCTTTCCGTTGGCGATCACGAAGATCACCTCGAAAAGGAGCTCCAGAGGGCCTATCAGTAACTTATATAACATTCCTAATATGGTCATTTCGCTGTCTCTCTATACTGTTGCTGTCTTTTTATATCGTCTTTCAGCATCGGTCTGCTGTCCGTTTAAGCCGGTTCCTTTATTTCTGCCGATTCCTTTTCTGTTTTTTTCGGGTCTGAGCCCTGCTCATCCTCAGCAGATTTCTCAAGCTCCGCGTGTTTATCTATAAGATAGTCGGCCACAAGCTTAGCGCTTTCTCCTCTGCATACCCACGATTCATCGCGAGCTTCGTCCCTGGCCTTCTGGAATCTTTCATCATTGATGCAGGTGTCTATCACCTCTCCGATGTTTTCTATATTGTCTCTGGTAAGCTGGGTTCCCACCTTTTCCAAGGTCCGGAGTGACCATGGCTTCTCTTTGAGCCAGCAGGCGTCATACGGGCTGTCATCAAACGAGACATCTGCGTAGATTATCGGCTTGTCGAACACCAGGCAGAAGTCGTACACAACGCCCGAGAAATCTGAGATCAAGATATCTGATCTGTTCAGAACATCGAAGTTGTCGTTGTCCCTGTTCCACTCGAGCCTGTCGCTGTCGGGATACTTCGCCATTATGCCCTCGATCATCTCCTTTTCGCTGGTGAATGACTGAGGATGAGGCCTCACTATTATGTGGTAGTCGGTCTCAAGCAGCCGGTCTATCATCTCTGTCCCATATCTGTTGAAGATGGAGCTCGGTCCCCACGACGGTGCCAGCAGCACATTGATGTCTTTCTTGTCTCTGCCCGCTGTCTTACGTCCGCCGACTTTCTCAAGCCTCGCCTTCATCGTGTCCAGATAGGTGAGGCCTGTGTTTACCATCTCTTTGTTAGGAAGTCCTCTGATCTCTTCAATCTTTCTTATCTCTTCTATCTGATAATCGCCCGAGCACAGTATGGCGTCGTAGTAGTCGATGCCAAACATCCTGTATTTTGTGAGATCGTCGCAGGCGTGCGGGATATGCACATACCATTTGACGTCTTTGGAACGCTTCCAGTAGAAGACGTCCAGGCTTGGAGTCGTTGAAAGCAGTATATCCGCCTTGAGGCTGTTCAGCTTTGCGAAAGCTTTGTTGCCCTCGCCGATAAACTCGCATTTTACATATTTATAATCCTTGCTCAGGGCAGGATCGTCTTCCGAGCATGTCATATAGATGATCTCTGTCTCCCTTGCCTCGAACTCATCGCAGATCGGCTCGAACACGTTCCAGTATCTTTTGCTGTCCGAAAAGATGACATAGTCAGGATCATCGCCCGTGTTCTTCTCAGCCCTTCCGCCGCTCATGTAAAAACGCAGCTTAAGCATGCGGTCCCTTAGCGCGTAAGCGCCGGCGCCGATCGATCCCACAAGGATCGTAAACAGCATGCTTCCAGTACCCGGATCAATATACATACTTAATTATCTCCCTTTTTTATCATCAGCTTCTTTGCCCCGCTTATCAGCGCGTCATAGCATTTGCTCACCGGAGGAGTCGTCAGTATGAGCGTGATCACAGGCGCGGCTATAAGCATCAATACAAAGTTGAGGACAGAACCTTCTGCGACCGGATTCACCATCTTGATCGCAGTCGTGAAGTAGAAATGCAGGAAATATATCTGCAGTGTTCTCTTCCCTACCTCTGACAAATACGATTTGCTCTGAGGCGTCAGTTTCATGACCGCGACAGACATCGGCACCGCTGCGACGAACTGAGCTCCGCGGAAAAGCACTCCGTTCGGATTTTCATAAGGTGATCTCAGCGTAAATCCAATGTCAGGACCGAAGAAATAGAGAAGCGCGATGACTCCCGCTGCTGCGGCTAGGCCGGACGCGACAGCCAAAGCGGTATTCATCTTTCTGATCCTTTCCATGTTTTCGCGCGTAGTGTAATAGCCGAGCAAAAAGAACGGCAGCATACAGAGGAAGCGCGACAATGTCATTATCTCGTTTATGTGCGGATTGAAGCCCGCCGCCAGCGCAAGGATAAAGGTGATCGGAACGATCGCTTTCAGCCTTGTGAGATATGGCAAAAGCGCTCTGCAGAAGAAGAGCGCAAAGCAAAACCAGTAGGCAAATACGGGAGTCAGAAGCGGCTCCGTATTGTCTGCTCCGGTCGCTACATGCAATATGTAATACAGCAATTCAAAAGGAATCGCCGGTATGATCAGCGTTTCGAACGCCAGCCTGAACGTCTTCTCCACATTCTTGCTGAAATAGCCCGAAACGTAGAAGAACAGCGGCATATGAAACGCGTATATCAGGTTGAACAGGTAGTTGCAATAAACATTGCTATCCCTGTATAAATTCAAGCAATGCCCGGCGCATACCAGACAAATCAGTATACCTTTCAGATTATCGAAATATGGATCTCTCTGCTTTGCTTTATCCGGCATCTGTCATCTCCGGCAGGGCATCAGACTCTGCAAATGAAGCACTTCTGCTTTCCTGTTTCCTCAGGCGGCAGAGTATCCTTCCATTCGATCCTGATCTTGAATTCATCCCCGTACAGTTTCTTTACTTCAGTGATAAAGTGATTTTCGATCTGCTCTCTGCTCATCGATGTGTTGTTCGGATCAGGAGCAAGCTCGATCAGCATGTCGTGATAGGTCTCTTCGATGAACCTGAACTGCGACAGTCCGACCACTTTGTTGGCTATCCTCATCAGCATGAGCGCAGATGAATCAGCTCCGCCCTCGTGCTTGACAAGGTCGTTCAAACGGCCTTCGATCGACTTAAAGTATCTGAGTCCGTCCTTTGTGTACGATGTTACGCTGTCGAGCACATCGTAATTGATGAGAGGGTAATCTCTCTTATATGTTGCCGTCAGGATCAGCCTGCCGTTGTCAGCCGGCTGGTCGTTGTCGTCATAGACGTTCGCCGCGGCGATGTCGTTGGCAAGATAGTAGAAATCCTTGCCCGGCAGCTTATAGATACTGCTTCCCATCTCGGATATACCGTAGGCATCGATGATCCCAGGGCCGAGAGTCTTAGTGAGCAGTTTGACGGTGACATCGTCTACCATCTCGCTTATCGGGCAATACAGCTTTGGCTTCCAAAGCGGCATGTTGTGCTGCTCGGCATAAGCGACTATCCTTACGAGGCAGTTGCGCCTGAAGCATATCATGTCAGGCTTGTACTCGTTGATGTCTCTGATCGTGTCAGCGATCCCATCGCCCACGCAATAGTCCTCAGATACCACCTTGCGTCTCATAACGCCGAACTTCTGAATGAAGGAATCCCTGCTCTTGTCGCTCGGGTCTCTGTGGCTGGTCTGGAACGAATACATCTTGCCGAAGAACGGATGATAACCCGCGGCCATCAGCACTCTGATCCAGTTGGCGTCGCTGCAGCCCTGCTCTCTCTGGGAGTAGAGCACGCGAAGAGGCACGCCCGACGATCCGCTCGTGGCGTGAACGTTCACCTTGTCGTGGATCTCAGGGTGGTTGTCCCACTCTTCCTGCATCCACTTCCTGAGTTCAGGCTTGGTGAGAAGCGGGAACTTCACCAGATCCTCTGAGGAATGATAGTCATCAGGAGTTGTTCCGGATTCCTCGAATTTCTTGCGATAGAACGGTATCTCGTAGGCGCGCTTCATGAGCCTGTGGATATCGCGGTTCTGCTTTGCCTTGATCTTTGCCGGATCGCCCTCGAAAGTCTTTTTGAGCGTCAGAAGATACCAAAGCACATATACGTTTTTGAATTTCTTATAGATAGACAAATCTATATCCCCCTTGTTCTTAGTTTTCTTAAAGTTTCGGGTCAGGATCGCTTATGATCTCTGTATTTGGAACCTTAATTTGTTCTGCGGATCATGTAACCGCATTTCTCGTAATAGCCGTTTACCTTTGATACGGCGTCGCCTTTGTCATAATACATGCAGACGTACTCCGCATCGGATGTATCGTATTTATCCGGATCGAAGGCCGCGCCGGTCTTCTCGCTCAGGAATTCAAGCTCGATACCGCCCGAAGTCTCAGCGCTCCATTCGCCTATCCCCGGATCGCCTGTAAGCAGATGTCTGAAGCAGGCGTCAAGAAGATCGACTCCGCACCAGTGCTTGATGAGGTTCCACATATGGCATCCGTCAAGGCGAGGAGCGATCTCCAGGATATACGGCTTGCCGTCGCTTCCGATCTTCATCTGGCAATAGCAAGGCCCGTCTGTAAGGCCAAGCTTGTCGGCAGCCTTATTCACTATGTCTTCGGCAGCCGCCTGAGCTTCCGCGTCGGCGAACACCGAAGGTATCCTGTGCTTCTTAGGCAGGCCTCCCGGGTATTCCTCAAAGACTTCTCTGTCGGACACCACCGCGAAGACCGTCTTTCCGTTGAACCTGTATGAGTTGACCGAGATCTCAGGCCCGTCTACGAACGACTCGATGATCACCTTGCCGCAGACCGAGTAATCCAGCGAGACATCAAAATGCTCACGGATATCCTCCGCCGAGTCAACTCTGAAGCAGCCCCTCTGCCCCTGTGAGTCAACAGGCTTCATCATAGCCGGGAACGCATCCCATGTGACGGCCTCCTCAACGGCCTCGCAGACTATGAAGTCCACATTGCCGACAAAGCCTTTGCCTAGAGCCTCGCGCATCAGATGCTTCGAGTGGCAAAGCTCAGCCGACCTGTATGATATGAAATGAGGCAGACCAAGAATCTCGCTTGCCCGCATCGCTGTCGGTATGGCGAGGTCTGAACCTACAGAGTATATCACATCTGCGCCTATCTCTTTAGCATATTCCGCAACGCCTTCGATATCTTTTATATCCGTTTGTTTGAAAGCATCGAGCAGCGGTATGCCTTTGTCTGTATTTGTATAACTGCAGCCGGCAACAAAGATGCCTTTATCCTTGCAGTATTTGATTGCTTCTATCTGGCCGTTTCCGGCTCCGAGTATTACGATCTTCTTTCCGTTCATATTGCTTTTTATTATTTCGATTTTAATACTATCTTTTTGAATGCGGTCTTGAATCTTTTCGCAAGCACCTTTCTGGCATAATCACTATTAGGATGCAGGCCGTCTTCAGTGCGGTTGCCCTTTTTCATTTCATAGAGTTTTGACAGGGAAGTCCCCTGAATGACATATACGTTATCATATTTCTCCGCTACTTTTGTGATCACTTTTCTGTAATCTTTGAGCGTTTTCCCGTACATGTTCTTTTCCCTGTCGCAATTGCCGGTGCCCGGCCATCTGTGTATAGGCGTCACAACCACGATCTTGGTCTTAGGAGACTTCTTTTTTATTATGCGTATCACCCTGTTCAGAGCTCCCGCTGTGGTGCCCTTCTCGTTGGAATCGACCTTGCCCGGCCTTACTTTATAATAATTGAAATAGTCATTGGTCCCCGCAGCGATTATCACGTAGTTATACTTTCTAAGTTCCTTGCCAGATAAGTGGCGGATCCTCCAGTACACACAGTTTTTGACATTCCCTGAAGGGCGCACGCCGATAGTAGAACCGTCTTTGGAGATGTTCTTCACCTTGCTCGCTCCCATGGAGTCCACAGCTGTTTCAACATACCTTCCGAACCCATACTGGATGCTGTCCCCTGCTATCAGTACTTTCTTTCCCTTCAAAGGCTTGTCGGCAGCATAAGAATGCTGAGCCGGTATGATCAGCACGCATGCCAAAAAGAGGCAGATCACGGTTAGCACTTTTACAAACTTACAGTTTTTAGTCACTAATGGATACCCTTCTTAACATAATCAAAACTATTTTCTCTATTGTATCATATGTACAAGCAAATCCCAGCAAAGCTTTTGATGCTTCCAACTACAAAAAGGAGACTGCGTGTATCACTCTCGATACGCTCAGCCTCCTTCTTAATACGTTGTTCAACCGCCTTGACTATTGATCCAGGACCGTTTTGCAAAACTCCTTCCTGAATCGCTTCGCAAGCACCTTTTTAGCGTAATGATCAGTCGGGTGTGTTCCGTCGGCTGAATTCTTATGCTTTCTCATTTCCCATATTTTGGACAGCTTGGTTCCTTGGATCACATATACATGCTTATTATCGTCATTGTATTTATTTGCGACTTTACTGATTATCTTCCTGTAATCCTTAAGGGTCTTGCCGTATCTGTTCCTCTTCAGATCACAGCTGGTCTTGCCCGAAAGTCTGTGTATCGGCGTGACCAATACGATCTTCGCTTTAGGAGCTTGCTTTCTGATCTTCTTTATGATCATGTTCAGTGCTCCTGCGGTAGTCTCTTTCGCAGTGGAGTCCACAACCCCCGGCCTTATCTTATAGCCGCTGAAGTAATCATTTGTGCCGGTTGCAATGATGATATAGTCATACTTTCTCAGCGTTTTACCGGACAAGCCTTTGATCCTGTAGTATGAGCAATTGCTGACATCGCCTATCGGACTTACGCCAATGGTGGCGTTGTTCTTAGCTATATTCTTTACTTTCTTTGCTCCCATAGCCTTTACGGATACCTCTATATATTTACCGAATCCGTATTGGAGGCTATCCCCTTCGATCAGGACTTTCTTTCCCTTTAGAGGCTTGTCGGCAGCATATACCGGTCCGGTAGTTATCGTCATAAAGCATAGCAGCAACAAGCAAGCTAATGCCGACACTACAGCACACCTTCTAAATCGCTTTCTGTCCATTTACCCCTTTGATCCTTTTCGCACTACCTGCTTCAGGTTTATAAATACATATTACAACTTTCAAAAAACGGGCGAGAACAGGTCTCGCCCTCGTGCCCCATTATATCATCTTAAGGTGTAAAAAGTTTACAATTCGACAAAAATGTTTAATTTGTCAACTGCCAATGACTGCCTTTGCTATCGAGAACACAGTATCGTACTTGCAGCTGAATCCCAGCTCCTTTTCCGCCTTGCTGCAGTCCAGCACTATCTTATCCGGCTGTTTCTTGGTTGGCGCATCTGAAACCATGACCTCTGATCGACTGTTCAGCGCTCGGATGATGCCTTCAGCCATCGCCCTGTTGTCTGTACCGATGCCCATGCTTATGTTGAACGCGCCGGAAGTCTCAGGATGATCGATCGCCGCCTTTATGGCGCGGCACGCGTCCTCAACATAGATGTAGTCTCTTATATCGCTTCCGATCAGAGTGAGGGGCTCGTCCTTCAGCGCTCTCTCCATGAATATCTGGAACATGCCTCTTACTTTCATGCCTTCTCCGATTATCTGGCCGAACCTCAGCACCTTGATGCGCCCACCTTTCTTGTTGAGATCATCACATAATTCTTCCATCGCGAGCTTGCTCTTGCCGTAATGATTTTGCGGCTCCAGCGGGCTGTCCTCAGCAAATGCTGTTTCCGAATAATGCGGATAAACCAGTCTGCTCGAGGCGAACACCATGTTATCGATCCCGAGGCTCATCGCGGTCTCAAAGACATTACGTGTTGCTTCCATGCTGGAGCGATATGATTCGATTCCGCCCTGCTCGTTTTCCTTCGTTGCCATCGCATAGGCAAGATGTACGACCGCATCGCAACCGGCAAGACTCCCTCGCAGGCTTTCCTTGCTGTAATCAGTTTTCAGATACCTGACGTCTTCAAGATCACAGACCCCTCTTCCCAGGGCTATGATCTCATAACATTCTTTGGTTTCCTTTATGAGTGTCGAGCCAAGATATCCGCTCGCTCCCGTGACCGCTATTTTCATCGCTTTAGTGATCTCCATGCTATTTCGTAATTTACCTAATATCGTGCTATAATATTTGAACAAGAATTTGATATCCGACCGCTTGTTTTACTGATATCCATTATATCAGATAGCGGACGGTTTACAGCGAAGGAATGAGGTTGGGTCATGAGTAATAAAAGAATAAGATCAATAGCGGTTATCGTATTGCTTCTCGTCTTTGTTTTTTCGAGTACAGCCATGTCATTCGCGGCTTCAGGCACAAAGACGATGACGGCATATAACGAGGTCATCGTAAAAGGAAACTACGCATACTGCTCCGCTTCCAACGGGATCTATAAAGTGAATATCAAAACAGGCAAAAAAACGAGGATCGTCAAAGAAGATTATGTCGGCGATTTTATTATCGAGGACATGAAGATCCATAAAGGCTATCTCTACTATAAGGTAGTCTATGGCATGCCGGCTCTTTGCAGAGTCAAATTGTCCGGAAAGAGTAATAAATTTCTTGCCGACATAGAAGAGGTTTATGTGATCAGCGGAAACAAAATCTACTATAGAGAGCTTGAAAGCAATAAAAAGATGCAGATGGATCTCAACGGAAAACACAAGAAAAAGACTTCAGTCAAATTTAAGCTAAAAGAGAAAAAATCCAATAAAAAGGGGTACCGGGTCAAGACTGTTTACGGGAAAGAAGTGGTCGACTATAGTGATTATTACCAGGATCCCGACGAAAGCCCGAGTTACTTGACAACTAAAAAATATACTGACTATTTATACAAGCCGAACGGAAAAAAGATCAAGCTGTTTACAGATACACTGGAGTACTATAGCTAAAAATGTATTCGATCATTATTCCATGTTATAAATCTTCCCGATCTATCAGGGAAGTCGTCGAACTGACAGCAAGCACGATGGAGGATCTCGGAAGAACTCCTTTCGAGTTTGTGTTGGTCGACGATCATTCCCCTGATGAGGGCGCGACTTTGCGTGAGTTAAGATCGCTTGCCGATGACTATACATATGTCAAGGCCATCGAGCTTGCTCAGAACGCGGGCCAGCACAATGCCATAATGGCCGCTCTCAACTACGCGTCTGGCGACATCATCATATCGATGGATGATGATCTTCAGACACACCCTTCTCAGCTCCACATTCTGCTGGACGAGATCGATAAGGGCTACGACATTGTGTACGGCTATTATCCTGACAAGAAACACAGTCCTTTCCGCAACTTCGGCAGCTGGATCAATCATGAATCAGTATGCCTGCTCATCGGAAAGCCACGTGATATGCGGACATCCAGCTTTTGGGTCATCCGCAAATTCGTCAGAGACTACGTGATCCAGTACAAGATCCCGTACGCGTACATGCAGGGTCTGTTCCTCAGAACGACTCGCAACATCTCGTGCGTTCCTATCGAGCATCACGAGAGAGTGTATGGACAGTCGGGCTATACATTCAAGAAGCTTGTTCATCTGTGGTCAAACATAGTAGGCTTCAGCGTCGTACCTCTTAGGATAGCGCGCCATCTGGGATTCATCCTGTCGGCCGTCGGCCTCATCGCGGCGCTTTGGGTGCTTATCGAGAAGCTGAACCATCCGAACATGCAGCTCGGCTACGCGTCCACGATGGTAGCAATACTGTTCTTCTCAGGCGTGATACTCCTGTTCTTGGGACTGATCGGAGAATATATCGGGCGAATGTTCCTGAGTATGGGAAACGCCCCTCAATACGTAGTCAAATCGGTGTATTCCACTGCGCCTTCGGACAACGCCGGCGAAAACAGTGAGAAGACCGACACGAAAGATAAAACAGATAAGACCGCTAAGAGCGGAAAAAACAACAAATCAAAACAAACCAAGGAGCATAAACGATGAGCTTGATGTCTCTAATAATACCTTGCTATAACGAAGAAAAAGCTTTGCCTCTGTTTTATGAAGAGGCTACGCGTGTTGTGGACGGAATGGATATAGACTGCGAGATGCTGTTCGTCAACGACGGCAGCAAAGATGGCACACTTGATGTGCTGAAAGAGCTCGCGGCAAAGGATCCGCGCGTCACATACCTGTCATTCGCCCGTAATTTCGGCAAGGAGTCCGCAATGTACGCGGGCTTCTGCAATGCCAAAGGCGATTATGTAGCGGTGCTTGATGCCGACCTTCAGGATCCGCCATCACTGCTTCCTGAGATGCTTTCGATCCTTGAGACGGGAGAATATGACAGCGTAGCAACAAGAAGAGTCGACAGAAAAGGCGAGCCACCGGTCAGAAGCTGGTTTGCCCGCAGATTCTACAAATTGATAAACCGCTATTCCGATGCTGACATCGTAGACGGCGCCCGTGATTTCAGACTTATGAAACGCGAGATGGTAGATGCCATACTGGCTATGGGAGAATACAACAGATTCTCCAAGGGCATCTACGGATGGGTCGGCTTCAGAACTTATTGGTTGCCGTTCGAAAACGTCGAGCGCGTTGCCGGCGAGACAAAGTGGAATTTCTGGGGACTGTTCAAATACGCAATCGACGGCATCATCAGTTTCACCCTCGCGCCGCTTAATATAGCGACGTTCTTCGGGGCGGTCCTTACGTTCATCTCAGTGATCGCGCTGCTGTTCATTGTCATAAGGCGGCTGGCCTTTGGCGATCCTGTAGCCGGCTGGGCCTCAACGGTCAGTATCATAGTGTTCATCGGAGGCGTTCAGCTCGCGGTCCTTGGCATCATGGGGCAGTACCTGGGCAAAACATATATGGAAGCCAAAAGCAGGCCGCATTACATAATATCCGAAAGCAATAAATCAGATATCCAAAAGATCCGCTGACAGAGCCAATATCTTTGTATTAAAACGACTTAAAAATACTCTCTCAATAGTGAGGGAGTATTTTTAAGTCGTATTTTCAGTTTTATATTCTTTGAAGCCTTGCTTCGCAGGTATTCGTTCTAATACTTATATCGCATCACGTAGTTCTTGCTAGGAGTCCCTTCGCTGCTACCATATCTTCTGAGCTTGGCTGCAGCTCCGTTTTTCACAGCGATCTGATCCGCGAAGTTGCTTGCAGGGACAGCTTCGACGATTTTATCATCGCCGGCATACATCCAGGCGTGACCTGTACTGTCATTAGCCGACCATTTGATCAGGACATCTCCCGGCCTGAGGTCGTCGATCGTCAGATCTCTGCAGAGGCCAACCTTTTCCCAGACTCCGTTAAGCTTGCCATCAGTGAAGTTTCTGTCGTTGAGATGGATATAATGCCAGCCGCTCTTGCCCTTGCTCAGGAGACTGAGATCCCCTATGCCGTGCGCGTATGACGCTGCGATGAAAGGCATGCATGTGTACTTCTTTACGAGGTTGTGGCAAATGCAGCACTCTGACGAGCCGCGTCCGTATCCGAAGCTGTCATCAGCTGCCAGCTCTATGGCCCAGTCCACAGCTTTCTGAGCTCTCTCGCCATGCCATACAGCGTACAGATCAACAGTCTGATCGACATCTGCGATATCCATGACTTCCTCCGCGTTACTGTATTCAGGAACGCCTGTCTCGGACGGAGCCCAACCGATGAATTCGTAATCGCCTTTACTCTCTCCTGTCGCGAGGAGTTCCATCTCTTCGCCTGCCGGGATCTTTTGCTCTATTACGATATCATCACTGCCCTCGGCCTCTTCCTCGGCCTCTTTGGCTTTTTCCTCACCGAAAGCTTCGGCTTCATCGCCCTCGTCATAGTTTATCTTCTGCGAATCCTTACCGAGATGGTAGCGAACTGTATAATGAGGAACTTCCTTGACTGATACCTTTACAGTCTCTGAAACTTCTTCGTATTCATTATCATTGGCCTGGATCACAGAGACCTCCGCGGTGCCTTCGCCTACAGCCTCGATGTTGCCCTTTTCATCTACTTTGACCACATCTTCATTGCTGGATGAATAAGAAAGTCCGAGGCCTGCGCTTGAGGAAGCATCGATCGCTACCGGCTTTCCGGGGCACTCTACTTTAAATTCCTTCTCTTTTATGCGGATCTCCTGCTCTTTTCTTGGCTTGTACTCGATCACAGCGAAAGTGCTCTTTATCTCTTCGCCTTGAGCAGACCATGCGGTGACAGCGAAGGAGTTGATCTGTTCGGTTTCTATCGCTGATCTTGGCACTTTTATTCTGAAGGTGCATCTTTCACCGGTATTTGGAAGTGTTTTTTCTGCTACTATGCCTTTGTGATCTTTTACGGTTATTTTCTGACTGCTTGCCTTGCTGACATCACCTTGGATATATGTGGCATCGAGATTGCTCGTTACAGTTGTTGAATTAAAAATACGAAAAGGCTCTTCGGCCTGAGCGACCGAAACGAAAGTGAACGCAAGAACGCACATTATTAAAATGTTAACTACGCGCAGTTTCCTTAACATTTATTAATCCTCCAAATGCATACACAAGAATGGTATCAGTTTTCATTATGCAAATCAATAATCATTTGACGCTATTACAGATATGATGTTATGATTTGTGAGATGTTTTTCGACACTTCAGAAAGGGTGCTCAATTAATAGATGCTCTATAAATTATTCTCAAAATTATTTTCGAAATATTCCAAGAAAACAAAAGTCATGCTTTTGCTCGTAGGAGCAGAGCTTGTGCTCATTCTTGCACTGGTGCCCTATTTTTTATTTGCATCTTTTAATTCCGGCAATGTAGACAAATATGCCGACGCAAAAAACATCCCTGTTGTAACTGCCGACTATGGTTCACTGGTATTTGACAGTGTCCGCGTTTCAGTTCCCGAGAAAGGCGCTTCATACGCGATCGGTTATGACTGGGCAAAGAATGATAAAGATTACCCTTCTGTGCCGTCGTCCGCATCGGCCTATTACACCGATGATTCAGATAACGTCCTTTACGAAGTGATGCTTTACAGAGATAAAGTTACTCCAAAGGATAATAACGGAAATAAGTATTCTCTTGATATGTGGTTTGATGAGTGGACGCAGGGCTCCAAAGGATCGGACAGTCAGAAAGCCTACAAGACCCCTGATACAAAGGGCTTCCTGATACAGACCGGAAGCGAAGCGGCTTCTTCTGATGAAGAAGCCAGCGATGCTGCGCAAGGGGAGACAAATGACAAAGAGGATAAAACACCGGATGAAACAGCTGAAGTGGCACCTGACAAAGCCCCTGAAGAAGAGCTGAAAGAAACCTCTGATGAAACTTCAGAAGAAAATAACACATACTGCTCTTACACTTACTATTTCGCTGTTGAAACAGACAGTGATATCGAGCAGTATGTTCTCGAACTTGATTTTTACGATCCCGACTATATAGCCAAGGCGGAATCGATCTTCAAAGAATGTGCCGACAGCATTTCCACCGGAAATTCCGCTCACGCATAGGCTTTGCCTTTAAGCGGCTCAGCCTCTGTATCTCATTACGTAATTCTTTTTAGGAGTTCCTTCTTTTGTTCCGTAGTTTTTCAGCTTCGCCGCAGCCCCTTTATCGAGTACACGTATGTCTGAAGGCACGGCTTCGATTATGCTGTCTCCTCCGCCATACATCCACGCGTGTCCGGTAGAGTCATTATCTGACCATTTGATAATTACGTCGCCAGGCTGCAGGTCTTCTATGCTGAGATCCTTGCACAGTCCCAACTTGAACCATGCGTCGCCGAGTTTGCCCTTGAAGTTCTTGTCGTTGAGGTGCATAAAGTGGAAACCGGCTCTGTCTTTATCAAGCATAGAGAGCTTTCCTGTCCCGTGACAGTATGCCGCCGCGAGGAACGGCATACAGGTAAATTTGGCATGAGCTGCTTTTTTCGTCTTACCTGCGCATACGCAGCACTGCGAAAACTCGCCATAGCCTTTACCATAGGTGAAGTGATCATCAGCCGCTATCTTTTTTGCCCATGCTATCGCCTTTGTTGGTCCATTGCCCGGAACTACCACAAACGGCCTGTCCAGTACGAGTGCAGCTCCGTTTTCTGTATGCGCATAAATACGATAGTTGAAGGTGCCGCCCGGCAGTTTGTCAAATCTAAGTGTCGACGCCGCCTCGCTCACATCGAAGGTCTTTGCGCCCACATTCTTATTATCATATTTGTATGCGGTCCACTTATTTGTGGCCGCCACTACTATGCCTATCTCAACACGCTCGATCGTATTGCCGCATGTGATCTTGCCCTTTACATTGTAGGCTTTCTTCACGTTGAACTTTGTAGGGCAGTTGTATGATGTCAGTTTGACTGTATCAAGCTTCTGTCCTGTGAGCGGATCAAGCACATACGCTTTGACTGTACCTGCTGAAGATGTCGTAACAGTCTTTGTGGTTGTCTTCTTAGTTGTCTTTTTGGTGGTTGTCTTCTTAGTTGTCTTTTTGGCAGTCTTTTTCTTCACCGTGAAGCTTTTGTTGAGAACGACATGGACTCCGCTCTTGGTGTGAGCGTAGATCCTATAGTAATAGACGCCCGGTGAAAGCTTCTGGAATTTCAGTTTCTTGGCGGCTTTCTTCAGTTTGAACGTTTTGGACTTTACCTTTTGGTTGTCATATACGTATTTTGTCCATTTATTGACGTTCTTGGCGCTTACGATCCCGATCTCAACGCGACTGATCTTCTCGTCGGAAACGATCTTGCCCTTGATCGTGAACTTCTTGCCCTGAGTGATCGTTGTAGGCATATTCGCGCTTTTGAGTCTTACATTCGCGCCGGCAGCATATGTTCCGACAGCCTGGAAATTGATCGCGCCAAAGACCATGGCCAATGTCATCATTATGCTGATTATCTGTTTCCTTTTTCTAGACATATTAACACCCCTTGCATGTCTTCCATATAATCGTAGTAACGATTTTAGCACCAAAACACGCAAGGGGGTCTGATTCTTACAAGTTATTAATGACAGTCTATCGCTGTTTTAGAGATGTTAGTCCCTTTCAAGCTTCAGCTCAGGAGCCTCAACAGCCGCGCCTGCCTGAGTGCCCTCGGACTTGTTTAACGTTATGAGCGTAAGATCGTCGCTTACCTCAAGCTCATATGTGTAAGTTATGCCCTCTGCCTCATTTGTGAAAGTGATCGTTGTAGTGCCCGGAGTTTCAGGTACCAGATAGAATTGCTGGCTTTCCGAGCTGCCCTCTTCATCACCGCCATTGTCAACAAATGCGTCTTCACAGGTGAACAGATTGGTCTCCTGCTCAAATGACCACTCGGATCCGTTCTCCGAATCAGAAGGCAGAAGCAGCGAAGCAGTCATAGCTCCGCCTGCTGTCTCAGGAACGTAATCGCTGTCATCCTCGTCATTGTTGAAGCATGCTGTCAAAAAAACCGAAGTGCCGACCAGCAGAGCTATCAGCAGTGTTGTAAGTAAACGTCTGTCCTTTTTCATGATCGCTATCTCCTTTCGAAGTAATTATTATTGTACCAAATCGCCGGCATCACCGCCAGATTCCGCCTCTGTCAGCATGCGTTTCTGCTTTTTAAGCCTGATCAGCATCGCTATGAAAAGCGACAGCGCCAGCACTGTCATCAGAAGAGCGTACATCCAGGAAGCGCCTGTTATACCATGGTCCTTCACGAAAACGCCCGAGAGAAGAAGTGCCATTACGGATGTCACTCCGTAGCAGGCTATAAGGCTTTTCTGTGCCCTTATTATCGCTATTATAGTGCTGAAGTATACCGAGAATGCCAATGGCCCTCCGCCCAGCATTATGATGATCAGTTCTTTCTTATACGACGACAGATCGAGCTTAAAGATCAATGACAGCACAGGAATTCCTATGGTGGCCGCGACGATCAGGCCAAGCACTGCAAGCCCGACAACAAGCCCGCTCATCTTATATATTCTCTTGATGAACTTTTTGTATGATTTGAGAGTATTGTCGTTCCATGCGTGAGCGTACGATGTGATAAGCGGATAGAAAATGAACTGCGATGCGACTTGCACGACAAATACAGGCATGAAGATAGAAGAGAACACTGCCTGTATATCGTCTGTGAGATACCTGTCGATCGCGTATCTCGGTGCATTGCTCACATAGGTGTTGAGGAACATTCCTATAAACAGAGGAAACCCTTCGATGAACAGCCCTCTTAGCGCAGCCTTTTTGAAGACAGGCCTGAGTGACTCACAGTAATGGCTGCCCGCGTTCATTGACAGCATCGCCATCATTACAGCGGAGATCAGGACAGTTACCACAGCAGAGATCAAAAGATCATGTGTCAGAGCAGCGGTAACGCAGAATATGATTATCTCTGAGGTGTAGCGGATGGCAGTCGCCTTTGACGCTACGTCGAAGCGGCCCTTCTGCTGCATATTGCCGTGATACACATCGGAATACGCGGTTATCATCTTGAGCAGGCATATCATGAAGACTACGGTGAACTTGAATGACGAGTAGCCTTTGAACGCCATACCGTAGGCGCAGAACGCCAGGCTAGCGACTATCATCATCAGGCATGTCACCACGCGCATGCCGTGATATTCTTCAAAGCTGAATTGCTCTTTGACGTCTGAGGCCTGGAACCTCCTGAGCCCATACTGCCCCACGTACATGATGAGTGTAGCCGCGGAAAACGCAATAGAAATGATACCGAAGTCAGTCGCTCCGTTGGTCCTGCTGACCACAGCCTGGATCACAGGGCCCTGCAACGCCAGCATCATCGCGCTCACTGTGTTCCAGATGTATGTGCTGCGCCCGATATTATTGGTTTTTTCAAGAAATCTGTTTATAGCGTCAAGCATTCTCAATTATTCTCTTCAGGACGCGCTCAGATGCGTGACCATCGTCGAGAGGATTGTATTTCTGGTGGAACTCTTCGTATTTTTCATCAGGCTTCCAGCCGCCGCATTTTCCGATCTCGTCGATCAGCCCCTGCTCGTCTCTTACTATAGGGCCCGGCAGCTCATCGAGCGTCAAATAAAAGCCCCTTATCTCTCCGGCATATTCCTCCAGATCATACATATAGAAGACTATAGGCTTTTTAAGATTGGCGTAGTCGAAGAACACGCTCGAGTAGTCTGTCACGAGCACATCTGACGCGATATAGAGATCGTTTATATCTCCATAGCCGCTCGCGTCGATCACGAATCCCGGGTACTTAGAGAAGTCAAAGCTGTTGGCCACAAGGTAGTGGGCGCGGAACAGTATCACATAATCGTCTCCGAGTTCTTTGTGAAGCTTGTCAAAGTCGACTTCTGTCTTATACGTATAGCCGGTACCACTGGTGTGCTGATTGTCTCGCCATGTAGGAGCATAGAGTATGACTTTTTTACCGTCCACTCCAAGGCGCTTTCTTATCTCTGTGCGCTCTTCGTCTGTCGCAGTCGCCAGTCTGTCGTTTCGCGGATAACCTTCCTCGATGATCTTATGCCTCTGGCCCGTCTTATTAAGATTCCATGCGGTGGCAAACTTGTCAGTCGCAAATGGTGAAGGAGACAGCAGATAAGCAAAACGTTTTGCGTCACTCCTGTACTTTTCCCTGACCTCGGAAGGCGAATTCATGACATTGTCACCTTCTTTTATGTCATAACCGAGCCTCTTGAGCGGAGTTCCATGCCAACACTGAAGGTATATCTGTCCCTTGCGCGGGAGCTGGTGGTCGAGCATGCGATAGTTGGTGATCCAGTACTTTGCCTTGCGAAGAGCTATATTATCTGCGCGTGTACGGAATTTTACTATCTCTGTGCGCCCGTTCTGAAGAAGCGACTCGTATTTCTCCGGTTCTTTAAAGCTCCAGACAAAGTGATAATCTTTATACTCAGGTGCTTTAAGCATGTATTCGTACATAGCCTTAGGAGAATCGCTGTATCCGCGGCCGGAGAATGTCTGGAAATAAACCAGCTTGTCATCGATCTTGCCAAGCGGGTAGTCCAGCTTCATTTTGGCGCTATATGCCACGTCACGGGCTTTCCTGAATGTTACCCTGAAAGCTTTGTTCTTCTTTGCTATATCGAATGCTGTCTTTTTGAATTTCTGTGTAATGCTCATATCTAATAATAATTCGTGCTCACAGCGACTCTATGAAGTCAGCGAGCGCTGCTGTGCAATCATCTGTATCTATGTCTATGTATCTGTCTTTGAAAGCGCGGAGTGCTTTGATGTCATATGCGTTAGCATCGTCTATGTCCTTGCCGCATTCTTTATCTATAGCCGCAACCAGGCTCTTCGCATCGCGGAATACGTATGGCGCGATAGGCTCATTTTCGAAATCGACGTTGAGACCTGTGTTTGTCTCATAGTCGTCAAGATCATACGCGTAGATATACAAAGGCTTGTCTGCAAGAGTTGATTCTACTACAAGAGATGAGTAGTCGCTGATTATTATATCCGCGGCGGCCAGCCAGTCAAATGACGAGAAGTCGTCATCATAGATGACATGAGCCCCTGCTTGACTACCGGCAATCTCTGTCCCGGTAGCTCCCCTGTAAAGAGGATGCAGTTTCACTACCAGATCATATTTGCTTGGGTCAAGTGCTGCTGCAAGTTCTCCCGGATCGACTTTTGTGCCCCTGCGGAAAGTAGGCGCGTACAAAACTGTCAGCTTTTCGTTTTGCAGCTGAGGGTATTTTGCGTATATCTTCGAAAGCATATCCGCCTGTCTCTCTCCCAAAGCCACGCTCTTTATGTAATCGACGCGTGGGAGACCATGCTTGACTATCTTGCCCGGTTCTACCCTGAAAGCCTCACAGAAGTGCTTCGCAGTTATATCGCTTGCGCATGCAACATAGTCATAACCGTGATGCATGCGCATCAGCTTTGCTACCTTTTCAGACGAGCCTCCCTCTTTACCAATAGTTTGCCAGCCAAACTTCTTTATAGCTGAAAGCGCGTGCCATATCTGCACTACTTTTGTTCCGTTGCGATGCGGGATCATGCTTGCAGGGATGCAATAAGTATCGAGCACCACAACATCAGAGCTGAGTATGGCAGCCTCCTGTCTCAGAACGTGCCCTACGTAGCCAAGCGCTTTGATCGACTTCTCCTTGGTAAGCAGCTTGCTGAGCACTGTGACCTCGATGCCGCGGCTTTTAAGCTCGGCCTCTAGCATCGCGACATCCAGGGTGCGTTCATCGCTTTCACGGCTTATAATTGAAACTCTTTTGGGCCTGTTGCTCATACTAAAATCTCGATTCGCACACTTGCATGCACTCTTCTGCATCAAAGCAATACTTTTTTCAAGTCATTGTAACACTTTTAGACGGCTTGCTCCAAGTCTGCCCGCCTCTAGCATTATCAGTACTGAAAAGAAAGAGGCCGGGATCACTTTTGTGACCCGGCCCCTGCTGCTACAGTTGCCTAATTACTCTCTCACATTTACAGTCTATATAAGTCCACTGTGTAAACAAATTTCTGACCATTCGGACCGACCATTTCAACATTCAGGTAAAGATCAGTGTATTTCTTAGGATATGAGATCTTTGATCCCTTTGTGACTTTGCTCTTTGCACTTTTGACCGTTTTGTTTTTATAAGATTTGTTCTTAATGTAACTGAGATTGCCGTTTACTTTTTTTATCTTCCAGCCCTCAGCAGGAACGACCTTAACTTTGACAGATGTCTTAGCTTTTTTATACTTCTGGCTGTACCAGAACCATCTGTCTTTTGTCATTTTTTTGTTGATGCCATTTACTGTAACGCTCTTTATTGGATTTGGGTACTCGTGTACAGTGACGTACTTGGACTTAGTTGTTACCTTTTTCTTACCTTTGATATTATACTTGAAAGTAACTTTAACTTTACCTGGCTTCTTTCCTATAACAAAGAAATCTCTGTATGTCCTGCCGTCAAACTTATATACTGATTTTCTGACCTTTGCGATGGATTTATCACTCACCGTGACAGAATTAATGATCACTTCTTTGTCTGTCCTGGCATCATATGCCCCGGCATAACCCTCCTCGCCTACATAGATGTGATTTTCTAGGGACATTCCTTCTTCATCCAAGACGCGCCCACTCACGTATGTTACTACCTTGGCGGATGCAGCATTGGCTTCACCTGTGCCAACAACCATCATGCCAAAAGCGACGAACACCGCGATCATCAGTGACATGACTCTCTTAAGCTTATAACTCATCTCCATACCTCCCTTAAATATATTACGGACGATTCAGTGCCCGCACTCATCATAATTATTTTACTAAATGTCAACATAAGCGGTCAACGAACAAAGCTTTTTTCCCCATCTATTCGAAAACCTTTTTATGTGCTAAAATGCCCGTGTAAAAATGTGAAAGGAGCACATTAATGGCTGAATGGAAAAATCTTGATACATTAAATTCATATAAAAAACTGATCGCGTCAGATCACCGCGTTGATTTGAAGGAAGTTTTGGCTGGTGAAGCAGGCTCAGCCAGAGTTAAAAACTATTCCTTGCCTATGGCATGCGGTCTTACATATAACTTTGCCTCGAAGCAGGTAGATGATGAGGTGCTGGCGATGCTTAATGACCTTGCGTCAGAGTCCGACCTTGCAGGAAAGTTTGAAGAACTGTATAACGGTGCGATGATCAACACAGGCGAAAAAAGGCTCGTGCTGCATCATCTTACACGCGGACAGCTCGGCAGCGACGTGATCGCCGATGGCGTAAACAAGAGAGAATTCTATGAAAGAGAGCGCTCCAAGATCACCGAATTCGCCGAGAAAGTGCATTCAGGTGAGATCGTGAATGCTGATGGTGAAAGATTCACCACAGCGGTGCAGATCGGTATCGGCGGCAGCGACCTTGGTCCCAGAGCGATGTACATAGCCCTCGAGAACTGGGCACGCGCTAACGACTCCATGCTCATGGATGCGAAGTTCATAAGCAACGTTGATCCGGATGATGCGGTAAGTGTACTTAAGTCTGTTGATCTCGCGCATTCGCTCTTTATTCTGGTTTCTAAGTCGGGTACTACACTTGAGACTCTGACGAACGAAGCTTTCGTCAAGAACGCTCTCAAGGACGCCGGCCTTGATCCATCGAGGCATATGGTAGCCGTTACCAGCGAGACTTCGCCTCTCGCAAAGAGCAGTGACTATCTGGCAGCTTTCTTCATGGATGACTACATTGGCGGAAGATATTCTTCGACATCAGCAGTCGGTGGCGTAGTTCTGTCGCTCGCTTTCGGGTCCGACGTATTTGAGAGGTTCCTCGCCGGAGCCGCTGAGGCAGACAAACTGGCAGCAAGCGAAACCCCACTGAACAACGCCGCTATGCTCGACGCACTGATTGGCGTGTATGAGAGAAACATCCTGGGCTATGAAACAACTGCTGTTCTTCCATACTCACAGGCACTGGCAAGATTCCCGGCCCATCTGCAGCAGGCAGACATGGAGTCTAACGGAAAATCCGTAAACCGTTTTGGAGAGCCTGTTGACTACAAGACAGGTCCTGTCCTCTTCGGTGAGCCGGGCACAAACGGCCAGCATTCGTTCTACCAGCTGCTGCATCAGGGGAAGGATATAGTTCCGCTGCAGTTCATAGGATTCAGAAAGAATCAGTCCGGCACTGACATGGATATCCAGGACAGCACCAGCCAGCAAAAGCTGGGTGCTAATGTTGCCGCTCAGATCATCGCTTTTGCCTGCGGCAAAGATGATGATAACCGAAATAAGCACTTTGAAGGAGGCAGACCGTCAAGCATCATCATAGGTGACGAGCTGACACCGGAGTCGCTCGGAGCGCTGCTCGCACACTTTGAAAATAAGATCATGTTCCAGGGATTCCTATGGAATCTGAACAGCTTCGACCAGGAAGGCGTACAGCTTGGTAAAGTACTGGCGAAAAGAGTACTTGCTCACGAGACGGATGGCGCACTTGCAGAGTTTGCCGCGATGCTGGGCATCTGACGATCAGCAATTGTCATCTATTCAATAATATACTGGCAATACTATGCGGGCAGTGCATTACGCGCTGCCCATTTTTCGCTTTTTTAGTGTTATTGCCTTTACATCATTTTCCTTTAAAAGGGAATAACAATGTTATTCCCTACAATAGCTAAAACCCCTCGGAATAAATAACAGTCGTCCTCCAGCCGCTTCAGATTTCATCAGCTGTTGTGAGCTAAATAATGATGATGCATGGATTTGCATAATTATTCGCAATTTTGGCCTGATAGATGAAGATTTTTGAACGAACAGCTTCAGTTACGCTGCTTTCTATAGTTTATAGCGCTCTTACCAAGCCGGCTGTTTGTCTTTCAGCCTGCAATAACCGGGATAAAGAATAACAATGTTATTCCCTTTGATACGATAATGCTGCCAGAAGGAATAATTATTCCCTTTTGCATAAATGCATAAAAATGAATGGAGCAAGTCCCGATTGTGTTGTAAATAACCTTTCAGAAATATATCGGTTTGCTCCGAGAGCCGCTGTGCCCTCGCTTTTTATTCGTTGACTGCTTCATCAAGATCTTTGCATAGATCTGATGCTGACGACCTGGGGATCGATCTGCTGCACATTGTTTAGTTTCGACCACTTTTGGATATTTTTTGTTATTCGTGCAATAAACAGCCCTCTTCATGTGTATATAAAGTGAAAGGGTTGTAAATATCACGTTTCACCCAAACCATCAAGATGTCAACTTATCAAATTGCATCAAATAACTGTGTAACGATGACAAAGTGTTAATTGATACGAAGGAGGCAAAAGTCATGAAGAAGAAAATGTCAGTATTTATGTCGCTTTTCACAGCGCTCGTCATGATAATGGCCATGAGCGCATCGGCATTCGCGGCGGGAATCAGCAGTGAAGACGCAGCTCTTAAGAAAGCCCTCAAGAATGCCGGTCTTAAGGAATCAAAGGTCACTGTAACAGACACAGAGTACGATAGCGAAGATAAGACTTATGATGTTGAATTCATCAAGAATTCAAATGGTAAAGAGTACAGCTATGAGATCAGTGCAACGACCGGCAAGATCCTGGAAAAGTCCGTGGATTTCAGATACAAGAGAAATTCATCTCGCGACAAGATCGGTAAGAAGGCCGCCAGAAAGAAAGTCGCAAAGTTCTCAGGCATAAGCTATAAGACTATCAAGAAAGGCACCTGCTTCTATGATTATGATGACGGTAAGGGCGTCTATGAAGTAAAATTTAAAAAGGGCAACAAAAGATACGAATACGATGTGCTTGCTCCTACAGGCAAGATCATAGAGTACAGTTGGAAACTGATCAAAAAATAAGGACTGTGGATCCTATCTGAATAAAGATAAGACGTAACAATGACAGCAGTGCAGCTTGACGAAAACCTGATACTACGCATGGCTGACGGCGACAGGGACGCGTTCAGCGAATTCTACAGGCAGACATCTTCTGCCGTGTACGGGTTTGCGTTGTCAATATTGCGAAACAAGCACGATGCCGAGGATGTGATGCACGACGCGTTCATCAGGGTATACAGCGCAGCTATCGGCTACAAGCCTTCCGGCAATCCTATGCCTTGGCTTCTGACCATTGTACGCAATCTGTGTCTCAACAAGATCCGTGCGGGCCGAGTGTGTGAAGACATATCCGAATATGAGAATCTGGCGGCTGCTTCGGCAGAAGACAGTATAGACCGCATGGTGCTTGAGCAGGCGATGGGCATACTCGACAGTGTCGAGCGCCAGATAGTGGTGCTTCATGCCCTCACCGGCCTTAAGCACAGGGAGATCGCGGACATACTCGAGGTCCCTGTCGGCACAGTGCTGTCAAAATACAACAGAGCACTAAAAAAGATGAGAAAAGAGCTTGAAGATAAGGGGTATGGCCATGACAGATAAAAACCTAGATAAACACCTGGCTCAGGCAATCGAACAGAATACCCCTGATATACTCGATGATCTGCTTAAAGAGTTGCCGGTCAGCGAGACTCCGCAGAAGAGCCTTGGCGAGCAGCTTATGGAAGAAAAAGATTTCGTTTCGGTGAAACCGTCTCGCAGCGGCAAAAGATCGCTAAGGCCACTTCTTAGCATCGCAGCAGCGCTGATACTGGTCGTTGGCGGCATCTCGGTATTCCGTAATGCAAACAGCGCATTCGCTGTCATCGGCATGGATGTGAATCCGTCTATCGAGTTCACCATCAGCAACAGCGAGAAGGTGCTTGACGCCAAAGCGGTAAATAACGAAGGCAAAGAGATTCTTAATGATCTAAAGCTTAAGGGTACAGACATCAACACCGCCTGCTACGCGGTCACCGGGGCTATGCTTACCCACGGCTATCTTTCGGACACGTCTAATTCCATACTCATGTCTGTTCAGTCGAAGGATCCGGATAGAGGCAAGGCAATGGAGCAGAAGCTTTCAGAGGATCTGAACTCCTACCTCACGGATTCGTCAATTGCGCCTGCCATATTGGCTCAGTATGTCGATGAAGACGAAGAGCTTTCAGCATTTGCCAAGGCTAATAACATATCGGTCGGCAAGGCTCAGCTGATACGTCGCATATTGGACACCGGTAGCACCAAGATGACCGAAAAGGATCTACTGGGGCTCAGCACTCAGGAACTGATCCTTCTGGCGCAAAACCGTCAGGCGAAGAGTGAGGTCACTTACGGAAGCGCAAATACCAGCATGTATATAGGCGAGGAAGCTGCCGTTGCCGTTGCTCTTAAAGAGGCAGGCATAGAAAAAAGTGCGGCTTCGAACGTACATACCGGTTTTGACTGTGAAGATGGCAGGATCATCTATGAGGTCGAGTTCAATAGCGGCGGCATCGAATATGAGTATGATATAGATGCCTTAACAGGCTCTGTCGTTACATCAGATTCTGAAAGGGCCGACAGCAACAGTTCAGGCACCGATTACGATGATGATGACGATGACCAGGATGACATCGACGACCGCGACGACGATGACGACGACAGGTATGATGACCGCGACGACGCCGATGATCGTTATGAGCGTGATGACGATGACAAAGATGATGACCGTTACGATGATCACGACGACGATGATGACGACCGTGACGATCATGATGATAATGACCGCGACGACGATGATGACGATGATTGATCATAAGCGCTCATAACTGCGGGATCCAAAACTTAAATAGAAAAACGGCCTCCTTTTTGGAGGCCGCCTTTGTTAGTTCAATTTAGAGATCCAGATAGAAGATGTATGTTATCTTGCTCTTTGTGTCGTAAAGTGTCACATTTATGTACGTATTATACTTTTTCACAAGGACCTTACTATTATTCTTTATATTCTTGGTTATATAATCATCTTTAGCTTCGTCCCAGAGACCATACTCGATTTTTTTGACCTTTACCTTATATGTCTTTGTGCCACTGCTTTTCTTGACCTTGATCTTCAAAGTCGCTGAGCCAGGTTTATAAGCAGAAACTAAGAAGCCCCTTTCTCCTTTATAGTAGCTAAAGGATTCCAAAACTTTTTGTTGCTTGATGTGATCTTGACGCTCTTGGCATTCTTGACCTTTTTCTCCATAATGATTTCGTACACATCCTCATAATCCGATCTGGAATACAAGGTCATACTCTTAGCGTACTTTATGCTTCCGGCAATAGAACCATCGGCGTGTACCGGAGCAGTTGCAGGAACCACCATGAGTCCGACTGCCACCATTATGGCAAGACTTATAGATAACAGTCTGGAAAGAACCTTCTTCATAATTCTCTCCTTCTTTCTCAATATGATCAAACGAAATCTACCAACACGATAATTTTACCTTATCATACATAGTTGACAATAGCGGTAACGCTAATGAAGAGATCGTCTACATAGACGAGCCATCACTGCCATCGTCTGCCTCAGAGTGTACCTCAGAAGAAGACTCTTGTGTTTCTTCAGGCTCTTCGATTTCATCCGGATCTTGCTTAGGCACCTGTAGCTTGCAGTTTTGTCTGAAGTACTCAGCTGCCTCCTTAAAGTCTCCGTCGAAGGCGACACGCCCTTCGTGCAGGACTATCCCGCGGTCACAAAGCTTTGCGGCAAAAGGTATCCTGTTGACTATCATTACAAATGTCGTATCTCCGGATATGAGATCTTTCAGCCTGTCGAGGCAGGCATTATTCCAATGGTTGCTTCCAAATGCGAGGCTCCCATCAAGCAATACAATATCGCCCTTCTTGGCTGTCTCGATGGTAAAGCCGAGCCTGGTGGCAGCGCCTTTATCATACGAACTTATCGGCTCATCCTTTACCTTTTTCAGTTTGGCAAACTCAAACACGCTGTCCTCGAGTTCCTTTATCTCCTCTGTCGTGCGTCCGAGAGCCGAGCTCATCCTTATGTAATTGTCCCTGCCGCTCATGGCGTTATCAAAGCCAAGCCTGTAATCGAGAATAGGTACGATCTCTCCGTTCACTTGAATCTTGCCCGAATCAGGTCTGATGATCCCGGCGAGTATGCGCATAAGAGTGCTCTTGCCCGCAAGCGAGTGGGCTATTATGCCAACCTTCTCTCCCTTTTTTATTTCAAAGGAAACATCGCTCAGAACTTCGGCCTTCTCCCCCGCTTCTCTCATGAGCAGCAGGAACCGGATCTTCTGCATGTTCGTCTTATATTGCCTAAATGACTTTTTTATGCGTTTCGCCCTGATGGCGATCTTATTTTTTCCCATTTATGACCTCACACTAACTCAGGCAGCCGCTTCTCCATTCTCATGAAGAGCAGGCTCGAGATGATCGTCATTACAAACAGCACTATCACAAAGTGCAGGAACAGACTCTTCTCTTCCCATATCCATATGTGATAAGCGAACGTATTTCTGAAACCCTCCGCCAAATAACTTATAGGGTTATATGTAAAGAACGGATTCGTGCGGCCCTTTACATTGAAGAGTATTCCCGAGAGCCAGAAGAACGCCGTATTGATGGTCTTGAGGAACTCGAGGATATCGACGCTGATTATGCTCATCATCGAAGTCATCATGACCCACATGTACAGAAATATCACAGACAGGAATATGTATATAGGCAGCTGCAGCCAGTATATGCTTGGCATCACTCCCATTAATATGCACATTAGCATCAGTATGCCTATCATGATCAGATATACTAAGAACTTCGACATGATAGTTATCATCGGGATGGTCGACAGCGGGAATTTCACACTTCTTATTATGTTCCTCTTGCTGTTGAAACAGCCAGCGCCTCCCACCAGCAGGCTGGATATGAACTGCCACTCGACGATGCCCGAAGCAAGCCATATGAAGTAAGGACAGACTGTGCCTTTGACGTCATTTCCGCCCTTGAAACCAACCGAGATCGCGCCGTAAAACATCAAAAGATACATGAGAGGCTTCATGATCGCCCAGAAGAATCCCAGGTCGGATTTCGTGTGGCTCTTCTTGATGTCGAATTTGGCCAATCGCATTGTCTGCGGAAAGTACTTTATATTCTCTTGTATTATTCTTATCAGAAGTTTAAGCAAGTATTGTTCTCCTTTTTGAAGCAAGTTACGCCCCGTTACTATTGCGGGATAAATTGCTTATATGATTTGTGGATGTCCACCACCTCAGTGCGGTGTGACGCGCGCTTTTCTTCAGGCGGGAGCTCCATGTAGTCGCCGCCGAACTGAAGCGCCAGGTATTTGTCGTAGAGCGCAGGGCATTTGATGGTAGTGTCCTCGAACGGCAGGTCGACCGTCTTTTCGAAACAGTCCGCCGGGAAGGTATATTTCCTGATGTTCTTAGACCACGAGTAGCCCGTCAGTGATGTGCTGCCGAGCGGATATTGCCTGAGCAGGTCCATCCATTTATCGGAGTAATAGTCGAAGCCGGTGAACACCTCGCGCACTCTCATGAGAGCCCATTTGAGCCTGGTCTTTTTGCGCTTCGAACGCACCACCTTGTACGGAAACCTCATGTAGTAGTTGAGCCTTTTATAGCCGAGCACCTTGTCGTAAAAGTCCTCCCTCTCCGTTTCCTCATCAGGGAAAGCCGAGATCGGCATTATGTCGACGAATATGCCCTTGTAGGCTTTGTAATATCCTATCTCTTTCGTTTCTATATACGCGGTCTCCGTGTTATGTATCTTTCCGAATATCTTGTCATAGGTCCTCACCTTTTTGCAAGTATACGTCTCGTAACCCGGAGGCAGCTCCTTCTCAGTGATCTCCCAGAATCTGTCGAAATGCTGGATCGGGATCGCAATGTCTATGTCGTCATCCCATGGTATAAAACCCTGATGACGCACTGCGCCAAGGCAAGTTCCGCCTATCGCGAAGTACGGAATATCGTGCCTGTCACAGATGTCTGCCGTTATCTTAAATATATCGAGTATGACTTTCTGAGTTTCTGTCATTCGGTTTCGCCTCTTGTCAATTCCAGTATTGCTGAAGGACCTTCTCAAACCTCTCCCTCAGGCCGACGTCCGAAAGGGAAAACGGAGTCTGTATCGATTTGGTGCCAAACGACAGATTGCCCTCGATGAGCACCACTCTTCCGTCTTTTAGCACAGCCACGTCCCAGCCTATCAGCGGGATATCCGGGCACAGCCTCGCGGCCTCGCAAACGCTCTTTTCTACCCTATCCCATTCAGGTATCTTTGCGCCATTGAACGCCTTGCCGGTCACCGGATGCTCTGCGTAAGCATTTCCGTACTGATCCACTCCGTCGGTCTCGATCATGCCGGTCTCTACATTGATGCCTGCCGACAGGCCGCCCTGCGACCAGTTGTCCGTGTTTCCGTATCGCCCTGTCCTAAGAGCCGCCATCACCACGCTCGCATTGCCATCCTTTAGCGCAGTGATCACCCTTACGGTATTTACCGCGTCAGGATAGAAAGCAGTCATATCCGGATGCTGATACAAAAACTCCTCCACGACACCCGGCTCTAGAGCCATCAGCGAGTCATAGACAGCCCTGTTTTCCTCCGCACTGCCGTTTTCCGCGCTGCCGTTCACGTGGAAGCGCTCTATGCCTATGCCTTTGTCGCCCTCTTCAGGCTTATAGACTATCTGCTCCAGGCCCTTTATCTTCTGCTCGAATTCCTCGAACCTTATGTCTTTGTTGGAGAATACTATACGATCAGTATACTCTCTGAAGACATCGCTGAAAGTGATCTTACTGCGAAGTTTCATGCTGTCTTCGTAGGTGCACGCGTTTACGAGCCAGGCTTTGTGCTTGATCTCGGCGGTGATGAACCTGCGGGCATCCTCGGGATCCCTGTCGTACATCCTCATTACGATGAACTCGTCGGCAGCGCATCCGCAGTTGTTGCGCGCTTTCAGCTGCTCGAGCGAGTACTTGCCCCTGCTCCAGCCCTTCTTCTGCCGGATCGATTTCTTTATCTCGTTGAGCTTCTTTTTCTTTTCTTTTTCCCAGTCGTCCTCGGCCTCTGAAACGCGAAGCAGCTTATGAGCCTTTATCTCTTCTTCCGTCAGCGTAAAGATGCCGTCGGCCAGAAACCAGAATTCCTTATATCCTTCTTTAAGAGCGAGCCTGTATCTTCTGCGCACGTCCTCCGCATCGATCCCATACTTCGCGGAGATTATCCTGCAGACATCCTGCTCTCTCTTTTTAGCGTATTCTTCTCTTCCCTCGAGAGCTTCCTTCAGCTCAAGGCCCTCCGCGTCGCTAAGTTCCCAAGCGCGGTATGGCCTGTAATGGCGACCGTCGAGACCCAGCTCTTCGAAATGCGCCAGAGCCTTCATCGTCTCGTTCACAGGGATCTTGTTCGCGGACTGGACTTTCTTCGCCATCTTGCGGGCCACTTCGTTGTAAAGCTCGCCTCTAGGGTCAGCGCCAATCGTCTCGATCAGATCTTTCCTTCTGCCCTTTCCGTGTGGCGCCTGCGCGCCAAAGAAACCCGACTTGCCGTTTGCCTCAACTATCACCCATTTGTGATTCGAGGTGCACGCAAGATCCCAGCCGACAAACTTAGCTCCTTCGATCTTGCCCGCCACAGCGTTTACAACTTCAAGTGCCTTGTCCCATGCCGGCAGCTGATATCCCTTGAATGTGATGCCTATATCCGGGTGCTTGTCATACATGAATCCGTTCTCATCACAGCCGTCGCTATCGATGAAGCCCTTCTCCCTGTCGATTGCTACCGTGATCCCGCCTGCTCCCGCGTTGTCTACGAAAGATCCAGCCTTGCCAATCCTCATCGAGGCGCTCCAGACAGAAGTCTTCTCTCCGTCGTTATATGCGATGAGACGCACGGTATTTACAGAATCGGGATTGAGAGCCTTGATCTCATCGGCCGGCCTGATAAGCCCCTCCACCAGGAAGCGTCGGTATTCGTCGATCAGCTCTATAAAGCATTTGCGATAGTCATCTATATCCGCCTTCCGGATCAGCCTGATGCCCTTGCCGAGCGAGTCGAACCTCGGCTTCAAAACAGCCTCTTCGTTCTTCTCGAAGAACCTCTTGAACTTGAAATAGTCCTTCTCGCTGTTGACGCTGATCATGTCGCGGCCATAGAACTCAGACAGCCTTTCGTAGGTCATCATCTTGTCGTCGAGCACGGATATGCTTGTAGCTGAGTTGACTGAAGAGAGCAGCCTGTTCCTTTCGCGGTCCGAAACGAATCCGCGCCTTTCGGTGATGCTCTTGTCACGGAAATGGAATCTAGCGTATTCGCCGTGCCCAAACTGGAGTATGCATCTTGTGAACTCCATATCTCTGACAAGCTCATCCACCTCTTCATCGGACATTTTCTCAGGATCGAGGTAAGGCGCCTTGAGAGCGATCTCCATCTTGGCCTCTTTGGTCAGAAGCTTTGAAACATTGTCCTTGAAGCGCTCTATCCTGTCCGCCGCGTCGTCATATGTCATCTTGCCCAGGTCGATCAGCCTGAAATCCCACTCCAGATCTTCCTCCAGCTGGTCCGCCGACTTCTTGAGTTCGAGCGTCTTCTCCGCCTGCTCATCGTCCATCTTATACAGACCAAGCGCTCTGAATTCATGATCGGTGAAGTCGCACACGCCAAAAGAGCGGAAGCGCGCCGCTTTGTCTTCAAGCTCCTTTCTTGAAAGGTCGCTGTCCGCGGTCATAAACTCGAATTCGGCATCGCTTATCCGCTTCTTCTTTTTACTGTCTCTTCTCTTTACCTGCTTCCGCGAGAAACCGATCCGCTTCTCAGTGCCCGCTTTCTCGATATCAAAAAGCGCGTCCTTTGCGGATCTGCCTATTCTCCAAAGCAGTGAAGTTTTTGCCATTTCTGTCTCCCTGATGAAGGACTAATACCTGCGTCTCCTGTTTGATCCGCGCTATTTCTCCACCACCATGTTCATGAACATTTCTGTTATATAGACATACCACTTCTGGTCGGGGCTCATGTCCTTCCCCGCGCCAGGGTAAAATTCCGGTCTCGAAGCTCCCGGGAAATCCGCCATCCACTGCTCGAGCGCCCTCGGCATCGGCAGCTTCTTAGGCTGGCCCATGTCGGGATAAAGCCTGTGGAACAGCTCTCTCACGAGGTACTTGTTCTCGCCCGCGCGTATCCTGTCAAGATCGAGAGGAGCCGCGAGCTCAGTCGTTAGATAAGGAGCCGAGAAGTTTATGCCCGCAAGCGAGCATGCGTCGACATACGAATTAGGCGACTGCCTCAGGTGGACGTCGTTAAGGAATCCGTATACGTCCATCTTGCCGTTCACAAAGTGCCTCTCATAAGGCTCTCTGATGATCACGCCCTCTTTTAAAACTTCGCGAGGATCAATGAAATTGTGGTAATCGATATATTCGTCCAGCCCGAATTCCCTGCAGAGCTGGATGCTGTGACCGCCATAGATGATGTCGGCCGTCTCTCCAAATATGAGCGTGTCAAATCCGGCAGCCTTTGCGGTAAGCGCCGCTTTATGTATCTGAGGCTCAATGGAGTGCACCGGCTGCCCCATGTGCCGCAGAAGCGCCGGCGTGTACTTAAGGTAATCGTCCCATGTGATGTCGATTATCTCGTGGTCGAGCCCGCATATCTTTGCGTAGAGCGCGGCCCGCGAAGTCTCATCAACTGCTCCAGGCGCGCAGCATCTCAAAGTGTACGCTTTGGTCCCCTCGGGCATCATCTTAGCCAGTATGGCCGAGTCTATGCCGCTGCTCAGCATAAGAGCGCACTTTCCGCCCTCAAGAACCTTGTCCACAGAAGCCTTCAGGGCCGCCTCCAGTTCCGCGCTGTCATGCACCGGAGTCCTGTCTTTGGGTACGTCAAAACGGCGCGGATAAACTCCCGGCGCGAATACGTGGTCATCGTCCTCTATCATCCTGAACTGGAAGAACGAGCTTGCGCAATAAACAGGGTCGACTATCATCCGACTCATCCGACTCTCCTTAAGCCTACTTCACATCCTGCAGTGAAGACTTGCGTACAGCCTTCAGCGCCTCTGAGATCTTTGTCGAGGACACGCCCTTTGTGTATGGGAAGTAGATGATCTTGATACCTTCTTTGTTGAACTCTTTCTCGTATTCCTGCCACTTCTCTGTAGCGTACCAGTCGTCACCTACAAAGAGGTATGAGGCTCCGAGCTTTTTGCACGCTGTGAGCTTGTCCATGTCGTACTGAGGAACAGCCGCGTCAACGTACTTGATGCTCCTTACTATCTCGATCCTGTCCTCAAACGGGATCATAGCCTGCTTGCCCTTGTACTCCACAAGTTCGTCCACAGTCACGCCCACGATAAGCTTGTCGCACATGCCCTTGGCGTTCTTCAGAAGATTCAGGTGACCTATGTGGAACAGGTCATAAACGCCTGTCGTGTATCCGATCACGATATTTTTATTTTCGTCTGTGTTACTCATTCTTGTCTCCTTTGTCCGCCAGCGCCAGACATTCCTCATCCGACAATTCCCACGCGCGGTTATTCTCAAACAGCCTGCCATCAAGTCCCAGCGACTCGAAGTGTTCCAGTTTATCCATGGTCTCGTCCTGAGGGATGCCGTATTCCTCTTCGACCCTCTGCGCCATCTTAAGAGCCACCTCGTTGTACAGCGCGCCCCTAGGATCGGCCCCGATGGTATTCAGGAATTCCTTGCGGCGGCCCCAGTCGTGAGGAGCCTGCGCCCCAAAGAAGCCGGTCTTGCCGTTGGCTTCAACTATGACCCACTTATGCTCTGAAGTGCATGCGAGATCCCAGCCGACATACTTGGCGCCCTCTATCTTGTCAGCGACCGAATAGACCACTTCGAGAGCCTTTTCCCAATCCGGAAGCTGATAGCCTTTGAAGGTTATGCCGGTATCCGGATGTTTCTCGTATCTGAAGCCCTTCTCATCGCAGCCATCGCTGTCGATCACGCCGGTCTCTCTATCTATCGCAACGGTGATGCCGCCCGCGCCCGCGTTGTCCACGAACGAACCGGCTCTTCCGATCCTCATCGATGCGCTTCTGATCGATGTGGTCTCTCCGTTGTTATACGCGATGACCCTTACAGTATTGACTGAGTCCGGATTGAGCGCTCTTATCTCGTCAGCCGGCTCGATAAAGCCCTCCATCAGGAATCTGCGGTAATCGTCTATAAGCTCGATAAAAGTCTTGCGAAGGCTGCTTATGTCGGATTTTCGTATAAGCTTTATGCCCTTGCCCAGCGAGTCGAACCTCGGCTTTATCACGGCGGTCTCGTTGTTGTCGAAGAACGCCTTGAATCTGAACCAGTCCTTCTCGCTTCCGATATTGACCATGTCGCGGCCAAACCATTCCTTCAGCCTCTCGTATGTCATCAGCTTGTCGTCGAGAATGGCGATACTCTCCTCGGTGTTGACCAGCGGAAGCAGCATGCGTCTCTCGTGGCCGTTTATGAACTCGCGCCTCTCGGGGATAGTCTTCTCGTAGAAGTGGAATTCAACGTAGCCGTTGTGACTGTATCTCAAGATGCGCCTGGTGAACTCCATGTCCATGGCCACGTCGTTGATCTGCTCTTCGTTCATGGTCTCAGGATGAAGATAACCCGCCTTCATGGCGATCTCTTTCTTCGCTGCAGGAGTCATAAGCTCGGACTCAAGCGCCTTCAGCTCGTCTATCCTAGGCTGTGCGAAATCGTAGTCCTTTTTTCCGAGGTCGATCAGTCTGAAGTCCCACTTGAGATCCTCTTCGATCTCCACGGATCTTTTCATCTTTTGAAGAGCCTCTTTCGCCTCTTCGTCGTTCATTTTATAGAAGCCGTTTGCCCTGAACCTATAGAAGCTGAGATGCGTTATATCCATCGCGCGAAAACGAGCGAGTTTTTCGTCAAGCTCTTCGCGCGTCAGACCGGAATCCTGCATCATCTCTTCGTATCCGCTCTGCTTTATGCCTCTTTTCTTTTTTCTGTCACGTCTGTCTACTTGCTTCTGTGAGAATTCGATCCTCTCGGCTGTGCCGGCCTTTTCGTCATTGACGAAGACTGCTTTTACCGAGCGTCCTATTCTCCAAAGCCATGAAACCTTTGCCATATGTCTTTTGCTTGATTTGAGCCCCTTCGGGGACCTGTAAGAAAACACTTTTTCGAATTCTATTCTAATATGTATCATAGGTAAAATCAACTTGACGGGAAGTCCATCGTGCTGCACAAAATGTATGGATTTCGGGAGATACGGCCTTCTGAAAGGGTAGTCTTGTAGGGAGCAGTTATTTGTTGTATCCTTCGAAATAGATGTGCGATTATCCCTTCATATCCGTATATAGCAGTATACTCGCACGCTGTGTAAAAACATTGGAGGTTCGCGGCTCTAAATGAGGATGGACAGGTATAAAGAAGAATATGAAGAGCAGCAGAGGAAAGCTAAGAGAAAGCGTATCCTCCTTGTTCTCATATTCCTTTTTATTGTCATCGTCGCTGCCGAAGTCTTCGCGCTGCTTACTCTTACAAGCATAGACAGAAGTTTTCCAAGAAGCGTTGAACGCGCCCTGTATGAAGAATGGGAGACTTCCGGTAACGATATGCAGATGAAGACTAAGGGGCACATTACAGATACCAGCTTTATAGACCTTGAGCTTGAGAAAGTATCTGAGTACGCAAACAAGCAATATAAGGACGATGAGCTCTCACGCATCGCAGACGAATATATAACTGCGCTTGAGGATTGCCAGAAGGCAGCCTCTGAGCACGATCCAAACACAGATGCCGATGCTTTCTGGGCAGCCTTTTCAGAACCATACGGCCGCAGATTGAAAGCGATCTATAAGCTTAACAGCGGTGAATTCCACTTTACCCCGGATAAGAAAAAATTCGAGGCGGAATCATCGTATGTACTCGCGCAGGGCTGGCTTCTGAATGCCACAGAAAGCCTCTCTTTCACCAGAAGCAACGATGGCAAATCGACTTCGTTCTACACTACGCTTAAGAACGACTCGGGGCTCGGCATAGAATATCTGGATCTGGAAATTGAACTGCTGGATGCAACGGGAAAACTCAAAGAAACATCATCCGTATATGTCACAGACATCGACAATGGTGAAAGCGTACGTCTTAAGTTTGTCAGCACATCGGATAAAGCTGCCAAGTACCGCATAGCTTCCGAAACATGTAAATTCAGGGAAAAGGAGGTAGAGTCAGATGAAGCTTAAAAAGTCCGTAAGCATTTTGATGTCTGCTTTCCTTATACTCTCTCTTTTCGCGGTGATCACGCCTGTTCCTTCATACGCGGATTCTCAGGTGAAGATAGGGCAGGCCCGAAATGGAGAGAAGAGCTATAAAAACAATAAAGCAGGAGATCAGACAAAGAAAGAAGTAATGATCTCAAAGTGGTCATACAGCCCATTCAGCTTCAGGGCCGAACATTGGCAATATGTATACCGCTGCAAAGATCCTGATACCGCCAGGCTGATCGCCTCGAAAATGACAGACATTTGCAAAAACAACCATATCGGATACGATCAGAACGACAAAGACCGCGGCACTCTTTACGATGCCGCAAAAAAGAACGGCTGGGATATTACCGCTATAAATAAGAATTGTGAGACTACATGCTCATGCGCTATCTCGGTATGTCTCAATGCCGCAGGAATCAAAGTCCCAAGGCTTTGGATGACCCGATATATGCCGGCCGACATCGATGCGACCGGGCAGTTTTATTGCTTTACTGCAAAGAAATATACCCGCTCTTCTGATAATCTTGCGGTCGGTGATATTCTGATCAATCCGGGTGAGCACGCTGTCGTAGTGGTGGAGAGCCCGCATCCTTACACCTTCCCTGTCAGTTATACAAACCCCGAAGGCAAGAAATGCAAAGCTCAGATAGCTGAAGACTCCGACGTGATCCTCAATCTCAACAACGGAGAAGAAACTATGTCCGTTAAGATCGACGGAGAGAAAAATCTCGACAAGATCGTTCCGGAAAAAAAGGACTTCGCGTTCACCGGCTGGCGGAAAACATCGAAATCCTCTTTTAGTGCTGAATATAAAGGCAATATGGCGCCGATAGCCACCGGCTCGCCTACGATGGTCATTGATGGTTGACCCATCAACTAAGGTTATCTGCAGATCTAAAGATACTTCTCGAATCTGTCCCTTAAGCCTATGCCTTCAAAGGCATATGGCATCTGTATCACGCGTACATCGAATACCGGGCCGGCAGCTTTCAGTTCTGCCGCGCCTCCGGTCACATCCACTTCCCATTTCATAAATGCAGTATTTGGATACTTCTGCGCTTCCGAGATGCAGAGTGATACTGCTTCTTTCCAAAGAGGTGCTTCTGTGCCCTTGAGCGCATCCTTGCTTCCGCGGCCACTGAACTTCTTTCCGTAGCCATTTACTCTTTCGGTCTCGATCTTTCCGTTCGTGATATCCACTCCGGCAGAGAATCCATGCCCAGTCCAGAGCAGATCGCTTCCTTCGCTGAAGGCAGCCATTATCGCTTCGGCTTTTTCACCCTTTGAAGCTGTAACGATATGGAGGCGCTTTCTGTCGACCGGTTTTACGCTTTCAAGTTCATCTTCAATGTCTCCGAAAGGATATTCGCTGTCTTCAGAGGGGCTTTCCCTAAGCAGCTTTCTGTTGTCTTCATATCCCGGCGCGTTCGCGGTCCATACCTTACGCATAAAGTCTTTGGTGCAGAATCCCGCGGCCTCGTTATCGCTCTTATTGTATATGCCATACAGCACATATTCTTCAGGCGTGCAGCCACAGTTAAGTGTGGCTTGCGACAAGTTGCGGCAGTAATGACCGTAATTGTCTCCATATTGTGAACGCAGCTCATCCATAGCTTCTCTTCTGCGTCTGCGCTGATGCCTTGAGATGCCGTCTGCTCTGCTGAAATATGTCTGCGCCTTTATCTCCTCATCATCAAGCAGATATATTCCGTGAGAGAGGAAACCCTCTTCATCATATCCGTAGAGCATGGCGAGATGATGTCTGTGTCTGACCGTTTCTTCGTCCAGTCCGGACAGTTTGCAGACAGCCTTGATCATTTCGTCCTTTGATCTTGATTCTGCTTCCAGGCCGGCCTCGATCGTCTTTTTCAGTTCAAGAATCTCGTCGTCTGAGAGCTCCCATGCTCCGTTCCGTTCAAAGTATCGCCCGTCTATGCCCAAAGACTCAAAATGTCTTAGTTGATCCATGATCTTTGTCTCATCGAGCTCGAATCTCTTAGCGATCCTCGTCGACGCTCTAAGAGCCACTTCATCGCGGATAGCCCCTCTAGGATCGGCTCCGATGGTATTGAGAAACTCACTGCGGCGTCCTTTGTCATGAGGTGCCTGCGCGCCAAAGAAGCCTGTCTTGCCGTTAGCCTCGACAATGACCCACTCATAATCAGATGTGCACGCGAGATCCCAGCCGACATACTTCGCGCCTTCTATCTTCCCGGACACGTCATAGACCACTGCGAGAGCCTTGTCCCAGGCCGGCAACTGATAACCCTTGAAAGTGATGCCTGTATCCGGATGCTTTTCGTATATGAATCCGTTCTCATCACAACCATCGCTGTCGATAAAGCCCTTCTCTCTGTCTATTGCGACAGTGATACCGCCTGCTCCTGCGTTATCTACGAAAGAGCCTGCCTTTCCTATCCTCATTGATGCACTTCGGATAGAAGTCTCCTTTCCATCGAAGTATGCAATGATGCGCACTGTATTGACGGAATCAGGGTTGAGCGCCTTTATCTCAGGAGCCGCGTCGATATAGCCTTCCATCAGGAAGCGTCTGTACTCGTCGATCAGTTCAAGGAAAGTCTGGCGCATATTGCTCATGTCAGACTTGCGAAGCTTCTTGATGCCCTTGCCCAGCGAGTCGAATCTCGGCTTTATGACGCCTGTATCATTATTGTCAAAGAAGGCTTTGAACCTGAACCAATCCTTCTCGCTTCCAATACTTATCATGTCGCGGCCGAAATGCTCTTTGAGCCTCTCATAAGTCATCAGCTTGTCGTCGAGCACCGCGATACTCTGCTCTGTGTTCATGGTATTGAGAAGCAGCAGCCTTTCCTTACCGGAAATGAATTCCCTTCTCTCAGGGATAGTTTTGTCACGGAATCGGAATGATACATATCCGCTGTGGCTGTATCTGAGGATGCGCCTTGTGAACTCCATGTCCGCCGCTACATCGCTGATCTCTTCTTCGTTCATGTTCTCAGGATGCAGATAACCGGCCTTGTTAGCTATCTCGCGTTTTGCTTCAGGTGTCATGATCTCTGACACAAGCATTTTGAATTCATCGAACTCTTCAGCAAGACCGTCATATGTAAGCTTGCCGTCGTCGAGCAGCCTGAGATCCCATCTGATCTTTGTCTCCAGTCTCTTTGCTCTGCTTATAAGACTCAGCCTTTTGACAGCTTCTTCTTCGTTCATGTCATAAAGACCCATAGCTCTGAACTGGTATACGCTAAAACCGCAGACGTTCATGTCGCGGAAGCGATCGGCTTTATCTTTGAGATCATCCTTGGAAAGATCCACATCTTCCATCATCTTCTCATATCCCGCTTGCTTAAAGCCGCTCTTCTTTTTTTGGTCGCGTTTCTCTACCTGTTGCTTTGAGAATTCTATCCTTTTCTCAGTGCTCGCTTTCTCATCATTAACGAGCATCGCCTTGACGGATCTGCCTATTCTCCAAAGTAATGATGTTTTTGCCATGTAATCTCCCCTTCAACCGCAGCCAATATGCTATGTTGTCTACATTTCGGCTTCTATAGTGTCTTCATCTTCTTCAATGCCGGTCAGAAGTCCTTTGTAATTGACAGCTTCAAAGAATTCCTTCTTTATTCCTCTGCCCCTTGTCATTTGCTGAGCAAAGAACTGAGTTTTTGAATTGCCCTCAACGATGATCCATTCTCCGTTCTCTGCGCATGTAAGATCCCATCCGATATATCTCGCCTCAGGGACCATGCGCGAAGCCTCGATAGCCGTCTCCACCGCGAGATCCCAATGCGGCATGGCTATCCCTTCAAAGCGGTAGCCATGATCCGGGTGTGTCTCAAATATGGTGCATGTCTCATCTATGCCATGCGAATCGAACACTCCCGTCTCAGGATCGACATGGACGAAAATGCCCCCGGCTCCTCCATTATCCACAAAGGAACCTCTTCGTCCGATCTTTGCAAAGGTATCCTGCACCTTGAATTCTCCATCGTCATCCCGGTATACGATCACCCTGATTGTATTCACAGAATCCGGATTGAGCTCTCTGATCTCAGTCGCGGGTGATATAAGATCTTCCAAGACGATTTGCTTGCTATCGGAGATAAGCTCCTCATAGACCGTCTTTAACGGAACCCCCTCTGTGAGATCCACTTTTTCTACGCCTCTTCCGAGGCTGTCATAATTGTTCTTCTTTACGAATACATCATGCGTTTTCGCAAACTCTAGGAATTTCTCGTAGCCGCCCTCTGCTTCCAGCATGGTAGCAGACCTCTTGTACAGCGGCTTCACCCTGCAGTAGGTGTCGTATTTGCTATCGAGCAGTACTCTTCCTTCTTCAGTATTCAGTCTCTTAATGATCTGCCAGCGCAGTATCGATGAGACATATGTCCTTCTTTCGGCAATGCTCTTGTCTTTGAATCCGAATGCCTCATATTCCGCAGGGAAGAATCCCAGCAGCTTTTCTGTCACCTCGATGTCAGTCTGCAGCCTTCTGCGTTCTTTTTCATCTAATTCTTTCAGAAGATCCCCGGTCTTTGCAACTATCTGCCGTCTGCGTCCCTCCGACAAAGTCTTGTCTGTCAGCGCGATATATTCTTCTATCTCCGCGCTTATATCTTCATAAGCGAGTTCGCCGCGGTCTATTTTGCTGAAGCTCTCCTTGAGACTGCTTTCAAGCTCTCTATTTCGCGCGGTATCCGCCAGCAGAGTCTTGATCGCTTCTTGGTCCTTGGCAGGATCAAGCATGTACGCGCCATTTCGGAAATACCAGGTCATGTTCAACCTGGTTTCCGGATCAAGTTCACGTATAGATACGAGCTCTTCTCTGACCTGCTTTCTGTCTTTGCCTGAGAGTTCCTGCATAACATGGTACATCTCAGTCATCGCAGCTTCTTTCCTACGGTCTTTAAGGTATCTGCTCAGCATGACCCCTACAGGAAGCTCGTAGTAATTCTTGTTTACATAAAGCTTAGGCAGTATGCCGTATTCCTCTTTGACAGAGGCGAGTTTTTCAGCCGCCTCCTCTTTGGATATCCCGGTCTTTTCAGATAGAGCTGCTGCCCAGTCCACCTTGTCCTCGGCAAAATGCTCTTTCCTCATCATACGCTCCTCATGGAAGCGCTCCTGCTCCTCTCCGGAGTAACGGAAATAGCCCTGCTTGTAATAAGTAGCATATGTTATATCAAACTTTTCTCTTGCTTCTTTTATGGCCGCTCTTGCTTCTTTAACAGACCACGAGGTCTCATCCGCTACCTTGTGGACATACAGATCACGCAAGCGTACCGTGTTAGCTCTTTTCAGCATGCGTTCCTTAGGCAGCATATAGTACTCTTTATCAAAGTAATGCTTACATGAAACGCCATACTCTCTTTCCAGCATAGCCACCTCGGCTTTGAGATCAGCCTCGGTCCTTCCGGACTTTTCAGCGGCCTCTTCAAAAGCCTTGTCTGTGCTGTGGCTTTCCTCCTCTTGAGGGGCTACTTCATTATTGTTTATGTCCTTACCCTTTTTGAAAAAAAGGCCCATTATAACAACTCCCTATTACCTGTATTATTATATTGCTTCGCTATCTAAACTACTTGACCGATACAAGCGTGCACTTCTTGCCCGGGATCTTATATGTCTTTGTGACTCCCTCGAAAGTAGCGCTCTTCTTGTACACAGGGGCGACCGTAAACTTTACTTTCTTGTAGTTGTATACTTTGCCCTTGCTGTTCTTCGGAATAGCCACCTTTACGCTTGTGCCCTTTACCTGCTTTACGAATTCAACAGGGCCGCCGGTGTATCCTCTGGCGTAGATGTTGTACGCTACTGCGCCGCTCGCTTTCTTCCAGGTCAGCTTTGCCTTCTTTGCGGTCACTTTCTTTGCCTTGAGCTTCTTGACGGTCTTTGTGAGTGCCTTGAAACCGTTGGACGAAGAAGTGAAGTGGAGCGCGTAAAGAGCCACATTGTTCCTGCCGTGGCCATTGTGCTCGTAAGTGTACATCGGAAGGTCTTTCATCACCTTTCCGTTAGCGCTCTGCGCGTTGATGATCCAGTAGTGGCGGTTGTTGCCGTCTCCGTTCGCAGTGTCTGTAACTACTGCCATATGGAAATACTTGCCGCACTTTTTGCATTTGTACAGGAGGAGATCGCCCTTGGCCACCTTGCCTTTGTTGTCCTCAACGCAAAGGTTGGCATACTTTGTGGTGCCCTCAAGATCAGCGTCTCCGCAAAGCGTAAGCGGATTGCTTACCGCGAAGCCCTCTGTAGTGAGATACTCCATGTACTGCTCAGGCGTGAACTCGTAGCTTCTGCCTTTCTGAGCCGGGACTCCGCCCTTCTCTGCGCTCAAGCGGGCAAACTTCACGCAATCCTTATAGTTTTTTGTATTGGTCTTCGCGAAAGATACAGCAGAAGTTGCCTTGTAGCTTGTCAGCGTCACCGCGTCGGCGGTAAGCGTGCCGACAGGTGAAAACGTGATTCCAACCATTACCATCAATACAAGTGTAATCGATTTTACAATTCTTTTCATAGTACAGTCCTCCAAATCCAAATATCTTTTTATAGGTAAGGTTCAAATTTGTATAGTTTTGGTTCGTTAAGCGGTTCCTGTAAATAAGGAAGCTGGTAGGCCATCAGTCCTGGCATGGTGTTTCCCTCGATTATGACCGCCTTGCCATCACAAATAGCTACGTCCCAGCCAACAAAGTTGATTCCGGGAGCCTTTCGAAGCGCCTTTTCAGTTAGCTCAAGCACTTTATCGTATTCAGGGATCTTGAATCCTTTGATCGCTTTTCCTGTATCCGGGTGGAATTCATGGACATTGCCGTCTCTATCGACCGCGCTGGTCTCGATGATACCATTCACCTCGTCAACGCCTGCTATCATGCCGCCGGCTATCATGTTGTCCACAACGCTTCCGCCTTGCCCAAACTTCATGAAAGAGCAAAGCACATGGAACTCCCCATCTTTAAGCAGCGTGACCATGCGCACAGTATTGACTGCCTGAGGGTATATCGCGGAAACATCAGGATGCTGCTTTACTACCTCTTCAAGAAGCACCTGCGGACTGTCTTTCAACTCATCGAACGATTTTTGCAGATCTGCAGGTCTTTTCATCTTCCTTATGCCTCTGGCCTGAAACAGAGTAAGAGGCTTTACCATGGCCTCATCCATCCCATCCCAGAAAGCGCAGTAGCTTTCATAATCCGACTCGTTATCGTTCGTCCAAAATCTTCTCATGATGCAATCTGAAAAGACTTTGTCGAATTCAAGTTTATTTGCGAGTATACCGATAGCCTTCCATTCGTTATATTTTCTTCCAAGCTGTCTTGTAGTGCTCAGACACGCAAGTCGGCTCATCTCCTCATCTGAAAACCTCCACGCCTTTATAAGCATATAATCTGTAGCGTCTATCCCGTATTTTGACGCCGCAAAGCCCATGTGATTCTTGACCCTGCGTTTATTCCACCCCGACTCCGCAACGACTCTTGCCATGACTTCTTCACGGCGCTCCTTCTTTGCGTCGATGGCCTCTTTGATCTCATCATCGTCAAGCAAGTAATATCCGTTGCTGTAATACTGCTGAGCGCTGAGGCCAAATGTGTCTTCTACATGCTTTATTTTTTCCGCTGTCTGTTCTTCTGTCCAGCCGGTAGCATCACGAAGCTTTTTGATTACATTAGCCCTGCGATCATTCCTTCTTCTTTTACTTGCTTCTTTCAGCCTGTTGAAGTCCTCTTCGGTGCTGCATTTTTCGCCGCCAAGTGATGCATACTGAGCGAATGTCACTCCGTATTTTTTCCATGCATCATTCATATCACGAAGCACTTCTTTGTATGGCTTTCCTGTGCGATCTGCAACTATCTTTACTCTCGGATTTCTTGTCTTTTCCCTGATTTGCTTTTTTTCCAAATACTTTGCTATACCTTCATCATCCAAAGCATAAAGTCCGGCATTGATGTAAGTCTTTGCTTCTATGCCATACTTTTCTTTGGCTTTAGCAAGTTCCTCAGCAGCTTTTTCTTTTGACCAGCCTGTCTTTTCGCAAAGTCTTTTGATCCTACGCTTTTCTGACTTGACCGCCTTGAGCTTGTCTTCAAAATCTGCTTCTGTGCTGCACGCTTCGTATCCAAAAGCATCATAGTCTTTGAAAGATACTCCGTATCTGTCTTTTGCTGCTCTCATGTCCCGGAGCACCGCCTTATAAGGCCGATCCGTTCTCGATGATACAGCCCTAACGTATGAGTATCCCCTGATTTCAGCTTTTATTCTTCTCAGATGTTTTTTCATGCCTTTTACAATTTCGCTGCTCAATACCGCCTATAAGTATGGCTCATATTTATACAGCCTTGGCTCGATCTTAGGCGGCTGCATATACGCAAGCTGGTACGCCATTGGGTCAGGCCTTGAATTTCCTTCTATTATAACCGCTCCGTCCTCGGTGACCGCAACGTCCCACCCTACGAAGTTGATATCCGGATCCTTGCGCAGCGCCTTCTCTGTTATCTCGAGCACCTTGTCATAATTAGGGATCTTGAAGCCTTTTATCTGTTTTCCTGTATCCGGGTGACAGTCATGTACGTTGCCGTCTCTGTCGACAGCTCCAGTATCCACTATGCCGTTCACTTCGTCAACGCCTGCGATCATGCCGCCGGCAAACATATTGTCGACAACAGTGCCGCCCATGCCGAATCTCATGAACGAGCAGATCACGTGGAACACATCATCTTTGAGCACTGTGACCATGCGCACGGTATTGACAGCCTGCGAGTATATCTCGGCGATCTCATGATGCTGCTTTACCACTTCCTCAAGTAGCACCTGAGGGCTGTTCATCAAATCCTCATAGGCTTTCCTCAGATCGTCAGGGCGCTTGATCTTCTCTACGCCTCTGGCCTTGGACAGATTGAGTGGCTTGTACATGGCATAATCCATGCCTTCCCAGAATTCACAAAAGCTTTCGAAATCCGCGCCTTCTTCATTCGCCCAGAACTTACGCCCAAGGCAATCTGAGAACAGCTTGTCGAATCTGAGCTTGTCCGTGAGCTTTCCAATGGATCTCATCTTGTTATATTTTTTGGTGATTCCTTTTACCACGCTCGCCCTTGCAAGACCGCTGAGCTGCTCGTCGCTCAGTCTCCAGGCTTTGATGAGCATGTAGTCAATGGCATCGATCCCGTATTTCAGATTCACATAGCTCATGTGATCTTCGACTTTTTCGAGGTCCCATCCTGACTGCTCAACTACTTTGGCCTGGACCTCCTCTTTCCTCTGCTTTGCTTCAGCAAGAGCCTCTCTGATGCCGTCGTCATCGAGCATGTAATATCCCAGATTGAAATACTGCCTTGCGGACAGCCCGAAAGTCTCCTTGACGTGAGCGATGTTCGCCTCGGTCTCTTCCTTTGTCCAGCCGGTGAGTCTGCGGAGGTTTTTGATGAGACTAGCGCCTTTCTTCTTGGTGGTGGCCTCGATCTTTGTTTTCAGTTTCTCAAATTCCTCTTCAGTTCTGCACTTCTCACCGTCAAAGTTTACGTATTGCCTAAAGGTTATCCCGTAATTCTTCTTTGCCTCTTTCATGGAGTTGAACGCTTCATCGAAAGACAACCCCGAGCGATTGGCAACTATCCTGGCATATGACCGCCTTGTTTGCTCCTTTGCCTTTTCCTTCTCCATGTACTCCGCCTTGCCCTCTTCGTCCATGGAATACATTTTGCCACTGACAAACTTCTTTGCCGAAGCGCCGTATTTTTCCTTTGCCTTGGCCAGCTCTTCCTTGGCTTTTTCTGCTGTCCAGCCGGCCTCTTCGCCAAGCCTTTTGATCATACGGTTCTGAGTCTTGATCTCATTGCACCTTTCTTCAAGCTCTTTTTCTGTGCCGCATTCCTCACATCTGTATTCATCATAATCAGGAAAAGAAATGTGGTATTTCTCTCTTGCCTGCTTCATATCCTTTAGGGTGTCTATGTATGAGCGACCCGTTCTGGATGCTACAGTCTTGACGCTTGTGCGGTATCTCAGCGCTTTCTCAATAGATATCATATTATTTTCTCCTGCTTGTTAAATAGAATATTGCGCCCATGACGATCCAAATCACCAAGCAGATCATAGATTCCTTGCCCAGTGAGCATCCGAACATCGGGATAGGTACCAAAAGAAGTATACAGAACATCAGAGCCATTATAGTTCCGATTATACCTGTGACACGTATCGCTTTATTTCCCTCCTGGCCGGCATATTTGACTGCCGCGAGTGAAGTGTATCCGTATCCTATAGCTGCTCCTAAAGAGGACATGTCTACGATCCAGCCGAGAGCTGTACGTCCAAAGAAAGGAGCAATGATCGCTATGAACATAACGAACAGGATCGCGTTCTTCGGTGTCTTGTATTCCGGATGAAGTTTTCCAAACCATGCCGGAAGTACGTTTTCCTTAGCCATCGAATAGAGCAGCCGGCTTGTGGCCATGTAGAAGCCTACGATGCCCGACAGTATAGCTGCGAGAACAGCGGCTCCGAGGAAGACAAGACCTGCGTTTCCAAGAAGCGTCTTAGCTACATAGAATGTCGGCAGTGAAATAAGTCCGCTGAGATTTGGAAGATCGTCGATGTACGCATTCCATGAACCGTAGCCCTCAGGCACTACCATAGCGGTGACCGTGTTAAGGATTATGTATACAAGACCGCCAAATACGATGGAGATCACCATTATAGTCTTGGTCTTTCTTGGTGAGAATTTGAACTCCTCAGCCGCCTGTGGGATCGTATCAAATCCAACGAAGGCCCATGGAGCTACCGCGACTACGGCGAGTATTCCGCCGATCCCGCCTGAAGCACCTGTAACACTGTTTACATAAAATGCAGGTTTGAGATTCGCAAAGCTTGCCTTATCACTTATGAGAGCCGCGATAGCAACGATCAGCACGCCGCCTACAAGGCAGAAGACCAGCAAAGTCTGGAATGCTCCGGCAAATTTTACTCCTCTTATGCTGAGGAGCGCTATGACGATAAGCGCAACCAGCGCCAGGATTATCTCACCCAGATATATATCGTAACCGGCGACAGTGTAGTGGAATCCTACCTGGAAGATGTTGTTCATCAGATTCCGGCCTATAAGAGCCAGCGCTGTACCATTGAGAGGCACAATGCACAGATAAGAAAGTCCCAGGAACCATGAGCATATGAATGCGTGGTTGCCACCGAACGCCTTCTGAGTATACGTGAACTCTCCTCCGGCGACAGGGAACTTGTTTATCATGTAATTGTAGTTGAAGGCGATGATCACCATGATGAGTGTCGCGATGCTCATCGCTATGAATGTCCCTAAAGGACCCGCCTTTCCAAGGAAAGTGTTGCCCGGCATCACAAAGGCTCCCCAGCCTATGATGCATCCGAGTGCCAGCGCCCATACATTTACGACAGATAACTGCTTTTCAAGCTTTACTTCTTTTCCGTTATCCACTTTTCTGTCCTCCTGGCTCCATTCAGCCTGATCGAATCTGTTAACGTACTCTCATCCCTAATCCCCCATCCATGTTATTTTACTTTTTTAACATTATATAGCGATTAATTATATTATCTATTTTGGACTTCAGTCAATCGCTGAAAGCCACTATTAGATGCTTATACAATGTCGTAGTTTTAACTCTTTCAGCCTACTTGATATTCTGATATACTTTTGTAGATTGTACAATAGTACATGGTTAACAATCCGTTAACTATTGAATGAAATCATTTCCAAGGACTGCGTTATGGATCACAAATTCTCGGTCATAATACCGCTCTACAATGTCGAAAGTTATATTTCCGACACCATCACCAGTGTCATAGACCAGACTATAGGCTTTGAGGAAAATATCCAGCTTATTCTGGTAAACGACGGAAGTACGGACGGCACCGAGAAAGTCTGTCTTGAGTATAGAGATTCTTTTCCTGAAAACATCATTTATGTCTATCAGGAAAACGCAGGTGTTTCGGCTGCCAGAAATACCGGAATGCAGTATATCAAAGGTAAATACGTCAATTTCATGGATTCAGACGACCTTTGGGACAAGAACGCATTTGAGGCCGCCTGGAACATGCTGGAGGAACATGCCGATCAGATCGATATGGTCGCGTGCAGGATGGATTTCTTTGAGGCGAAGACCGGATATCCAAGGCTCGACTATAAGTTCGCTGACGGCGATATGATTTGTGATATACATGAGCATCCTTCGTATGGACAGTTCGCAGTCGCCTCGTGCTTTTGCAAAGCAGACGCGATCGCAGATCTTTCTTATGACACCCGCCTGACGTATGGCGAGGACGCTAAGTTTATCAACCAGCTGATCCTCAAAAAAGAATGCTATGGATTGCTGGCAAGCGCCGTCTATCACATAAGGAGGAGATACGCAGAGTCATCTCTCACCCAGTCAAAGCTGACGCATCCGACAGCGTATCTTGATACAGCAACCCTTTACTACAAATATCTTTACGATTTTTCCCGTGAAAAATATGGCTGTGTCATCCCATATGTCCAGTACGCAATAACCAACGCAGTCAAATTCCGTGTCAATTCGGTCATACCTGATACTATTCCGGATGATGTTGCAGGGCCGTATATCGAGTTGCTCCTTGATCTTATAAAGCAAACGGACGATGAGGTCTTTTGCAAGACAAACAGCATCTCTACTGAGACAAGGGTCTATCTTTTACAACTGAAGCATGGCGCGGAAGCTCTAGATGATTTGATCTCGGTCAAAAAGAGTTCTCTGTATGCCGGCAAGCATAGGATTGGGCGGGCGTTTAGGAAAAAAGCCCTAGAAATAGCAGATGTAAACAAGTCACTCTTAAAGACCGTCATCACCGGAACGCTTAGGGCTCCTGTCATCTTTGATGATGTCGCCCTCAGAGCCTCGACTGAGAACGCTGCCTTTGATTGCACTTTGACTCTCAACGAATCAAAGTGCCGCAGATCTTTCAGAAACGAGCTTATGAGCAAAGTATATGACTGGACCGTCACGATCCCGGCTCTCAAATGCCGCGACATCGATCAACTTGAGTGGACAGCGCTTGCGAAAGGCGCGGAATTCGGATTAGAACCTCGGACAGCGGAAGACTAATGGTATTTTTCTTACTACTTTTATTACTGATAATATTCAACGGCCTGCAGTTCAGCCGCGCAGGTGAGTTCAACGAGCACTATCTCGACAAAGAGACCACGACCGCGATCAACGGTATTTTTGTTATTCTGGTAGTTTTCAGTCATTACGCGGGGTACGCAAACTTTGAAGGCGTTTACGATGCACCTTATCTCGCTCTGAGAACGCATCTTAATCAGATGGTGGTGGCGTCATTCCTGTTCTACTCAGGATACGGAATGATGGAGTCCATAAAGAAAAAAGGCTCCGCTTATACCAATAAGATAGTCACTAAATTCTGGCAACTGCTGCTCCGCTTCGACATCGCGGTGCTGCTGTATCTGCTCCTTGATATATTGCTGGGAATAAAGTATCCGGTGAAGCATATTTTACTGGCTTTTACTTCATGGACCAACGTCGGCAACTCTAACTGGTATATCACCGCGATCCTGATGATATACGTATGCATGTTCCTGTCATTCAAGATCTGCTACAAGTTGTTCCTGAGCAAGCGAAATGAAGCCGCAACAGTGCTCACGATCATCCTGACTGTCGCATGTATCTATTTGCAGATCAAAGTGGGCAGACCGCCATATTGCTATAACACTATGCTTCTTGCTCCGCTTGGCATGATCTTTTCGTTGTGGCGTAACCGGATTGAAAGAGTCGTTGAAAAAAGCGATATTTGTTATTCGGGCATCCTCACCATTATAGGCGGAGTGTATATAGTATCGTTTTTCCATAGATGGGACTATGGGCTTGGAGGATATACAGTATGGGCTATTGCCTTTACCCTGATTCTTGTACTGGTCACCATGAAGGTATACATCCACAATAACCTTCTTGAATTCTTCGGGAAGCATGTCTTCAGCATATACATACTGCAGCGGATCCCAATGATGTTGCTCGATCACTTCGGCTGTATCGAATCACATAAATATATTTCGCTGGTTGCGGTTTTCCTTGTAATAATCCCGCTGGCTTTGATATTTGAAAAGGGTACTGATGCAATTATTGCTCTCATAGGGGCGCCAAAGGAGAAGAAATGATTATTGAGTTTGGAAACGAGGTGCAGAAGCCTGAGCAAAACAAGATCATAGGTCTTGAGGGTATTGAGTTTATTAACTCAAAAATAACGTTCAAGGGCAAAGGGAATATTGTCTATGCCGATGGGCCTATTCGCCTGGAAAACTCGCATATCCTCTTCAATGGAGATGATGCAGTCATCTACCTTTCAAAGAGCAATAAGCCATATAAGCTGGTGATCGATCTCTGGAGAGAAACGACCGCTTATTTTGGTAGCAACAACTACTTTAATGGCGCCATCCATGCCGTCATCTCAGAGAGGAAGAACCTTATAGTAGGATCTGACAGTATTTTCTCGTTTGGGATATGGCTTAGGACTGCAGACCCACATTTGATTTATGACATCGAAAGTGGTGATCGAATCAACCCAAGCAAAAGTATCTTGCTGGGAGACCACATATGGGTTGGACAGAATGCGTTGCTGCTCAAAGGATCTCAGCTAGGTTCCGGTTGTATTGTCAGCGCTAATGCAGTCGTTGCGAACAAGCGAATACCATCTAATACTATATGGGCGGGTAATCCGGTAAAACAGGTCCGTTCCGGGATATTCTTCCTAGGAGACAGCGCTCATAACTTTACAGCCAAGAAAAGCAAAGCATCAATGAAGAGCGACAGTAAAGAATTTATCTACCAACCAGGCCAGTCACTTTCCCTAAAAGAAATCGACAGCAGTCTGGCGAATACTCATGCGGAGGACAAGGTTGCGATATTGCAGAAACTCTTCGCAGCAGAAAGAGTGAAAGGAAGATTCTTCATAGAAGAAAACAAGTCTCTTGCAAAAAGAATGAGAGTTTTTAAATAAACAAATCCAACATACCTATGAAAAAGGAAGACTATCTAATATCGGTAATTATTCCAATATACAAGATTGAAGATTATTTGGAGGAGGCGATCCTAAGCGTCACATCTCAGACAATCGGCTTTGAGGACAGCACTCAGTTGATACTTGTAAATGACGGGAGTCCCGACAACTGTTTCTTGATATGCAAGAAATATGCTGAGCTTTATCCGGACAATGTGGTCTATGTAGAAAAAACTAACGGCGGGATTGCAAGCGCAAGAAACGCAGGTTTTAAGTACGCAACAGGGAAGTATGTTATGTTTCTTGACGGAGATGATTTTTTTGAAAAAGATCTCCTCAAAACTATGGTATCCAGGATAGAGGAAACCCAATCCGACATAGCGCTATGCAGATTCAGACGGTTCAATGACAGGACAAAACAAACCGGTGAACCGGAAGGCTTAGACCTGCAGCTGCTAAAAGGGAAAGAGGTTTTCAACCGAAAAGATTTCCCGGAGAACCTCATGAACATAACTTTTCCGAATGTATGGACAAAGATGTTCCGCCGAGACTTTCTGGTAAATGAAGATATATCTTTCAAACCATTGCGCAATGCCGAAGATATGCCTTTTACATATTTGGCCATATCGATCGCAAAAAGAATCTGTTATGTCGAAGAGGCACTCATCAATTACAGAGTGTCTGTTGATGGGCAGCTCAGTTCGATCGCAACGGATCCTTCCATGTTCATCGCCGCAGAGAGGTTCTTATTTGAGGACCTAAACAAAAAAGGTATTTATGCGGAAGTCGAGAGAGCCAATATCAACAGGGCCGTTTCAAGTTGTATCTATTATCTTTGGCGGTTGAGAAATGACGTTACTAAGCAAGAAGCTCTTAAAAGAATTCTAGCGAATGACTTAGTCCCGCTCTTGGGCATGCTTGACCATCCCGGAGAATATTATTCCGATCCAGACAAAGCGGATCAACTGAGATCGCTGCTAAGCGAAATCAAAAGAGAAGAAGCAACCGACAACATAAATCAGAACAGAGAGAACTATATGAATAATAAGGAATATCAAATTTCAGTCATCATGCCGATATACAATGTTGAGGAGTATCTGGAGGAGGCGATCCAAAGCGTTATCTCCCAGACGATTGGTTTTACAGATAGCATCCAACTGATCCTCGTCAATGACGGAAGTCCCGACAACAGTTATTTGATATGTGAAAAATACGCTGATCTCTATCCTGATAACGTAGTTTATATCAAAAAGCCTAACGGCGGAGTTTCAAGCGCGCGAAATGCAGGAATCGATAACGCAAGTGGAAAATATATAGTCTTTCTCGATGGTGATGATACCTGGGAAACAGATGCATTCCAGAGAATCTATGATTTCTTCGAGAAGAATGGAAGCAAATTTGACGTATGCTCCTGTAAGATCGAATTTTCGGGAGACTTTGAAGGAAGAACTCACCCTTTGAACTACAAGTTTGAAGAGGGCAACAAGGTCGTACACCTTCTTAAGTCCCCTGAATATGTCAGCTCGACGATCGGCAATTCTGTATTCAGGCGTGTAGCCATCGGCGACTTGCGTTTTAACGAAGCTATTTCCGGAGGAGAAGACTCTGAATTTGTAAATTCGGTTCTCATCAACAAGCCTGTATTGGGAGTGCTGGCTAACGCAATATTTTATTATAGAAGAAATATCAATGCCGGCAGTGGCTCATCTTCAGCCCCTAATAAGAAGTCTTGGTATCTGGATATACCTAAAGAGTATTATCTCAGCCTTTGCCGGAAATCGATTGCTAAATATGGAGTGACCCTGCCTTTCATACAGAACGTAGTGTTATACGACATGAGGTGGAGGCACTATAACGAAAAGATGATGCATGTGCTTTCTGAGGAAGAGAAAGCACAACACATTCAGATAATGCGTCAGGTGCTCCAAAACATAGATGATCCTGTAATATATAAAGTGAAGGGTTATACGCAATTTCACAGACTGTATTTTATGAATATAAAATATGGTAAAGAGGTCATTAAAGAAGCCGAGAGAAGAAGATTTAATTTCTACTACAACAAACAGCGCGTCTTTAATCTGCATAAAGGCGGTATCGTTGATATCAAGGTGTTTGATATAGACGGAGATAATCTGATACTTGAGGGAATAACAAGAGCGGATGTTCTCAAAAGGCCTTATAGTCTTTATGTAAAAGATAACAAAAGAAACAAATACGAAGTTGAGCTGGAAAGAAACGAAAATGCTGATGTTCTTGGATATATAGGCGAAAAGATCGTTGAGGCCTACAATTTCCGGGTAACCTTACCTATATGGCCGGGCATTAAAATTGGCTTCTATCTAAAATTCGGCTCTGCAATCATAAACCTCAGACCTTTGTTCGATTCATATATCGGAATCCGAACCAAGGACAAGAACGCGTACTGTGTAAAAAAAGACTATATAGTCAAGTATTCACAAGGTGAGATCTCTTTCTATAAGAACAATCCTAAAACAAGACTTGCGTCGGAGTTCAGATTAGAAAAGGAACACCTAAAAAAAGACGAGGATCTTTCCTGGCAAAAGGCTCGTGCCAATGCTTTGAAGATCAGGCGAGCTGTATACAGTAGCAAACTTAAGGATAGAGTAGCCTTTGTCTCGGTGAGAGCGGATGGTACCCTTCTAGGGAACATGGAGAAGGTCTATTCTGCGATAAACTTACCTAAAGTAAAGATCTCAAAACTTAATATGTATAAGGAGCCGGAAGCGGCTCTCAAGGCAGCCAAAATCATCTATTCCAGCAAGGTAGTCGTGACTGATGACTACATGTTCCTGTTTAGAGATTTTGGTAAAAAGGATGGTCAAAAGTTCGTTCAGCTCTGGCACTCGACTGGAGCGGGGAAGTACTTCGGCTCAGATGTAAAGAGTTATTTCACTCCAAGGGATCACCAATATCATAAAGATTATGATATGGTGACCGTAAGTGGTGAAGCCGTACGAAAGGTGTTCTCCTCGGCTTTTGACATTCCTATTGAGCGGATCTATGCTACGGGCGTAGCCAGAACGGATGATTTCTTCGATGTTGATTACATTGAAACAACAAAGAAAGAAATACTTAAAGAGAAACCTATACTGGATGGAAAGAAAGTAATTCTGTATACTCCTACGTTCCGTGATATCCCAGAGCTTGGCAGGGCGATTTTCAGACCTGAAGTCGACTTTGACCGCCTATCAGAATCATTGAAAGATGATCAGATATTTGTCGTCAGGCCTCACCCTGTAATGACTGAGCCTATTCTCGATAAGGAATATGATAACATTATAGAAATCAGAGATATCCCTACTAATGATTTGATGTTTGTTTCAGATCTTATGATATCCGATTATTCATCAACAATGTTTGAATATTCATTGCTCAAGAAACCTATGGCATTTTTCTGTTATGATTATGATGACTATGATCGTGACTTTTATATAGACTTCGATCATGAACTTCCGGGGCCTATCCTGAGAAATCAGGAAGAGCTGTTCGATTATCTGCAGCAGGAAGAACATCCTATGCTGGATAATTATCAGGCTTTCTTTGATAAATACATGGGTGCTTGTGACGGTCACAGCACTGAAAGAATCGTTAAAATGATAGAAAAGCTGTTTTATGAAGGGGAACTGTAATGGTTTATGGAGTAATACTGGCAAGTGGTGTCGGTAATAGAATGAAAAGTGAAATTCCCAAGCAATTCTTGGAGTTGAGCGGGGTCCCGATCCTTGCCTACACGGTCTGGTCTTTCTTGCAAGTCCGCAATGTAGACGAAATCATCCTGGTCTGTCATCCGAATTATCTGGATCATGCCAGGAGCATCCTGGATAAGTATTTTGATCCAGAGCAGACTCAAAACATCTTGCTGATCCCGGGCGGAAAAGAGCGCATAGATTCAATCGATAATGCTGTAAAAGATATAGTAAGCCGCCACGCTGTTGAAGAAGATGATGTGATCATTATCCACGATGCAGTTCGCCCGTTTGTAACAAAGCGTATATTGGAGGACAGCATTATAGGAGCCAGAGAAAAGAATGCTGTTGTTGCAGGCCTGCCAGCAATAGATACTATGCTGTTTTCGGAGGATGGCGAAAGAGTCGATGACATCCCTGACAGGTCCAAGCTCTTTAACGGGCAGGCTCCTGATTCGTTCAGACTTAAATTCTTTATTCAGCTCAGAGATAATCTTACCGAAGAAGAGAAAAAAGAGGTTTTCGGTACTTCTAAATTATGCGAATTGAACCATGTGCCGATTTTTATGATCCCAGGAGATGAGCTGAATTTCAAGATCACAACACCAAGCGATCTTAAAAAAGCCGAGTTTTATTTGTCATTGATGCAAAAGGAGAATAATGAAAGTTTTAAATTTACACGCAGTAAGTGATATCCGCTTAGATGAAAGAGTTATTCCTGAACCGGGCGAAAACGAGGTTTTGCTGCAAGTAAAAGCATGCAGCATATGCTCAAGCGATGAAGACAGAATCTTCAAAAACGGGACGTACCATTTCCCAACAGTTCCAGGGCATGAATTCGCCGGTAAGATAGTCAAGACCGGAGCCTGTGTAGACGACTCACTGGTAGGGACAAAAGCCAGCGTCTTCCCTCTTCTTCCATGCTTCGAGTGCGACTCATGTAAGAGCGGGCAATACGCAACATGCTCCGACTACAAATACTTTGGTTCTAGGAATGACGGTGGCTTTTCTGAGTATATCGTTGTTCCGGAATGGAACCTCAATAGGATCGATGATTCAGTAAGTTATGAAGCCGCGGCCCTGTCTGAGCCATCAGCGGTGGCAATGCATGCCGTGAAAATGGGCGGTGTCAAAAAAGGTGATTCCGTAGTAGTAATCGGAACAGGCACTATTGGTATACTGATCGCCGGTATATGCAAATACTTTGGCGCTGAGCCATTGGTTGTTGGCAGAAGAGAAGCCAGCGTTGATATGGTCAAATCTTTTGGCCTTGATGCAACTGAGACAAAAGATGTTTATAATCATATTCAGGACAAGGCTATAGACATTGTCTTTGAATCCGTAGGATCAAATGATTCCATGGCAACAGCCATCGAAATAGTAAAAGCTAACGGAACTATAGTTGCCGTTGGAAATCCGAAGGGCGACTTTATCCTTGAGAAAAACATATATTGGAAAATACTCAGAAGGCAGCTGACCGTAAAAGGCACCTGGAATTCTTCGTTCAAAGGCGATGACGATGATTGGAAAGCGATTGCTGAAATGATGAAGAGTAAAACTTTCCCGTTCGAAAAGCTTATCACAGCTAAATATCAGCTTGATCAATTCGAAGAGGCTTTCACCCACCTAAGGGATAAAAGCGCTCCTAAGTCCAGGATAATGTTCGTAATGAATGGAGAGGAATAAGATGAAAAAAGGCAAATTATCAGCATCAATGATGTGCGCGAGTTTGGATAAGATCTTCTATTACCTGACGGAATTCAAACACAACAACCTCGAATTCCTTCATATAGATATTATGGATGGTGAGTTTGTTCCAAACTTTGCGTTGGGTACAGATTTCGTCAGAAGCTTAAGACGCATCTCCGACATTCCGTTTGACTTTCATTTCCTTACAAACAACCCTCTCGAGAAGATGGCTTGGTTTGATATAAGAGAAGGCGACCAGGTCGCGTTCCATTACGAAGGGAATGAGACCCTTGAGAAGTGCATATCATACGTCAAAAGGATCGGCGCAAGATGTTTTATCGCTATCAATCCTGAGACCGATTTTCATGTGCTTGCTCCATATCTGAATGATATAGATGGGATATTGGTCATGATGGTCAATCCGGGATTTGCCGGAAAGAGAATGCTACCAGGCGCAATCAACAAAGTTGAAGAGCTCGTTGCTTTCTTAAGAGAGGCTGATTGTGATTATATAGAGATAGAAGTAGATGGGAATATTACCATTGAAAACACCCGTATATTGCATGAGATCGGAGCTGACATATTCGTCGCCGGATCATCAAGTTTGTTCAAATCATCTGAAAAGCCTGTGAATAACACTATCCAGGAAATGCGAGAAGCCGCTGGCTGGGAAGTTTCGAATTAATGATACGCCTAATATTGTGACAGATATTTCAAGAGGCCCTTCTTTCGGGTCTCTTTTTTGATTCATTTATAACATTTGTAATAATCATAAATAATCGTCCATAACTACTTAACTATATTTGATAGTAACGCGTTTAACTTATTGTTACCAAGTATCGGAATCAAAACTATTGACAATATAAAGTATTGCCAAATACGAAGATCAGGGAAACAACAAGCTGAAACATGATATATGATCAAACAGAAGAAGTAAATAGATAGTGTACGGCCACCGTATTTAGTGCAGAACAGTTCTATAGTGGGCACAACGGCCATGACCATTAATGAAAAAACTACAGCAAGTACATATGTACATAGACGAATTATACATCCATACTTGGCATAGTCTGCTAAAGTTTCGTATGAATTTTTTCCAGTCAGCCTTGGCCAAATGAACGATAGTTGATCGTAGGTCAAGCAAAACACAACTATTCCTGCGCAAAGCAGTCCAAACCCTATTATTTTTACGTTTCTATTTTCTGCTAACGATAAAATCCTTTCCTTATCTACTATTACTCCTAAAAGAAAAAATGGCCAGAAGACAATGATTCTAGATATTGAAAACTGTGTTGTTAAAGAATAATCGTAGCCCAAGGATAAGGCGATAAATCAGCAGGGCTTTTTTATTTGTATCTCTTGTTGCATATGCCATTATTGTCCACATGCTCATCGCAAACATAAACCAAGGCACGCCAGTTTCAATAAAAAGATTAAAACTAAAATCATCATACAAGATAACTCTATCAACCAAAGAAACGATTTTCATGAGGAAATGGATAAGCAAAAAGCCAATTTAGCGCCTAATAACCTTCTCCTTGTTCCCGCTATAAAACAGCCCTGAAATGAACACGAAAAGCGGCATGTGAAAAATATAGATAATGAATTTGAGAAGAGACCCATATGCTGTATAGTTAGCAGATATTTCACAGAAGTGACCAAATAAAACAAGAAATATCAATAACAGCCTCAAATTATCATAATAGTATAGTCTTTTCATTATGTTCGCCTTATATTAAGTGTTTCAAGATAACTTTCATAATCAAGCTATCATTCTTTGCATAACACTGTGTCAAATCTTTATTCTCTGATGTTATTATCCGTTAAGCTATGCTTTCTTCTCTCTTTCAGCCTGATTGACATTCTGATATACTTTTTCAGCTTATCAATATAGAGCCTCAGGCGACCGAAAATCAGCGGATCATAGGGTTGCCAAGTATAAAACGTATGATTTTTTTCTTATTACTTCTATTGCTAATAATATTTAATGGCCTGCATTTTAGTCGAACAGGTGAGTTTAACGATCATTATCTTGATAAGAGCGTAACGACAGCGGTCAACGGTATTTTTGTCATTCTTATAGTTTTCAGCCATTTTGCGCAATATGCAAGTTTTGGAGGCGTTTATGATACTCCTTACCTCGTATTGAGGGAACATCTGAATCAAATGGTAGTCGCTCCATTTCTTTTTTTACTCGGGCTATGGAATGATGGAATCTATCCAAAAAAATGGTGTTGGATACATCAATAAACTAGTCACCAAATTCTGGCAATTGCTGTTCCGATGTAATATTGCAGTATTACTCTTCCTGATCCTTGATCTATTGCTTGGTAAAAATATCCTATCTCTTATATCTTGCTGGCCCTTACCACATGGACTGACATTGACAACTCCAATTGGTACATCACAGCGATGCTGATGATATACTTTTGCATGTATTTATCATTCAAAATATGCTATAAGGTATTTTTCAGCAAGAAGAACGAAGCTGCAGCAACTCTCACAATCATACTGACGATTGCGTGTATATATTTGCAAATGAAGCTGGACAGGCCGAGCTATTGCTATAACACTATGATCCTTGCTCCGCTGGAATCATTTTTCGATGTGCCATAGGCATCTTGAACTTATAATAAAGAAAAGCGCTCTGTTTTATTCAAGCATATTTGCCTTGATAGGCGTAGTGTATATAGCAGCTTTTCTTCACAGATGGGACTATGGGATCGAAGGATATACTGTATGGGCGGTTGCTTTTACCATACTGCTTGTGATGATTACCATGAAGGCTCATATCCACAACGAGCTGCTCGAATGGTTTGGAAAACACATTTTCAGTATATATATGCTTCAAAGGCTCCCAATGATCATCTTGGATCATTTTGGATGTATCGAATCACACAAATATATATCCTTGGTTGTAGTCTTTCTGGTTGTTATCCCACTGGCATTGATATTTGAAAGTATCACTGGCGCTATCATAGGCATATTGTCTGCACCACAGGAGCAATATGATAATTGATTTGTAATAATCAAGTCATAGTACGACTTTGCCTTCAAGCACGGCTTTCAGATGTTCGCCGTAAGGGCTCTTGCCGTAGCGTTTTACACTCTTTGACAGCATTTCATCGTCTATCCAACCCATATGATATGCGATCTCTTCAGGCGAAGATATCGTCATACCCTGATATTGCTCGATCATACTTACGAAATCTGTTGCCTTCTGAAGGCTGTCGAATGTGCCGGCATCCATCCATGTATATCCACGACCCAGAAGCTGAGCATTAAGATTCCCTTGCTGCAGATACATGTCGTTGAGCGTCGTGATCTCAAGCTCGCCTCGAGCGGATGGAGTGACCTCTTCCGCCATGTCGCTTACACCCTTCGGATAGAAATAGAGCCCGACTATCGCATAATTGCTTTTTGGCTGTTTTGGCTTCTCTTCGACAGAAAGCACTTTGACAGAACGTCCACTATCATCGCCTTTTTCGAATTCCATGATGCCAAAGCGTTTAGGGTCTTCAACATAGTAACCGAATATCGTTGCTTTGCCGTCTTCCGCGTCTTCGCGGGCATCTCTTAGCTTATGATTGAGACCGTTACCATAGAAAATATTGTCGCCAAGCACCATCGCACATGCGTCATCGCCTATGAAGTCGCGTCCTATCGTGAATGCCTGAGCAAGTCCCTCCGGTTTCTCCTGAACAGCATATGAAAGCTCTATTCCGAATTTTGACCCGTCGCCCAGAAGTTGTTCTATTCTCGGTGTATCTTCAGGAGTGCTTATGATAAGTATCTCTCTGATCTTAGCCAACATGAGCGTCGACAGCGGATAGAAAATCATCGGTTTATCATACACCGGCAAAAGCTGCTTGGAGGTGACTATAGTGAGCGGATATAGCCTGGTGCCCGCTCCGCCTGCAAGTACGATTCCTTTCATGTGAGTATCTCCTTTGATCAGTCTCTGTTATTATGCCTGTTGTTTACGCATTGATTGTATCATACTTTAGCCCTTATTATTTCCCTACAGCAGCACCTGAGAAATATTACAGGCAATTGAAAACGAGGAAATCGGTTTTTGTTTCCGATTTCCTCGTTGTTCATGTTCTTTTCAGAGCCTTTCGGCCCTCGGAAGTTTATGCGTTTTCCTCTTCAGTGTCGGTATCCTTCTTTTCTTTTGGAGCTTTATCAGGGAAGACCTTCCAGTAATCTTCGTCTGTGATCTTTCCTGTCTTTGAGCTAGGAGTGACCCTTATACCTTTGTAGTTAAATTGTTTCTTTCTAATAGTTCCATCACTGTCTGCGTAGTAGTGATCATCTCCGATCTCTACAAACTCCTTAACAGCGATCACTCCGCCGGACTTCACATAGTAATCTTCCTCATCGTATGTGTAGATTCCTGCCTTTGTGATGATCGCGCAGTCAGAATCGGTCAGATACATCTTGCCACTGTAGGTAAAGAGTCCTGCCTTGAGAGTGCAGTCATCCTGGGCATAATACTTTTTGCCGCCGCTTGTAAAGAGTGTATCTCTATACAGCTTACCGCCGCTGCGTGTGCAGTACTTTTCGCCGTCATATGTGAACACTCCGGCCTTTGTTCTTACTACTCCGTTGACATTTGCGTAGTATCTGCTGCCACTGTATTTGAAGATGCCGGTGCGGAATACGCCGTATTTATTTGCGACGTATGTCTTGCCGTTATATTTGATCATCTTGCTTGTGGCGATCTTTCCGCCTTTGTAGGTGTAGTAGCGCTTGCCATTATGTCTGAAGGTTCCCTTCCTCTGACGAACTACTCCGTATTTATTTGAGAAGTAGCGGCTGCCCTTCCACTTGTGGACTCCGGTCGCGAGTGCTCCGGTCTTAGTTGCATGATACTTTTTGCCATTCTTTTTGATCAGCTTGCTGACTGTAACTACACCTTCACTGTTCTTCACGTAGTATCTCTTGCCATTTACTGTAACAAAGCCTTTTTTTGTACGGATAGAACCATCTTTATTGGCAACATATCTCTTACCGTTGTATTTGAATACGCCGCTCTTGTTTGCGATAGCTCCGCCATTGTTGACAAGATACTTTTTACTGCCTACTTTAATGAATCCGGCGCTAGTCTTGATCTGTCCGTTGGTATTCATGACGTAGTACTGTGTGCTGCCTGCAGCATACAGACCTACCTTTGAAGGGATCAGTCCGCCTGTCTGAGCAAAGTAGAATTTACCGTCATTTGCCTTGAAAGCGCCCACAGCCGTATGAACAGATCCTTCACTATTTTCAACGTAGTACTTGTGGTCAGATGTAAATCCGACTGTAGTCTGGATAGCACCGCCATTCTGGATGTAATACGTTGTAGAACCATATGTCTTTGTTCCGGCGTTTGTCTTGACTGTACCATCCTTCTGGATATAGTACTTGGATCCATTTGCCTGATACAGTCCTTCCTTATACATTATGTCGCAGTCGCCATCAACAGTATAGATGAAGTATGTCAGAGGTCCCTTTTCTCCAGGCTGTTCTATATAACCTGTTGTAGTGCCCTTATCTGACCAACGGTAGAATGTGCTTGTCATGCTGGAATCTACTGTGACCGGGCCACCGGTAGTACGAATAATTCCGTTTGAATCGGCGAAGTACATAGTATTGACCGACTCAGAATTCCTTCTTGGCGCTTTGAACAGACCGGTCTGCTTTACACCATTCTTCCAATAAGTAGTTTTAGCGCTATCCCAGCCGGTTTCCGGATGTGTCTCTCCGCCTTCATTCAGAGCCTTCTCTACAACTTTCATAGGCTCTTCAGAAGCTTCCTCTTCGACAACCTGCTCTTCTGCCTGAGGCTGCTCCTCGACGACCGGCTCCTCTTCCAGAGGCTGCTCTTCATCGAGCTGAGCCGGTTCTTCCTGGGCCTGCACTTCTTCAGGAGTGTCGACCACTTCCTCGATATTCTGATCTTCTGCTGGCACTTCCTCAGCCGCAACGTCAGCAAACGCTGCTGCCGGGCTGAATGCCATCAGGAATGTCAGAAGATATATCAGATATTTTTTCTTCATAAATGATTACCTCCCTTTTTTACCCTACATCTTTGTATTCCACTTTGTATTTTACCATATCGGTTAGTCATTTCAACACAGACTGCTACGTTGGCGACTTGCGTATTTGAAACAAAAAGGCCCTCGCTACGTATTCGCGTCGCGAGGGCTTTTCGGTCATTTCGGCTTTATGTGTGCTTAGTCTTCGCTTTCCTCTTTATTGCGCCTTCGGATTATCAGCACGGCTGCGAGGGCTATGGCGAGGACGCCGGCGATCAACGCCGGTAATGTCCATGGCTGGGCTGTCAGTCTGCTCTTTATGTTGGAGTCGGTATTCATTCCCGGTTCTTTCCACTCGAGTGTCACAGGGTCTCCTTCCTTGAGTGTCGGCTCAAGAGGGTCTCCCGATCTGTCGGTCATGCTGATGGTTTTAAACTCAGGAAGCTCGTCCTCATCATCCTCACTCAGATCTTTAGGCTCAGGGTCACTGCCACCTCTGTTTTTCTTTGATCCTTCTTTTTTCTCCTCGCAGATCGACTCTCCGAGCTTTGCATCTTCCTCGGTAGCAACCGCGATGTAGATAAGTTTTGGGCTGAGTGGGCTGCTCTTTTTGAAAGTAGTATATTTCTTAGGCTCTCCGGAGAGGGTCTTCGTGTTCTTATCGGTGATGACAAGATCCATATAGAATCTCGATGGGTTGCCGTCAGTAGGAGCTGCCTTTCTGAGTGCTTCAGTGGCATCTACCTTGACCATTTCTCCGCCCAGTACTTTTGCAGCGGCAGGTGTAGGAGTTGCCTCGTCTTCTTTGCTTTCTTCTGCGGAAGCTTCTTCGCTCGGAGTACCGCTACTTCCGGATCCTTCGGTATTATCGCCTGAACCGCTGCCACTTGGATCAGTTCCTTCGCTGCCGTCGCCACTGTCTTCGGAGCCGGAGTCTTCGCTTCCTTCGCCCTTATCGCCGGCATCGGCATCTTCGCTGCTCTTATCCTTGTCATCTATTTCGGCAGGCTCGCTCTGTTCTTCTTCCTCTTCTTCTTCGTAGATCTCGACTTGGCTGAGCGTCAGAGTCCCGCCCTTTTTCTTCCAATCTTCAGGAGTGATCTTCTTGTGCGTCGAGTCTTTGCAGTTAGCTTCTATTATATAAAGCCCCGCGCGTTTTAAGACTTCCGCTGTGAGCTTCGCGTCATCGTCACCAAACTCGGCAACTTCTTTCGGAGTCATCACTACATTGTGAGTAACAAAGAAGCAGTAGCGCTTACCGCCTACCTTCACTTTGTGGACTTCGCGTATCGGATCCTCGGTGACCGCGCTTGCTTTCGCTTTTGTGGTTTTCGTCGACTTTGACTTGGTCTTGTTCCCGGCCGCATACGCAAAGCCTACCGGCAGATACGATACAACTACCATAACTGCCAGCACGATGGCTGCGATCCTAACGCCTAAGCATTTGAAGTTATATTTGCTTTTTTCTTTCTTCATTTTGCTTTCCTCTATCGGGATATGTTGTTCCGGCTGTGTATAGTTCGACTGCGTCGATCAGTTCACATCTGTTCTGGCCAATATCGCTGCCGGTCTCTTGATCAATGTGTGGAATACCGGAAGCAGACCGAACACAACATTAAACAATACTGTGATCGCAAGCGATATGAGGACTGTTTGGACGTTGCACGTGAACATTCCCGATACCGCCTCAATGTTCTGAAGTTTATATACCACATAGTTCATCAAAAGCCAGCCCGGGATCGATGCTACGATAGTTATCGCGAGGATCTCGCCCGTGAACATTTTGTAAATATCTGACTTCTTGACGCCTATGGCGCGAAGCGTACCTACTTCTTTGATTCTTGAGAGGAACGATGCCCTCATCATCAGGAATACTTCGATGAGCGATATGATTATTATGACCGCTCCCACCAGCAGGAAGGTTTTCATCATGTTCAGCTGACTCTTCCTGTACTTTGTTCTCTCATATTTATAGAGATCGCGGGCCTTTAGCCCGTAAGCCTTCATGGCTGCGATAGTATCTTCTTTATCGCCTTTGGCTTTGATTGTCATGTTGCTCTGACTCTGTATCAACTGATATTTTATCATATTGTTGTTTACAAAGTACTTGCCCTTGACTGTATCGCTGGTGTAGTAGCCGACAACTTTGAGTTTGTGCCCGTTGACTTTGGTCTTGATCTTGCTTCCGAGCTTCAGCGATTTCGAGAAGTCCTTATCTACCAGTACCTCGTAGTCGTTCTCAGGCTTTGTGCTGTCTCCGTCTACTATCTTGAGCTCCGACGCGTAGAGATTGTAGTCGATCAGCTGAGAGGCTTCAGGGGCTACCGGAGTGGCGCTTCCATCCTCTTCATACTCAAGCGCTTCTGAAGTCTGCTCCCCTTCCATATCATATTCTTCATCTTCGTAATACTCTTCACTGCTGCCGTTATTCTTAAGCATGTTGATAAACAGCGTTGGTGAAGCGTAGATGCAAGGGCTCTTCTTGTCTGTGATGCCGACTATGGTGAACTCATGCATGTTCTTGAGCGTAAGATGCCTTCCGATCAGCTCATCAGCTGTCTTGTAGCCGGCCTGTATGATATCCGGGTCTTCATCCTGGAAGCGTTTGAGCACAAGTTCATCGACCACGATGTCGTATGTGTCTTCCGGGAGCGTTCCGAATTTGAGGTCTTCCTCTTTCAGACTCTTAGAAGAACTCAGAGAGCCGCTAAGGGTAGCTCCGCCCCATGAAGTCTGCCAGTATTCGTCATACTTCATGGTCATATTTATGCGCCCGTTCCCGGGCAATGCATACTCGACCGACGGATCTTCCTCATACTTTAGATATGCGTCGACCGGTATCTTCTTTTGCACCACGCTCACATACGACTTGTCATCCTGAACGAACTTTTCATCAGGCATATTGAGTATGCCCGCGATACTTGAAACGGCATATGTAATGAACATAGCTGCTATAAGGAAGCCCGCAAGAAGTATCTTTTTTAATATGTGATAGTTGCCTATAGTATGGAAGCCCGACGCGACCATGCTGACCGGGTTGTATATAGAGGAGTGGCGAAGCGGCTTTGATGTGCGCAACTTCTCCGCGTGGAATCTCCTGGATTCCGCTTCCTCTGTGGTCAGCGCTCTGTAATGATCATCCACCAGTTCTATACTGGAATTGTCGTCGACTATTTCCATGCGTGCCGATCTGTCTCGCGACTGTATAAAGATGTTTCCCCGGCTTATGACTATGTCGAGATCCATCTTGCCGCCGCTTTCGTTGAACACGCGCACTGTGTGATCATCGTCGCCGTATTTACGCTGGTCGGCAATGTCCTTGAGATATATCCTGTTCTCGATTCGGTAATCAAGGCCTTCCGAGTTGTGATTGATCTCGTCGGAGATCACCTTGCCGTCTCTGAGACGAATTATCCTGTCGGCGTAGAAGTTTGCGAGATCCTCTTCATGTGTGACGAGTATCACCAGCTTTTCGCGGGATATCGTCTTAATAATGTTCATTACCTCGAGGGTATTTGCGCTATCGAGGTTACCGGTAGGTTCATCGGCGATGATGATAGACGGATTCTTTACTATGGCCCTGGCTATACCGACTCTCTGGCGCTCACCACCCGAGAGCATATCCGCGTAGCGCTTTCTGTATCGGTACATTCCCACAAGATCGAGCGCGTATTCTACTTTTTCTCTTATCTCGGCTTTGTCTTTGATGCCCACCATCTTGAGCACCATTGCGACATTGTCGAAGACGGTCATATCGTCTATCAGGTTGTAGTTCTGGAAGATATAACCGATGTTAAGATTGCGGATCTTGTCGACCGCCCCGGCCGATCTGCCGCTTATCTTCTGTCCGTTTATATAAATGCTGCCTTTATCCGCCTTGTCGAGACCGCCTATTACATTGAGAAGGGTAGTCTTTCCGCATCCCGAAGGCCCAAGCAGCGCTGTCAGCCCTGTCTCGCCAAACTCAAGAGTCGTGTCGTTGATCACATGTATCTGGTTGGCTCTGCGGCGGTAAAAATATTTATCTACATTAGTCAAAGTGACCATTGTCCGCTATGCCTCCTCCCTGTATGTGCCCATCGCCGAGCTCTTGAATATAGTTCTCATAAATCTTCCGGATATAAGCACCGCCATCACAAGCAATATAGCTGCGAGCACCACATAGTCTACCGCAGTAAGGTACATGACATGCTCAGTCAGTGCCGGTATATCGACCACCCCTGTTTGGGTGAGTACCACAAATATCATAAATATTCCATACGCGATCGCGCAGTCGAGCATCAGTTCAACTCGCATAATGCGGCGCGCAGGCTTTTTGCCCATGCCCAGCATCCTCACGGTAGCGAAGTATACTCCGCGTGATTTCAGGATAAGCCGTATTACGAAGTAGGCTATGAAGAATACCGCTATGCAAAGTATGACCGCAACCGGAAGCTGTACAACGCTGAGAAGATCTTCATCCATGAAGTTGTAGATGTGGTCTCTCAGTACCAGCACCTTATAGCCTCCGCGCTCGAGCATGTCTTTCATGCCCTCCATATTGCGGGTATCATCCACGAATACAGAAGCCTGGAAACTTCCCTTTTCATATAGCCTGCGGTAATCGATCGGATTGATATATATTTCTCCGTCATGCTCTGCAAGATTTTTAAGGCCTGTCTTCTTCTCAAAGGTCTTCTCGCCGTAAGTACCCATTATCATGAGTTCGAGTGTCTGTTCATAATACAGGGACTTGGCTGTGAGCTTGATCTCCTTGCCTGCCGCGTAGCCTTCCTTGAAGTTCATGTCATAAGCAGTAGGCAGCAAGATGTATCCTTCAGGCACGTTCTCATTTGTAACAAGCCCGCCTTCGCCCGGATAGAGCTGTTCTTCGTTTCCGTTCAGCAGCATGGTGGTACTGCCGTTTGATGAGTACATCGCCTCTCTCATCTCGCTGGTCATCTTGTCGGAAAAGTAGATCTGCGAATCATCGCCGAATCCTTCGTCGTCACTTTCTTCCTGCTCCAGCAATACAAGACCCGTCACTTTTACTTTCTTTGTGCTGCCGTCGTCGAGCATCACCTCGTAAGTCTTTCCTATAAGCTTCTCCGGCTCTTCTCCGAAAGTCCATCCGTCGTTATAGCCTTCGAGTACTGCTTCGTTGTCGGCAGTCGGTAATTTACCATATGTGAGTTCTTTATCCAGATTGCTTATATTCAGCATATATCCATAGAATGAAAACTCTCCATTCTCAATATAAATCTGGGAATCGAAGATCATGTCTTCTCTGATCAGCTTTTCTACATGAGGAGCGTTCTCTAAGGCCTCGTAATCCGCCTTGGTGAATGCCGCGCGGTCACTTCTCTCGATAACGATTCGCTTCGGATCGTAATTTGAAAAGTAGTTGTTCCAGCCTTCTTCGCTGACGGTGTTTCGCTGTTTTCTGACCGTCACGTACTGAGAGCTTACCGCGCCCACCACAAAGATGAACACCAAAAGAAGCAGCAGGAATTTAGCCGGCAGATTGAATGTGTTCCTCACGCCAAGCTTCACCTGAGCGCCATAAGATATTTCGCGTTTGTCATGTTCCTGCTCGGCTCTTCTTGCGCGGCCTGTCCTTGTTGATGCTTCGTATTCAGGTTCTATTGCTCTCTCAGCACCGGTATCCTCAGCTATACGGCCATCGTGCATCTTGATGATCCTTGTTGCGTGGTCTTTGAACTGCTCGTAGTTGTGAGTGACTACGATGACCAGCTTGTCAGAGGATATGTCTGTGAGGAGTTCAACTATGCCCTGGGCTGACTCACTGTCGAGGTTGCCTGTAGGCTCGTCTGCTACAAGGATCCTTGTATCTTTGGCGAGAGCTCTTGCTATGGCTACTCTCTGCTTTTGTCCGCCCGACAGTCTGGAGACTTTGCGCCTTGTGAATTCGGTAAGACCTACCTTTGCTATGATCTCCGGGACTTTCTTTCTGATCTCTTCTTCGCTTCGGCCGTCTATCTGCATAGCGAGTGCTATGTTCTGGTAGACCGTGTAGCTGGATACCAGATTGAAGTTCTGGAAAATGCAGGATATATACTTCTGTCTGTATTCTTCGAAATCCACAGCAGCGTAATGGCTGGTCTCCTGACCCTCGATGTACATCTCACCCTCTTCATAGCTGTCGAGGCCCGAGATGACATTGAGGAGTGTCGATTTACCGCTGCCGGATTCGCCTGTGATCACGATAAATTCGCCCACGTCAAGATCGAGGTTGACCCTTGATATGCCGCTGGCGATGATCCCCTTGTTGTAATAGAATTTTGAAACGTTTCTAAGTCTGATCATTCCCATACGGGAGCATCCCTCCGATAAAATATACCGTGCCTTGCGACACGAAGAGGAAGGATGTGGCTCTTAGGCCTTTCCTTCCTCTTATGATTGTAAACATTATACACTTATTATAGATGATTCTGTACGATATTTAATGTATTTAATGTTGTTATTTGCAGTTACTCACCGTATTTTCATAAACCTGCTTCGTTCAACTGATCATCTTCTCTTTTCTTTTTCTTCATTTTCTTTAAATTCAGCTTGCCACCCCAGTCCTCTTCGAGCAGATCGTAAATGACGAAAAGCGTCACTCCGCATACCAGTATCATCGGCAGGCCGGTCAATACAACAGCAGTCTGCATTGTTTCAAGTCCGCCGATACGTGACAGAGCGATAGCAAAAGTAACGAAGATGATCGCCCAAAGCAGCCTGTTCCATCTAGGTGGCTGCTCGTGTCCTTTTAAGTGAGCGGTCGTCACCGAGGCCAGTACATAAGCTGAAGAGTCTATGGTGGTAGCCAGGAAAATGATGGATATCACTCCGAAGAGAAGTGCCATTAGTTTTGGTAAAGGCAATGTGCTGAGTATCGCCATGACCGCCGCATCCTTGCCCTGCTCGGCGAGTATGCTTACCACATCGAGTTTTCCGCTCATCTGAAGATCGAGTGAATAACATCCGAGTGAAGCGAAGCTCAGCACGCAGCCAAGCGAACCATATCCGACCATCCCGAGGATAGTGCTCCTGATAGTCCTGCCTCTTGAGATACGCGCTGTAAACAGTCCCATGATAGGAATGTATGACAGCCACCAGCCCCAATAGAAGATCGTCCACGCCTGAGGGAATCCCGACTTGGCATATGGATCGGTGTTGAAACTCATGTGGAAGAAGTCGTTAAGGTAGAGCCCTATACTGTTGAGCTCGACATCGAATACGCGTGAGAATCCTGTGATGAATATGATCAATATGATGAACCCCACGGCCATGTATATGTTGATATCACTCAGGACTTTAATTCCTCTGTCCAGGCCGCGCCATACGCTGGTCGCGAATATCGAAAACCAAAGCAGGTAAATTCCGAGCATCAGGCCTGTGCTGTTTGGAATGCCGAATACTTCGCTTGCGATCTGTGTTACCAGTGGAGCCGCCAGGCCCATTGATGTTCCTATGCCGCCGAGCACCGCAAATACTGTGAATATGTCTATGATCCTTGCGAGCCACGGCTTCACATAGCGCGACTCGCTGCAGACATCTCCGAGTCTGATAGAGTCACCGCCACGCACGAAAAGTTTGTACGCGATAGCGACTGTGACCGGTGTATAGAAAAGCCATGCGCTTGGTCCCCAATGAAATTGTCCATACATGTGGGCATACTCATAGGCCTTAGGCGACATCGGTTCTATATTGAAAGGTGTGTCCGTCAGATAGTAGATCGGCTCTATGAACGAGAAGATCATGAGAGCGCTTGCGATGCCGGTGCAGAACATCATGGCCATCCAACTGAAGTCACTGTATTCCGGCTCCTCATCCTGAGCGCCCAGCACTATCTTTCCGTATCTGCCGAAAGACAGCCACAGCAGGAATATGACTACAACAACATAAGTGATGATATAAAGAAATCCCAGATCGTTAGTGAGAAACGACATCATGCCTGAAACTATGACGCGGCTCTCGTCGGGATAAATGAAAAGCAGCAAAGTGACGATTAAAACTACACCTGCTGACAGAAAGAATACCCCTTTTTCCAGATTGTCGAATTGTTTTCTGAACATAACAAGCCCTTTCTCCTTATGATCAAGACAATTCGAACGTCCCCCCTATTGGAATGTTTTTAATCTGTTATTAATTTTACCGCTTTCCATGAGAAATCTCAAATTACTGCATCCAGCGCAGTTTTCCTAAAGCGCTGTGAACCAATGGCAGCTGTGTTTTCTTGATGGGCTATATCAAAAGTTATATAATTTACGTGTAAATAATGATCGCCGAAGGAGGCGCAGAATGAACATACTGAAAACAGGTCCTAAATTCATACAGTGCTATATTCAAACAAGAAAACTCATCGCGCATAAGGCCGAAGTTTTAGAGCTTCGCGAAAAAGGTGATCTCGAGGGCGAGAAAGAGGCCATCCGTAAAGCCCAGAAAGAATGGGTCGAAGGAATCTCAAAGATACTTCATTTTACATTCGAGGTGACCGGCTGGGAAAACATCCCCGATGACGCTCCTTTTATGGTCTACTCCAATCACCAAAGCTACGCGGATATAGCCGCTACACTTTGGATCATGAAAGACCGCTATCCGATGAGCTATGTCGCCAAGGATGAATGGCGTAAGTATAGCGAATTGAGAGATGTTATCGAGCTGTCACGCTCCATCTTCCTGGTCAGGAACAATCCTAAAGAAGCAGTAAGAGCTTTGAGCGAAGCCAAAGATCTTCTCGATCTTGGCTTCCCGCTGCTGATATTCCCTGAAGGCACACGATCCAAGCGCCATGAGATGGGTGAATTCAAAGCCGGTGCGTTCAAGTTTGCCGAGAAGGCTAAAGTTCCTATTCTTCCGGTGACTGTTGATGGAGGATATCATTTCTTCGAAGAGTTCCATACTTACCATCCGGCACATATCAAGATCACGGTCCATCCTCTTGTACACATAGAAGAGATGGATAAACACGAGCAAAAGGAAGCCCAGCACGATATCGAAAAAATGATAAAGGGCGCGCTTGATCAATAGAAACAGAAGGCAAAGTTACGAAGATCGAGAAAAAATAATGGAATAAACAAAACCCGAAGGTAAACCTTCGGGTTTTGTTAACTGCGGGGGGATGTCCGCTTATTAGCCAGTAATCACATTACTTGCTGTGAGTACATTCTATTAATTCAACATTACAAATGAATTAATTTTCATGCACTGATTTGTTTTTTTGGTAATTTCAGTTCAAATACTGCTCCCGGCAGCTCTCCCGGAGTCTTCTCATTAGCCGGCACGATCCGTATGCTGCCGCCAAGGACCCTAGCCAGAGAGGCCACCATCGCTAGCCCCAGGCCGGATGAATCTCGCCTGCTGCGTGAAGATTCGATCTGGAAAAATCTGTCCCACACTTTGTTCTGAACTTCGGGCGCTATGCCATCTCCATCATCGGCCACCGTTATTATCGCGTCTGTATCATCACATCCCAGCCTGATCTCGACATGTGCATCTTTGTTTCTGCCATATCTTACAGCATTCTCCAGCAGGTTGAGTATTATCCTCATCAATAGATCTTCATCGCTGTCTATCGTAAATCTGTCATCTCCGGTTTCATTGACATATTGTATGCTAACGTCCCGTTCCGCAGCTGCCAACTTTGCCTGATCGGCCAGATCCGCGAGAAGTTCGCTTAGATCGATCGCTTTAATTTCAGGGTGGAGTCTTCCTGAATCACTTCGCGTGATCATGAGCAAGTTGGTGATCATTCTGCTCATTCGATGGCTTTCCCTGTTGATCGTTTCAAGCGCTCTCTTAGTGTAGCTTTGATCTTCCATCGCGTATTCACTCTGAGTGTGTATGATCGTAAGAGGAGTCCTGAGTTCGTGTGATACATCTGCCGCGAATTGTCTCTCTCTGCCAACCATTTTCTCGATCGTATCGAACATTCCGTTGATGGATTCAGACAGTTCGCTCGTTTCGTCTTCACTCTTAGGTACCGGCACCCGCCTTGAAAGGTCTCCGTCTTCCTGTATCTCTTTCGTTACTTCTATAAGATCTCTTATCGGGCGAAGGACCCGCCATGAAATAAACCAGCCTCCCGCTATAGCGAGTATGATAAGACCCGGGATCATGAACATCAGGAATCTTCCCATCCTCCTGTACGCCAGCTCGTAGCCGGTATTTTCCATGATGCCTCGGATATACATATCCTCTTCATTGGCCATGTTTATTGTGGTGTCATGTATGTACCACTGCCGCCCCCGTGAGTCGTCGAATCTCTGCGTTACGTCTATCTCCAGTTCAGGGAGCTGTCCTATCCCATCGGGTATTTGTCCAGCAAAAAAAGCGCCATCTTCCCGATAGACGCTTATATATGTATCCTTAGTATAATAATTGATGTCTCCATTCCTGCTGTAGGCCATGCCGTTTGTGGAGATCACGTCACTAACATCTTCGATCGTCTGTATGATCTGCTGATCAGCGGTAGTCTGCTCGCGAAAATCGTAGTAGCGATATAGTACTACCATGAGGATCACTGCGACGACTATGAGAAACATCGTATACCACAGCGTGATTTTAGTTGTGATAGAGAGTTTTTTCATGCCTTGATTATATAACCAACGCCCTTGATTGTCTCTACTATCTTATCCGAATCCTCATTGCCTGCGGCTTCCAGTTTCTTTCTCAGTCTGTGGACATATACGTCTATAACGTTAGAACCGCCGTCGTAGTCGTAATTCCAGACGTGAGATGATAAGTTGTCACGGGTGACAGCCCTTCCGATATTGTGGAGCATATACTCCAATATATTATATTCGCGGGCAGTGAGTTCAACGACTTTGTCACCGCGTTTGACTTCATGAGAAGCTGTATTAACTGTGAGATCTTTGTAATTGATGATGCTTGAGTACTGGCTGCCGCGTCTGCGGATCATAGTGCGGATCCTTGCGAGAAGCTCTTCGAAATCAAAAGGCTTTACCAGATAGTCATCGGCACCTGCGTCAAGCCCGGCGACTCTGTCTTCGATCTCGCCAAGAGCAGTGAGCAGCAGCACAGGCGTATCATCACCGCGTGAGCGCATACCTTTGAGCACTTCAATTCCTGTCATGACCGGCAAGAGAATGTCCATAACAACACCGTCATACTCTGCGCCCTCCATATAAAGCAGAGCCTCTTTGCCGTCAAAACACGAATCGACCGCGTAGCCTTCTCTTGTAAGCTTGCGGCTGACTATTTCATTCAGATCCTTTTGGTCTTCGACCACCAATAATCTCACTTTTGTTAGTCCTTCCCTTTTTTCTAGCCCTTTCCGAAAGATCGTCCTCTTTCTTGTACTCGGAAGACGCTCGTCCTCCAAGTACATAATAGCACAAAAAAATTACGAAAGAATTACGTATACATTAATAATGACAGGTTTAAAGTTAAAAGTCTCTTATTTTGAGTAACATAGTCTTTTCATTCCTTGTGTCATTGGTTGAAGATTTGTGTATAATAGACGCAGTATGGAGCCCTGACGGACTCCATCTTCGATAGCCGGCTTTTAATAGCGACTTTGCCGGCTATCTCAGGAGCTAACGCTCACTGCGTCTATTGACGGCGTCGCTCGCTCCAATCAAGCGAGCTTGTTGGAGGCTTCGCTCCTGGTAGAATAGACACGAAATGATTATAGCTTTGGGAGGACCCTAGTAATATGAAAATGCTACTTACCGGCGGTGCCGGATATATTGGAACACATACAGCTGTCGCTCTGCTCGATGCCGGTCATGATGTGACTGTAGTCGACAATTACGCCAACAGCTCTGCCGAAGCGATCCGCAGAGTGGAAAAGATCACCGGAAAATCAGTAAATCTTTATGAGGCTGATTGCTGCGACAAAGTGCGCATGGCGGAGATCCTAAAAGACGAAATGCCTGATTGCATCATCCACTTCGCAGGTCTAAAGGCGGTTGGTGAATCAGTGGAGATCCCTGTTGAATACTACCGCAATAATATAGATTCTACTCTGACTCTGCTTGAATGCATAAGAGAGCTCGGTCTCAAAAGCATAGTATTCTCAAGTTCAGCTACAGTTTATGGAGAAGACAATGTGCCTCCGTTCACCGAAGGAATGCCAAAGGGCGTATGCACCAATCCTTACGGATGGACAAAATGGATGCAAGAGCAGATGCTTACTGACGCTGCTGCCGCCAGTGCTTCCGATAAAGCCGATAAGAGCGCGGATGCTACAGGGCCTCGCGCATGGAAGACTCCTCTTTCTGTTGTGCTGCTCCGCTACTTCAATCCGGTCGGAGCTCACGAGAGCGGCCTTATAGGTGAGGATCCTCAAGGTATCCCTAACAACCTCATGCCGTATATCTCACAGGTCGCTGTAGGCAGACGCGATCATCTGACTGTGTTCGGCAACGACTACGATACTCCTGATGGCACTTGCCGCCGCGACTATATACACGTGATGGACCTGGCAGAGGGTCATGTAAAGGCAGCGGAATACGCGGTGACACACGAAGGATCTGAAGTTTTCAACCTCGGCACCGGCGATCCTTTCAGCGTACTTGAAATGGTAGACGCGTTCAGCAAGGCTTGTGGCCATCCGGTGGCTTACGAGATCGGGCCAAGGCGCGCCGGCGATGTTCAGGACAGCTGGGCAAACGCTGACAAGGCAAAGGAAGTGCTCGGCTGGGAAGCAAAGCGCGGTATCGACGAGATCTGCAACGACGCCTGGAACTGGCAGAGCCACAATCCGCAGGGATATTCGAAATAGCAAGCAGTTACAGGCTCTCCCTTTGGACATATTAATATAGAACTACCGGAGGGGAAATACAGGAAACAAGGTGCATAGATAAATGAGATTTGTAATTCAAAGAGTAAAGCATTCGTCAGTCTCCGTCGACGGCGAGGTAATAGGAAAGATCGGAAGAGGCTATATGGTACTAATAGGCGTATGCGACGCTGATGACGAGGCCGTCGCGGATCGCCTGGTAGATAAGATGATAAAGCTCCGCATCAATGAGGATGAGAATGGCAAGACCAATCTCTCTCTGGCTGATGTGGATGGCGGGCTCCTCCTGATCTCGCAGTTCACTCTTTACGCTGATTGTAAAAAGGGCAATCGCCCTTCGTTCGTCAAGGCAGGCTCGCCTGATCACGCAAACGCGCTCTACGAGTACATCATCGAGAAGTGCCGCGAGCGCGTGCCTGTTGTCGAGAAAGGCTCCTTTGGAGCTGAGATGGCTGTCGAGCTCGTAAACGACGGCCCATTCACTGTCATACTCGACTCAGACACTCTGTAATTCTTCACAACCACCGTTAGAAATATGATCAGCAAGAGCGCCTTCATCGGGCGCTCTTGTTTGTGGTAGACTTATTTCAAAGATAAAAGTCAAATAGAGGGTACTAATAATATCATTACTTGATATAAAGAACTGCCGGGGGCATATGCCCTCGGCAGTTTTCAGCTTATCATTGTTTTGTTTCTACTGGCTCTGCCTCCTTTATGTTACTCCCCTGCGAAGAGTGGTGTGGAGAAGTAGCGTTCGGCTGTATCAGGAAGCACTGTGACTACAGTCTTTCCCGGTCCGAGTTTCTCAGCAAGTTTGACTGCAGCAACAACATTAGTGCCTGCTGAGATACCGCAGAGCAGACCTTCTTTTCTGGCCATCTTCTTGGCCATCTCTAGAGCCTCTTCATCCGTGACTATACAGATGTCATCGTAGATGCCGGTGTCGAGTATGTCCGGCATGATGCCGTCGCCTATACCCATCTGAAGATGAGTACCGATGCTGCCGCCAGCGAGCATCGCAGCGTTCTCAGGCTCTACAGCCCATATCTCTACATCCGGATTATACTTTCTGAGGATCTGTCCTATACCGGTGATAGTGCCGCCTGTTCCTATTCCGGATGTGAATCCGTGGATCGGTCCGTTGACATCGCGAAGTATTTCCTGAGCCGTGTAGTTGATCTGAGCTTTGATATTGTTAGGATTCTTGAACTGTTGAGGGATGAAGACTCTAGGATCATTTTCTGCCATATCCTCTGCTGTTTTAAGGCATTCTTTGATACACTTGCCGATGTCACCTGAGTCATGCACGAGATGTACCTCGGCACCATAGTGGCGTACCAGCTTGCGCCTCTCCTCGCTTACGGAATCAGGCATAATGATGATAGTCCTGTATCCTCTGACTGCTCCGACGAGTGCCAGGCCGATGCCCTGATTGCCGCTCGTAGGCTCAACGATTATGGAGTTTTGATCTATCAGACCATCTTCCTCGGCAGCTTTCAGCATAAGATAGGCTGTTCTGGTCTTTATGGAACCGCCTACATCGAGGGCTTCAAATTTCACGTAGATATCCGCGCCATCCTTTGGGCTGATGTGGTTGAGCCTTACCATCGGAGTGTTACCGATGGCTTCTAATATATTTTCGCAGACCTTTGTGTTTTTTATCATTTGTGGTCTTTACCTTTCGATTTCAGCAATAAAACGGCGGATCTAGTCCGCCTTTTTGATTTTTACTATCGAATTGTATTGGAAATCGCTTTAAATTGCAATGCTTTTAGAGAGCCTTCTTGAAGCAGCGTCTGCGTTTATGCTGTGCCGGGCCGAACATCTTCCATTGATGTTGCACCTTGGTATTTGTCTCAAGCTGAGGCCCTGTCTCGGCAACCTGTATCCCGTGTTTGATGCAGCCCTTGTATATATGCTCCATCAGAATGCCGTTGACACCGCTGCCTCGCAGCTCCGGCCTCACTGCTATCAGGAACAGATCAAGCGTATCATTCTTTCTGAGAGAGCGAAGCACTCCTATCCATCCTGTCGGGAAGAGCCTTCCTCTGCTCTTCTTCATCGCTTCGGCCATTGACGGCGCGCCAACAGCAAATCCCATAAGCTCATCCTTGTCGTCAACGAGCAGACAGCAGAAATCCGGATCTATAAGAGGCAGGAATTTGTTGGTATATTTATCTATCTGCCTCTCGTTCAGCTCTACCGTCCCGTAAAGGTGGGCATAGGCGATGTTAACAAGATCAAAGGCTTTTCGCACATATGGCTTCACATCTGACCTTTTGCTCACATCTACCTTATGAAAGCCTGTGCGGCGTAGCATAGTATCCGAGATCTTCTTGAGCCTTTTGTAAGTTTCGCTGAAATTGTCACCGAGTGGTATGAGGTTTTCGACCCAATCGACATCCTTTTCATAGCCGAGCGCGGTGAGATGATCTATGTAATATGGTTCGTTGTAATAGGTTATGAACATGCTGCGCTTGTCAAAGCCGTCGATGAGCATTCCCTCTCTGTCGAGATCGCAGAAGCCAAGCGGTCCGTGCAACTCTTCCATGCCTCTCTCACGCGCCCAGTTTTCTACGGTATCAAAGAGCGCCTTGGAGACTTCTCTGTCATCGATAAAGTCTACCTGAGAAAAGCGCATCCGCTTTGTGCCCCACTTTTCATTAGAGGCGTGGCTGAGGATCGCGCCTATGCGGCCGACGACCTGATCATCTTTGTACGCGAGCCATGATCTCGCTTCGCAATACTCGAATGCAGGGTTTTTCTTCTCGTCCCAGTCTGCCATATCGTCTCCGAAAAATGCCGGCACGAACTTATCATTATCACGATAAAGGCGGTTTGGAAAGTCTACGAAGATCCTCCGTTCCGCCTTGGTTTTAACTTCTTTAATTACGATGTTGCTCAAACTTGTTCTCCCGGCCTTAGACCTTTGCCCTCTATTTATGGATAACCATATGCTTTTTTAATCTTATTTTCATAATACAAAACAGTACAATCTATCGCAACCTATCACTGCCGAAAGTTTTCCTTAAATTTGTTTATTATTATGCGCAAAAGGGGCATACATAAATACAATAATCGTACTGTCTATTTCTTTGTCGGTGTACTGTCAATTATTGATCGGCATACTTACTGATTATCTGTCGACACCGGCTAGGCAGCAAAAGCAACGAGCAATTGTGCGGGCAATAATACGATCTGTCCGCAACTTAGAATGTAGCGGCGGAGCATGTTATATAACAGAGCCTCGTCACTGAAAAGAAGAGAGGAGCGTTATCACGATGAAGATGCGCGGATTCGGAAAACTTAAAGACGGCAGAAGCGCCGGGCTTTACATACTCAGAAATGCCTCCGGGATGGAGGCCTCAATTACTGACTTCGGAGCTACTCTGGTCAGTCTCGTTGTTCCTGACGCGAACGGTGAAAGGATCGATGTTGTGCTCGGCTACGGTGATGTGTCAGGCTACGAAGACGGACAGAACACTTACGGAGGGACTGTTGGACGCTTCGCCAACCGTATAGGTAATGCGCGATTCGATCTTAATGGCGTGACCTACGAACTCACTGCAAACAACGGCGTCAATTCACTTCATGGCGGTCGTGACTTTTATACCAAGCGTCTCTGGCAGACAATGATCGGTTTCCACAGCGTAAGTTCAAGAGACGTTGCGGCTAAGTCCGGCGCGAGTGAAAGCATGAACGACGGTGGCCCGGCTTATGTACAGGACAGTCCTGATGGTGACTCGGTAACTTTCGTCCTGGACAGTCCGGACGGTGACCAGGGTTATCCGGGCAACCTGCATATTGAGGTGACATATACCCTAACTAATGCAGGCGAGCTGCATATAGACTACAGAGCGGAAAGTGATAAGGACACTCCTTTCAACCCTACCAACCACAGCTATTTCAATCTGGCAGGGCACGACAGCGGAGTATCCGTTGAAGAGCACCTTTGCAAGATCAAGGCCGGGCTCTATACTCCTAACGACGAGGGCAATCTGCCGACCGGCGAGATCGCTCTCGTAGAAAACACGCCTTTCGACTTCAGGCATGCCAAGCCTATCGGTATGGATATAAATGAGGATGATGAGCAGCTCAGATTCTGTCATGGCTATGATCACAACTTCTGTCTCGACGGTGAGGACTACAGAGAGGTCGCGGCTCTTTATTCTGAGAAGAGCGGCATTGGAATGGAGGTCTACACTGACATGCCGGGTATCCAGCTGTACACAGGAAACGGCATCACAGAAGAAGACGGCAAATGTCTATTCCGCTACAAGTACAGAATGGGTGTGTGTCTCGAGACTCAGTTCTGGCCTGACGCTGTCAACAAAGAAAACTTTCCGGGTGGTATCCTGAAGGCCGGCGAGCATTTCACATCCCGCACTACCTATAAATTCGTTTAATGCTCTGTTCATATTCGTACATATTATTACAACTCGGCTATAGAAGGTGGAAATAACGCCAAATGGCCATCAACATTCGTTTTGGCGTTATTTTTTCCATCAATTTGACTTTATATTGACGCCAAAAGGGTATTTGTGATCGTTTTGGCGTTATTATTATGCATTTTTCTTTTTTAAAACAGGAATAATTAACGCCAACAAGGCCGATTTTTTGCTTTTGGCGTAATCAAGCTTTGAATTATTTACTTGATAGATAGAAAAATGACGCCAAAGAAGCTTTGATATAGCTCCTGGCGTCATTTTCGTTTCTTTGTTATTATGCGACTATTTTGCGGTTATTCTTGCCATTTATTTTGCAGCTTACTCTGCTGTTTCTGTCAGAGTCAGCTGCTCGTTGCCGTCGGCTCCGATGTTAGGGTCTTTCTCCTCAGCAGCTTTGGCCTTCTTTTCAGCGGCGTCTTCGTCGACTACTTTCGCGAAGGATACGATGTGGTTGTCTTTATCGACCTTCATGATCTTGACACCCTGAGTAGTTCTTCCTGAAGTCGAGACTTCGTTGGCGCGTATCCTGATGATGACTCCGTTGGAATTGATCACCATCACTTCATCGTCTTCGCTGACGATGGTCGCTCCGACCAGAAGACCCGTCTTTCCGAACTTGGTCTTGTCATAGGTCGCTACGCCCTTGCCGCCTCTTGCCTGGAGTCTGTATTCATCGAGCGGTGTGCGCTTTCCGAATCCGTTCTCGGTGATGACGAGCATTTTGCGTGTCTGATCGATATCCAGCTCCATCGAAACGACTTCATCGTCCTTCTCAAGCAGTATCGCTCTTACTCCGCCGGCGTTGCGTCCCATCGGCCTTACATCTTTTTCACTGAACGCGATAGCTTTACCCTTCTTTGTGACTACCAGCACGTTTTCGTTGCCGTTAGCCTGAGCCACGCTGATCAGCTTGTCGCCTTCCTTCAGCGTGATAGCGATAAGCCCGGTCTTGCGGTTGGTGTCGAATTCTGACAGCGGTGTCTTCTTGATAGTACCCTGTCTTGTGACCATCACGAGGCATTCGTTCTCCTTGAACTCGCGGATAGGGATCATCGCTGTGACTCTCTCTGTCGCGTTGAGGTTGAGGAAGTTGATCACCGGTGTGCCCTTGGCTGTCCTTGATGCCTCTGGGATCTCGTATGCTTTTATCTTGTAGACGCGTCCCATGTCGGTGAAGAACATGAGGTAGTCGTGCGTACTAGTGATGATAAGGTCGCGTACAAAATCGCTCTCGCGTGTCGTGAGTCCTACTATGCCCTTACCTCCGCGGCGTTGAGCCTTGTAGGTATCTGCCGGCACTCTCTTGACATATCCGAGGTGAGTCAGCGTGATCGCGACATCCTCTTCATCGATAAGAGCCTCTTCGTCGAGCTCGCCTTCGTCTGCTACGATCTTAGTCCTGCGAGGGTCTCCCCACTTGTCCTTGATCTCAAGAAGCTCGTCCTTGATAACGCCCATGAGTTTGTGCTCGTCTGCGAGCAGGCTCTTGTAGTAAGCGATCTTTTTCTGGAGTTCGTCGTACTCGTTCTGGATCTTCTCGCGTTCGAGTCCCTGCAGCTTGGCAAGTCTCATGTCGAGAATAGCCTGTGCCTGGATCTCGCTGAGCCCGAACTTGAGCATCAACTTCTCTTTGGCATCGTTATATGCCGAGCGGATGGTCGCGATCACTTCGTCGATGTTGTCGAGCGCGATGATGAGACCTTCCAAGATATGAGCTCTTGC
>JAZQBC010000025.1:0-98554 GCA_045545495.1 Anaerovoracaceae bacterium | reverse complement strand
CGTAATGGATTTGGAGACGAGATCGTAGCAGTCGGAAAAGATCATCCGGAAGTAGTAGTTCTGGACATAGATATCGGCAAGAGCTGCAAGACACAGGATTTCAGAAAAGAGCTTCCTGAACAGTATATCAACGTTGGTATCGCTGAGCAGAACGGAGCTGCTGTAGCAGCAGGACTCGCAACATGCGGCAAAGTTCCTTTCGTAGTTACATACGCTGCATTCGGATCAATGAGAATCTGCGAGATGATCAGACAGGAAATCTGCTACACAAACCTGAACGTAAAGATCGCTTGCTCACACGGTGGTTTTACTCCTGCTAACGACGGAGCTTCCCACCAGGCTATCGAGGACATGGGTATCCTCAGGACTATCCCAAATATCTCCGTGATCATGCCTGCTGACTACAATTCGGCTCGCAAGCTCGTAAGAGCCGCTGCAGAGACTTACGGACCTATCTATCTCAGATTCACACGTGATGCGATGGAGCAGATCTATGATGAGAATGCTGAATTCGAGATCGGAAAAGCAAATCTGATCCAGGACGGTAAAGATGTAGCGATCATCGCTAATGGCGACACAGTATGCCTGGCTATCAAGGCTGCGAAAGAGCTTGAGGCAAAGGGCGTTTCGGCAAAGGTGCTCGATATGCACACAATCAAGCCTCTTGATGTTGAAGCTGTTACAGCATGCATCAACGATATCGGTAAGATCGTGACAGTTGAGGATCACAATATCATCAACGGACTTGGAAGCGCTGTATGCGAGGTAGCTGCCGAGATGGGCAAGGGTATCGTCAGAAGGATCGGTATCCAGGATCAGTTCGGTGAGTCTGCCCCTTACGAGAGGCTGCTTGCAAAGAACGGCATCACTGTAGAAAACATCACGGAAACAGCACTTAGTCTTCTGAAATAAGTGCCAATAGTTAAATAAAGCGTTTTACTTCCTTACGTATCAGGCTCCTCGAAACAATGACATGTACACCGAGGGGCCTGAAGCTTAGATAGGAGAACATAGGATGGCAATTAAGGGAAATATAATAATCGGTCAGTCAGGCGGCCCGACAGCTGTGATCAATTCCAGCCTTGCCGGTGCGATCGAAGCTTCTGAGGCAGCAGGTATCCGCAAGATCTACGGTATGCATTATGGTATAGAAGGATTCCTGCATGAGGATATAATAGATCTTCGCAAACACATCAAAAGCGCTCAGGATATCTCGCTCCTAAAAAGGACTCCGTCGGCATTCCTGGGTTCATGCCGCTATAAACTGCCTCAAATAGAGGGCAACGAAGAGGTCTATGAAAAGCTCTTTGCGATAATGGACAAATACGATATCCAGTACTTCCTCTACAACGGAGGGAATGATTCCATGGATACTGTGAAAATGCTTTCAGATTATGCTGAAGCTCACGGTAAATCGCAGAAATTCATGGGCATTCCAAAGACCATTGACAATGATCTTCCTGTAACCGATCATTGCCCGGGATATGGCTCTGCTGCGAAATACATCGCGACCTCTCTAAAAGAGATCATTGTAGACAACGACTGCTATGGTCCATACAGAACATCTGCGGTCATAGTCGAGATCATGGGAAGACACGCCGGCTGGCTCACAGCTTCAGCCGCTCTGGCACGTAACACTCCGGATCTTATCTATCTTCCTGAGGTGAGCTTCGACCCTGATGACTTTATCGCGAGGATGAAGAGCCTGGCAGAAAAGAAGAACTCCATAGTGGTAGCAGTATCTGAGGGTATAAAGCTCGCTGATGGAAGCTTTGTCTGTGAATCCGGCGGTGGCAGCGGTAAAAAGGATGCGTTTGGGCACACTCAGCTTTCCGGAGTCGGCGCATATCTTGCGAATCTGGTGAACGAAAAGACAAGCATCAAGGCAAGATCTATCGAATTCTCAACTATGCAGAGATGCGCTTCGCATGTAGTTTCGAGGACAGATTCGGATGAGGCATATAACGCCGGATATCTGGCAGCACAGAAAGCCTTTGAGGGCAACACCGGAAAGATGATAGTTATAAAGGTCGATTCGAGGGCACCGTATCTTGTCAGCTACGACCAGTTCGATATCCACGAGGTAGCGAATGTCGAAAGGAAAGTGCCGCTCGACTGGATCATAAATGATGGAACTTACGTCAGCGACGAATATATAAAATATGCCCGTCCGTTCATAATGGGTGAGATAGAACCATACTATTCTGAAGGAGTGCCGCAGCATATTGCGATCGATCAAATTGACAAATAGCAGATAACTTGTTATCTTATAAATAATGTATGTCATACATATGATTTACAATAAAACGAGAGAGGATGACATTAATGGATCAAACACCTAGCTATCTTAAGAGCCTTAAAAAAGAATCTGTAGTGCAGAGCGTGATCAACCGGCTTACGGATGCCATGCGTAGCGGCGAACTCAAGCCGGGGGACAAGATCCCAACTGAGCCGGAACTTTCGGATTCCCTTGGCGTAGCAAGAAGCAGCGTGCGCGAGGCGATCAAGATCCTTGCTTACCTTGGGGTACTTGAAAGCAAGAGGTCTGAAGGAACTTTCGTATGCAGCGGATACAAGGAAAGCATGATCGATCCTATGGTATACGGTATCATCCTCAATCAGGATTCCTTCGACAATCTGATGGAGCTGCGCGAAATGATAGAAGCCGGCATGATGCGTCTTGCGATAGCTCATCACGACGAGGACGAGCTTAGCGAGCTCGAGGGCCTTATAAACGAGATGGAACAGGCTGTATCGGACAAAGTTGACCCTGTTGGAACTTTCTTCAAGGTCGACGACAGATTCCACGACAAAATAGCTGAAATGGGCAAGAACCCTATGGCAGACAAAGTAAGCCGTGTAGTAAGATCGCTCACTTACGCGATGAGGCTTGATACTGTTTCATCCATGATCAAGAATGGCAAGGCGGACGAACTTATAGACGCTCACCGTAAGCTCCTCGAAGCTATCCGAAACGGCGAAGAAAAGGGTTTGTCTGAGAAGGTGAGAGACAGCTATTTCGAGAACGAGATCAAACACGCCTAAATGCTGCTTTGATACGGTATACGATCGTTTCCTGCTGTGGCATATATTGCTGCAGCAGTTTTTTGATGATTTTGTTTCGCCAGAGATAGTGACATTGCCGGAAGTAATTTGTAAAATACTTTAGGAAATACTAATTAAGAAAGAACTATCAGCAGATAATGGGTAATAAAAAGGGAATATATATCCATATACCGTTTTGCGTAAGAAAGTGCAATTACTGCGCTTTCTTATCTTGTGTCGCGGATGATGCTCCGAGGGAGGAGTATTCAGAGGCACTTGTTAAGGAGATAAAGCTGAGAGCCAAGGCGATGGCAGACGAGGCTGAGAAGAAGGGTGAAGACCCGGCAGAAGCTCTCAAGATCGATACCGTATACGTTGGCGGAGGCACTCCGTCAGTCCTCGATGTAGCGCAGATGCGTGAGATCATGCATGTTGTCAATAAATGTTTTAACGTAAAGGATGGCGCGGAGATCACGATCGAAGCCAACCCGGCGACACTCGGGCGCAAAGACGGCGTGATGCTTGCCAAGCTCCAGGCATACAAATTCATTGGCTTCAACAGGCTCTCGATGGGCGTGCAGTCCATGGACAACGACAGGCTGCATTTCCTTGGACGTATCCATACGCCTCTAAACGTTGAGCGAGATATGGACCTCATAAGGCGCAAGGGTTTTTACAACGTCAATCTCGACCTTATGTTTTCGGTGCCGGGGCAGACCACCGAGGACGCACTGGCTGATGTAAAGCGAATACTCAGTTTCGACCCCGAGCATATATCCTGCTACAGCCTTCAGATAGAGGAAGGCACACCGTTCGCGACGATGGTAGAGAGCGGCGAGATGGCTGAGGTGCCCGACGAAGAAGATAGGAAGACATATCATAAGATATGCGCTAAACTTAAAGAAGCCGGTTACGAGCACTACGAGATCAGCAATTTCTCAAAGCCTGGTTACAGATCGCAGCACAACAGCCTGTATTGGAACATGGACGACTACGTCGGTCTGGGGCTCGGCGCAAGCGGATTCCTCGGCGGTGTAAGGTATAAGAACACATCGGACTTCGACGAGTACTTCAAAGCGATAGACGAGGGCAGGCTGCCTGTAGAAAAGGAGCATGTCAACACGGCATTCGATAATATCAGCGAGGCGGTGTTCACAGGGCTAAGACGAATCGAGGGAATCTCGTATAGGGAAGCGCTTGATGCATATCTCAGAGCGGAAGATGCGGACGAAAGCATCATACCGAGATTCACGGACACTTTGACAGATCCTGCTGCATCGAACACATACGATTCGAATGCTGCATCCGAAGCATTCTGGGAGATCTTCAAAGAAGCCAAAGCGGAGGCTGAGGATTACGCGGCTCGAGGGCTTCTCATAATAGATAATGATGGCCTTAGACTCACTGAGCAAGGCATAGATATAAGCAACTCAATAATGTCACTTTTTGTATAGGAGGCTAGACTTATGAAGCAGTACATAATGGCGCTCGACCAGGGCACGACAAGCTCAAGGACGATCATTTACGACAAGGCGGGCAACATCATTTCCGTCGTTCAGAGAGAGTTCACTCAGATATTCCCGCACGAGGGCTGGGTAGAGCACGACGCGATGGAGATCTGGGCTTCCCAGATGGGAACAGCTCAGGAGGCACTTCTCAAAGCCGGCCTCACATACAAGAACATCGCGGCTATCGGTATCACAAACCAGCGTGAGACCACAGTCGTATGGGACAAAAATACAGGCGAGCCTGTTTACAATGCAATCGTATGGCAATGCCGCCGTACAGCGAATTACGCTGCTAAACTCAAACCTCACGAAGAGATGATCAAGCAGAAGACAGGCCTCCTTGCAGACCCTTACTTCAGCGGCACTAAGCTCGCGTGGATACTCGACAACGTAAGAGGCGTCAGGGCAAGAGCTGAGAGAGGAGAGCTTCTCTTCGGTACCATCGAGTGCTGGCTCATCTGGAAACTGACAGGCGGCAAGGTGCACGTATCCGACTATTCCAACGCGTGCAGAACAATGCTCTTTGACATCAACACTCTTCAGTGGGATGAAGAACTCTGCAATCTTCTCAACATTCCTATGTGCATGCTCCCGACTCCGGTCGAGTGCTCTGCTCATTACGGCGATACTGTGGACGAGATTTTCGGAGGACCTATTCCGATCACCGGTTCTGCGGGTGACCAGCAGGCGGCGCTTTTCGGTGAAGCCTGCTTCGAAGAAGGCGATATAAAGAGTACATACGGCACAGGAAACTTCCTGCTCCTCAATACAGGTGATAAACCTGTTATGTCCAAGAACGGGCTGCTCACGACTATCGCGTGGGGCTTAAACGGCAAGGTCACTTACGCGCTTGAGGGTTCGGTATTCATCTGCGGAGCCGCAGTGCAGTGGCTTAGAGATCAGATGATGTTCTTCAGAAGTGCTCCGGAATCCGAAGCTCTAGCGGACTCGGTGCCTGATACAGGCGGAGTATATGTCGTCCCAGCGTTTGCGGGACTTGGAGCTCCGTATTGGGATCCTGAAGCAAGGGGAGCCATGTTCGGTATCACAAGAGGAACTACAAGAGAACACATCATCAGGGCGACTCTCCAGGCTCTGGTATTCCAGAACGAAGATCTGATGTCAGCAATGAGAGCTGATACCGGAAAGGACATAGCGGTGCTCAAAGTTGATGGCGGAGCGGCGATGAACGATCTTCTGATGCAGTTCCAGGCTGATATCTCCGACGCGGATATAGTAAGATACGCATCCATAGAATCGACATCTCTCGGAGCCGCTTACCTTGCGGGTCTTGCTGTAGGTTATTACGAGAGCCTCGATGATATAGTATCGAGCAAGGAAATAGCTAAGACTTTCAAGCCGCGTCTTGGTGAGAAGGAGAGAATGGAAAATCTCGGCGGCTGGCACAGAGCTGTAAAGGCCACGATCGCTTTCCATGAGAAGTAGAACATAATGAACACTGAGCAGAGCAAAGGCTATTCGATGATATTGCTTGCGGGAGTCCTGTGGGGATCCATAGGGCTCTTCTCGACGCTTATGACAAACGCCGGCATGGACACGGGCTGCGTAGCATTCTTCAGGGTGCTCGCGTCGTCGGTGATGCTGGCGCTTCTTCTCATAATAAAAGGGAAGGGCTTCGGCCTGTTTAGGATCAGCAAGAGAGGCATTATCTCATGCATGTTGATCGGACTATTCTCACAGGCATTCTTCAACATCTGCTACATGAACACCATCAAGCATGGCGGCATGGCTACAGCGGCGGTATTCCTCTATACTTCGCCTGTCTTCGTAGCGATCATGTCCCGCATATTCTTCCATGAAGCTCTTACGCGCAATAAGATAATCGCGATAGTCATAAACATAGTGGGCTGCATGCTCGCTGTGACAGGGGGAGATTTCTCGGATGTAAAGATCTCCGGATACGTGGTGCTCGTAGGAGTACTCGCGGGCTTCACATACGCGCTCCTTCCTGTGCTCTCGAGGACAGGTGCGGATAAGGAAAATCCTTTCACGGCGGCGTTCTACGGACAGCTTTTCGGCATGATACTGCTGTTCTTAATAATACGTCCGTATCACGGCATAGGCTGCGATTTTACGCCTACGGTCATCCTTGCAATAGTGGGCATAGGTATCTTTCCTTCGGCTCTGGCTTACAGCGCTTACTATACAGGCCTTAGCAGGATAAATGAGACTTCAAAGGTGCCGGTGTTCGCGTCGGTCGAGACTATCGTGGCGGCACTGATCGGCTATATAGCATTTGGGCAGACGATCGGCATTGGCAAGATCACGGGCATCGCGCTGGTTCTTGTATCGATCATAGTGATGAACAGGAAACAAAGCGGTGAGATATCAGATCCCGCTGATAAACAGGAATAATCGAACTGAATGGCAAGATCGAATCAGCATGATGTAAACATGCTAAGCGGCAACTTAATAAAGAACATCCTTTTAGTAGCGCTTCCGATATCCGCGAGCGCTATTTTACAGCAGCTTTTTAATTCGGCAGATACGGCCATAGTCGGGCACTTTGCCGGAAGCGAGTCTCTCGCTGCTGTAGGCGGAAACGGTTTTGTCATCTCACTTATGGTAAGCCTTTTTACGGGCATGGCGGTCGGCGCTAATGTGGTGATGTCCAACAGAGTCGGAAGAGCAGATGAAGAGGGCATCTCCAAAGCCCTCCATACTACGGTCCTCTTCGCGGCTATAAGCGGAATAGTGATGTCGGGCATAGGTCTTTCAATGGCGGATATCATACACTCGTGGATGGGTACCGGCGAAGAAGGGAGCTTCCTCAGACAGGAGGCTGTGTCGTATTTCAGGGTGTATTTCTGCGGCATACCGTTTATACTGCTATACAATTTCGAGTCGGCGCTCTTCCGCAGCAAAGGAGATACGAGGCGGCCGCTTATCATCCTGATGATAGCCGGGGTCTTAAACGTTGGTCTTAACATTCTGTTCGTCGTGGGATTTGGCATGACTGCCGCCGGAGTCGCTCTTGCAACATCGATCTCCAACGCTTTCAGCGCGCTTGCCCTTATGTACTTTCTCATCAAAGAGCCGGGCACGTTCCGGCTTACGGCGAGCAAGCTCAGAATGGACAGAGCGACAGTTGCGGATATCGTCAGGATAGGCATACCCGCCGGCATACAGTCGAGTATGTTCGGCTTAGCCAATGTTATAATGCAGTCCACGGTAAACTCGCTCGGATCAACCGTTATCGCCGGCACTACCGTTGGCGTCAACGCGGAGTTCTTCGCGTTCTTTACGGTGAACGGCTTCAGTCAGGCATGTACAAGTTTCGTTGGACAGAACTACGGTGCGAGGAACCTCCAACGATGCAAGAAATCCACGCTCACGACACTGGCCCTTGGCACGGTGTTTTGCATGGGCATGAGCATTCTGTTCGTAATACTCAGATACCCGATAGCGTACATCTTTACAGGTGAGGCTGCGGTGGCCGAGCTCGCGGCGATGAGATTTATCCGCGTCGGTTTGTTCCAGTCCATAAACGGCATAAGCGATATGCTCTCGGGCAGTATGCGTGGCATGAAGAAATCTCTGGTGCCGGCGCTCATAACCGTGATCGCCATATGCGGAGTGCGCCTGTTTTGGATATTCGTTATATATCCGATGGACAAGACTTACGAGTTCCTCATAGCCGCTTACCCTGCGAGTTGGGTGGTTTGTACGACATGCATGGTCACGGCATATATCATCGTCATGAAGAGATTAAAGAGGAAGGGCATACCTGATGGACGCTGACGAACTTATTAGAGCAAAAGCAGAAGACCGGATAGCGCAATGCCGCGATGGCTGGTATGTGACGTCGACGGGGCTTCTCGATTCGCACGAGCAGGCGATAGTGCAGGCTGTTACGCGTCATGGGACCGCAGGTGTCAGGACTCTCATGTACGGAGGCTACGAAGGCGCTGAGCGGAGGATGCTGGTTTGTGTGCCGGCGGATATTCCTTTGACGGATGAAGAGGCTGTGTCGGGGCTCCTTGAAGTCCTGCGCGTGGAAAAGCCTGCCATATCACGTGAGCTTTCACACCGCGACTATCTGGGCTCGATCCTTGGCCTCGGTATAGACAGAAGCGTGACGGGAGATATCCTCGTCAGGGACGACGGTGCAGACGTGATCATAATGCCAGAGATAGCTGACTTCCTGCATAGGGAGTACAGCCAGGCGGGGCGAACGGTCATAAAAACGTCCATAGTCCCGATAGAAGAACTTATAATCCCCGATGTGAGGACAGAGGTCATAAAGGACACGGTCCCGTCCCTAAGGCTCGATTGTGTGGTTTCCTCGGCGTTCAGGATATCCCGCGCGAAGGCAGCTGAAGCGATAAGAGCCGGGATCGTCTCGGTAGATCACATAGAGTGCCTGAAGACTGATTTCAAAGTTGAGGAGGGCGCGATACTTGTGCTAAAGGGCAAAGGCAAGGCGGTCCTTATGGAAGTCGGCGGCGAGTCCAAGAAAAACCGGGTGTGGATCAAGATCAAACGGTATATATAGATTCACGCGTATGATATAGAAAAGCTACGCATATAACAGACGCCGGATGTCCCCCGCCTCTATAGGCGGCGGGTTCCGTTTTCGACCGTCGGTGGTGGGTACAATCCCCGACCGACGCTCTCAGGAGCTGAAGCTCCCAGCGTCTGTTGACGGCGACGCTCGCTCCAATCAAGCGAGCTTGTTGGAGCTTTGCTCCTGGTTGAAAGCGTGACACCTTGATAAAGCTGCAGAATCATATATAATAAACGTCAGTTGCTACGGTTACACCAAGCTATCCGGCGCTATGCGTGAGACAAATAAACAGAATGATCAATAACACTTCCCAAAAGAGGGATGCGAAAAGGAGATTACATAAAATGTTGATAGCAGTTACTTACGAAGATGGTAATGTGTTCCAGCACTTCGGACATACAGAGAGCTTCAAGCTCTACGAAGTTGAGGATGGAGAGATCAAATCCAGCCACATCATGGATACAAACGGAACAGGTCACGAGGCTCTGGCAGGACTTCTTGCCAATAATGCTGTAGACGCACTTATCTGCGGCGGAATGGGACAGGGCGCAAGTGACGCTCTTACGGCTGCGGGCCTTGAGGTAGTTGCAGGTGTGACAGGAGATGCTGACGAGGCAGTTGCGGCATATCTCAGGGGTGAGCTTGTGAGCACAGGCGTCAACTGTGACCATCACGATCATGAGCACGGTCACGATCACAGCCATTCCCACGACGACAGCGCTCGCGGAGCAGGATGCAGCGGATGCGGAACTGATGCTGCAGCAGGATGCGGCGGATGCGCAGGTTGTGGCGGCGGAGAGCCGGTTTACCTCTTCGACGGAAAGAATGTGGGCAAGGTAGTTAAGGTCCATTACGAAGGAACATTTGACAATGGCGAGAAGTTCGACTCCAGCAGTGAAGACAGACCTCTTGAATTCACATGCGGTATCGGCAGTGTGATCCGCGGATTCGACAAGGCAGTAGCCGATATGGAAATCGGAGATGTAGTAAATGTCCACATCGAGCCGGAAGAGGCTTATGGTCTGCACGATGATCGCTATGTAATTACTATGGGTAGAAATGAGATCCCTGAGACTGAAGAACTTCACGAAGGTGATCAGGTGATGCTCCAGGACGAGATGGGCAGGCCTTTTGACGCGCTGGTCTCTTACTTAGACGACGAGAAGATCTCATTCGATCTCAACCATCCTATGGCAGGAAAGGCGCTCAACTTCAAGATCGAGCTTGTTGAGATCAGGTGATCATTTGAATAGTTGACTATAATCGAGTGCATAAAAAAGAGGAGCTGTTTGAGCCAAAATTCAAAAGTTTTTCGGATTTCATATAGACATTAACCGGCAATTAAGTTATAATACCACTTGCGCACGAAAAAGTGCGCAACATATGGCGCATTGGTCAAGAGGTCAAGACGTCGCCCTCTCACGGCGGAATCCAGGGTTCGATTCCCTGATGCGCTACCAAAACAATAGCTCCCCTAAACAGGGGAGCTATTGTTTTGTAACGAATTATGCCGAACCCTGGATTCCAAATGGAAGGGTTCGTATCCAGGCGGATAATTAAATCCCGCCTGGAAAACCGCAGTCAAGGATCGAAGACCGAGATAGCGGCGCGCAAGCGTCCTTGACGGCGGGATATTCCCTGATGCGCTACCACGAAAGCCCCTCATTTGAGGGGCTGTTTTTATGTGCTACAATTGTTTTCGTGGATAACGTATAGAAACTGACCTGATGCAGAGGCTTTGAAAAGACGGCTTAGAAAGACGCAGAGCCTGATAAAGACAGAGGTTTTCGCATGAAATACAACATAATGATCACATCCCTATTTGGGGGGAAAGCAAAGCCTGCAATCAATTACTATTTTACGGCAGACTCCGAAAGGACGCAGTACTGCGATGCTGTACTTGCCGCTGAGGCGAGCTCAAAATACATCCTTTCCAGATATCATATCGACGAGATCATCACACTCGGGCGAATGACTACTTACGATCCGGGTGATGAGGTGAAACAGATGGTGCTCAGAGAGGGCTCGTCTTTCTATTCCTCAGATATCAATTCGCTGTCTACATACAGTTTACTCAGATACAGGCTGGCCCAGTACATCGATGAGATAAGGATAGAGGATCAGGACATCAGGGATCTTATCAGCGAAGATGATCAGAAAAAGCTGAAAGACTTTTGCCGCGCGTTCTACAGAGACCACATACAGACGGGAAGCAATATCAAATTCAACCGCATCTTTGATGTGGTCAGAAGCGATGACGATCTCAGAACGCTTTTCATGAAGGAACTTACGAATCAATTGCCTGAGGTTCTGGAAGATCCTGCTCGCTACAGGACTTGGATACTCAACTACCTTTACTGTGAGATGAAGGACAGCGCTAAGCTTGAATTGCTCGATGGTAATGAGGATGTGAAGATAAGGTTCATCCCTACAGACACACAGGGAAGCCTTTCTTTCGCGGACAAGCTTGCGAGCGGATTCAACAAGCTGATCAGAGATTCCGGCGGCAAAGTGGATATCGATCTCTATATCTGCATACTGAGTGAGGACGCATCTGACTCATTCTCGCTGATGAATCTTATGGACATATTTAACGCCATATCCAATAGCCACATCAAAATCAAGAAGATAGTGACTTCGCTACCTATGGCTGATGATTATGTTTGCTCGATCACGGATGATACAGAGCTTTACGGCATATCTGATCTGCTCGCCGGCACAAGAGCGTTCCTCCAGTATGGCAAGACCGATCTTCTGATGGATTATTGGAAGAAACAGGATATAGAAAATATATATATCGAGAGGCTGCTCTACGCGATGAGAAATATCGATGTGGGCATATCACTTTGCGACATAGGCGATATCGAGCGAGGCATCAACAGCCTAAGAGCCTTATTTGCCGAAGGTGACTTCATTCCGAGCGACAATCTCATAGAGCGCTATTTCGATATAATCATAGATGGTATCAAGGATGACTTCGGAGTGCTTGTGACGGGAGACCAGACGAACTTCATTGACCTTGTTAAATGGGCATATCGTAAGGGCTTCTGGCAGCAGACATTAACGCTGATCGAGTCAAGAGCACCGGGCGACTTTGTAAACAGAGGCATTTACTATTACCTGGACTCTGAGGAAGACAGGGAGAAGGTAGTCAGGATATTCGGAGAGATCTATTTCAATCTCCGGGTGTTCGAAAAATACAAGCTGGACGACATAAACCATTACTTCATCAAGTTCTACGGCAGACAGCGTACCGACAGGATGGGTGCGGGCGATGGCATTCCTATCCAGAGAGCATATGCGGCAACCAGAAGCGCGGATATGGATACTGACGATGACGATATAATCAAGCCTTGTACAGCATGCACCGACAGAGATGCCGTAGGTGAGCTGCTAGTTGCATACTACGTGTTAGGGCATATAAGAAATATGACCAACCACGCAGCGGGCACTGAAGATACCTTCGAAAGAAAAGAAGGGGATGTGAGCGAAAGGCTCAATCTTATCAAGCAGACCATCGAAAACTTCATTACCAAGTATGACAAGGTCAGCTTAAATATGCCGGATGAACCTGCCGATGTTCTCACGGTAAGTCACTCCGAGATCAGAGCGTACGCGCAGACGCTCAAGCATTCACGTAACAGGTAACTCATGGATCATATTCGCAAACCAACAACCAAAGCAGGAAAGATACTCAAAGAATTTACAATAATAATTTTATCCGCATTTTTCAGCACTTTTGTGCAGATGTTCGTCATGATCCCAAATGGCATGACATCAGGCGGGACAGATACACTTGCCAGAGTGCTCAAGTATAAATTGTTCAATTTTCTGAGGGTAGCGGATATCAAGGATGTGTATAACAACTGATTGATCAAAAAATGTATGCGCGGCCGGCTCTGCCCGTGCTTTTTGTTAGTAGAAACCCGCGTTTACGCGAGCTTTTTTCGTGTTGAACATTAGGCCTTCAGAGTGTGCAAAGTGTTTAGTTATGCCCGGTTTCCATAAATTTTATAAAGAATACGCTTAACAGATAGTTAGAATCACGCATATATGGCTAAGAGGGTAGTAGTGTAGACGTGGAGGTTACTGTGCCGTAATAGCACAGATTTTGTCATCTAAAGAAAAGGTAAAAGGTATATATGGGGAAAAGACTCGCGGCTATACTCCTGGTGCTGTCACTGATCCTAAGCGCGGCGCCCGCTCAGAGTATTTTTGCTGCAAGTGACAATATTGGGGATGCTGCTGTATATCACACGCCTAAGAAAGATTATAAGAGCGGCGACTGCATATTGACTGCAAGCAAATGCATGATAAGAAGAGCTCTGATCATGCGGGGCTCAAAAGTATGGGCCAAGCTCACTAACGAGGAACTGCGGAAAACAGCAACGATATTCGGGCAGCTCCGCAATTCGTATACCTTTGAATATGACGGGCTCTCTTTCAAAGTTGACTGCGATAATTTCACAGGGAGTAGCGATGCGGCCAGAAAGAAAGAATTTCAGGATCTGTTGAAGCAGCACCCTGAAGGCATTGTAGTATGGGGGAGTGACGCATCGGTCAACGGTATCCATGGGGTGCTTGTGACAGGGGTAAATAATGGCACTGTATATGCTGCAGACTCTCTTCACAACACAGGCAACGCGTCCAAAGGGATACAGAAATGGTCAGAGACCTCTATGAAAGGACCATCACATGTCACCAAGTATTGGTACATTAAAGAGGTAGAACTTGCTAAGAACGCTCCCAAACCTAATCCCGGGCAGCCTGTCAAAGCGCTGTCGGCGGGCAACGCAAACTACGAGTCACTGCTTACGATAAGTGATGAGACTATACCTAAGGATCTTAAGCTTGGAAAAAGTTTTAGTGTTAGAGGTATCATCAACTCCAATTACAGAATAACCAAAGTGAAAGTAGGAGTATATAATGCCTCGGGTAAAGCCGTGATCTCTAAGAAGGTCACACCAAATTCCTGGTCATATGATCTGGCGAATATCGACAGAGATCTCAAATTTGGCACCATACCTGTCGGCACGTTTACCTATAAGATCAAGGCAACAGACGAGAAAAGCTCGGAAGTTCTTGTCAATGCGGAGTTTACCGTAACAGGTACATCTAAACTGAGGATTAAATCGTACAATTATCCGAAAAAGATCGAAAAAGGAGAATCATATTCCATAAAGGGGAAAATCAGATCAAATCGTACGATCAAAAAAGTTACTGTGAAGATCGTTGGTGCTAACGGCAAGGTGAAATGCAAGGCAATAGCCAAGCCGGAAAAGAAGTCATATAACATCAAAAAACTTGATAATAAAATCAAATTCGGGAAACTCAAAAAGGGCACTTATCGTTATGTAGTTTGGGCTAAGGATGATGTTAAGTCAAAAACGCTCGTGAACAAGAAATTCACTGTCTACTAGCACCTCCTGAATGTTATTTCTCAATGTAAGCAAACCAATTCTGCTTAAGCGGCTCATGGGGATCATCCCCGGGCCGCTTTTGCATTTTGACTACAAAAGACTCGATCATATTCGATCATATTTGAAACTTTTAGGTTCGTTTTAAGTTTGTTTTTTACAATCGCATTGTAAGATAAAAAACGACAACAAAAGGAGTGTAAAAAGTGAAACAAAAAGGGACTGATACAAATCATGATCCGAAGGGATCGGGCAAGGCTATGAAGCTGGTCACAGCAAAGAAATTGCTTGCAATAGTTATCGCCGGAATGATGATGTTCTCCATGGCTGCGTGCGGGAGCCAGGAGACAGGCGAAGTTTCAAATGACAGCTCAACATCGGCAGTAGAATATCTCACCAAAGAAGATATCACCGTAAACGAAGAGATAACAAATGACGCTGATGGTGAGCATGCTATCGAGGTGAGCGGAGAGGAGAAAGAATACGCCAATGTCGGAGTCACTAAAACAGGAGAAGCCGATGGCGATGAGGCAGATTTTTACGGCGAGAATGCGGCTATTTTCGCTACAGAGAAGGGAACTCTGACGATCAAGGATTCTTTGGTCGAGACAAACGGAACACATGCAAACGGTATTTTCTCGTACGGAGAGGGCACTACAGTAAACGTCTCTGACTCTGTGATCGAGACAACGGGCAATTGCTCCGGCGGACTCATGACAACAGGTGGCGGCACCATGAACGCCAACAACCTTACGATCATTACATCTGGTAATTCTTCGGCGGCTATCCGATCTGACAGAGGCGGTGGCACGGTCAATGTAACAAATGGTTACTACAAGACTTCCGGCAAGGGATCTCCGGTCGTTTACTCAACTGCAGATATCACGGTAAGTGATTCGTATATGGAATCGACTGCCGCGCAGGGCATAGTGATCGAGGGCAAGAATTCCGTAACGCTCAATAATGACACTTTGGTAGCAGACAACAATACAAAGAACGGCGACAAATCCGATTACTATCAGGCCGTTATGATCTACCAGTCTATGTCCGGAGACGCTGCTGAGGGCACATCTTCGTTCACTGCGAATGGAAGCACGATCACAAACAAGAATGGTGACATATTCTTTGTAAACAATACAGCGACAGATATCTCGCTTACAGATACAGAGATCACTAATGAGGATGCTGAAGGCGTGTTCCTCAGAGCAGAAGCTGCGGGGTGGGGAAGCGAAGGCTCCAACGGCGGCCATGTCAATCTGAATGCCAGCAAACAGACCATCAACGGCAACATCGTCGTAGATGATATCTCCACACTGAATATGTATCTCAAGGATAAATCATCGTTTGAGGGCGCTATCAATACAGAAGGCCAGAGCGGCGATGTATATGTGGAGATCGAAGACGGAAGCACTTGGAAGCTGACAGCAGACTCTTATGTATCCGGACTCACCGTTAGCAAGGGATCTGCGATCGATCTCAACGGACACAAGCTCTATGTCGATGGCAAGGAGTATACAGAAGGCTCCGCTTCAACAGGTGAAGCATTTGAGGTAAAGATCCAGAGCAGCGGTAACGGCGGCGACGGAGCTCCTGGAGACGGACAGGCACCTCCTGATGGAGGTAATGGCGGTCAGGGTGGACCTGGAGAAGGTGGCACTCCACCTGAGAAACCATCCGGCGATAATGCTTCAGGCGAAAAGCCAAGCGGCGAGCCACCAGCAAAACCGGGGAACTAATATATCAAAGATCATAAGCTGAATAACGCCAGAGGCAATCAATTTGCCTTACTGGCGTTAATATTTTATATTTAAGATCAGGATTATGAAAATAATTACGCCAAAACGATCAATGATACATCTCTGGCGTTAATTTTAATCATAGTTTTGCAAAAATATAACGCCAAAACGGTCGCTTGTATCTTATTGGCGTTAATAGAACACTTTGGAACTATAGATCTAGAATAAAAATAACGCCAGCAGCAATCTTAAAGTTGTTCTGGCGTTATTTTACTTTTTCATCGTAAGTATTAGTGTGATTGACTATTACTTAGTGAGTATTTCGTTCTGCCTACTACTTCGCGATATATCTTGCTTCGATGTAGTATCTCTTCTCGTTGGCTTCTCCCATGGAGAATGTCTTTCTCGGAAGAGCTCCATCAGCTGCTACTGCAGGGAAGAGCATGAACTTATCCATCGGAGGAAGCATGAATCCGGCGTTGCCTTCTTTTGCAGAGAGTTTTTCTACTGCGCTTGTTCCGTGGATGTAGTCGATGTCGCAAGTCTTCTCTTCTTTGACCATTACGTCGAGTACGTTCTGGAGAGCTCCAACTTCGAGCTTGTTAGCAGGCTCCTCGATGATGATCTTGCCTCTGCCTTCAGCTGTGATGTAAGGAATCTCAAATGCTCCTTCAGGAACTGCTGCGTCAGAATCAGCGAGATAAGCCTTGCCGTTAGCAGCATCGAGCTTAGCAACTGTATCGTTTACGATGTCCATGCCACTCTGGCCGTTCTTTGCGAATACGACTCTGTGGATAGGCTCGAATACGATGCCTTCGTCGTGGATGTTCTCAATCTCACAGAGAGCGTATCTTGCAGGGTGATTCTCGATCTCCTCAGGAGTGAGACCCTTCTTGATGTTCTCCCAAGCTGTCTTAGCTGTAGCGAGTGAGTGGTTGCCGTCTCCCATGGCCTGGAAGATAACATTGCCTTTGCCATATTTCTCTTCAGCCTTGTCGAAGAGGGCGGAGAGAGCTTCCTTAGCTCCTTCAAGATTCTCTTCTTTGATGAAGGAACCTGTGATGTGGCCGCCATCCATCATGAGGTCTGTGTCATAGATGACCTCTCTCTGCTGATCAACGAGTGGCTCGATAACTGTCTTCTCAGGGTCGTCGATAAGGATGAGGATATGAGGCATCTCGATAGGAGCGTCTCCTCTGATCCTGAGGCGAGGAGGTATACGTTCAACTACTGTACCCTCAGTCGCTCTTGTCAGGGATGTTGAGCCCTTGCTGAAATCATATGCCTCAAGGTCTGTAGCGATTACAAGACCGAGACGGGAACGTCCCTCAGCCGTTCTCTTGATGAGCATGCATCCAGGCTCCATTGTGCGGAGTGTGCCATCTTCGAGATACTTGTCCATTGTTGCACGGACATTCTTGATCCTCTCAGCCTCGTCAGGACCGTCGAGGTAGAGCTCAGGAAGCATCAGTCTGAGAGTCGATGGCGCATCGCCTACGATCTCCTCTACCTGCTCCCAATATTCAGGCTCTGATGTGAACTGATCGCAAGCGACTACAGCCCATTTGTAGTAGTCAGTGCCTTCCTTCGGAAGCATGATCTTAGGAATGTGAAATCCAAATTTACTCCAGTCATATGTTGACATTTTATTTCCTCCAAAATAAGTATTTAAAATGCTTGTAGGGTCGATTTTGTCTTGTACAAACAAAATACATTACCTCTTGCTATTATCGAATAAATGGCGCCTTAATGCAAGGGCGATGTGCTACAATATTAACAGAGAACAGGGCAAAATAAGGCCACTCACTTGCTCTATTGTCTAATCAATAACTCGGAGGTAATGGGATGATTTCAGAAACTATGAGGCCTTTCATCGAAGGTGGCTCGGCCATAAGGGCCATGTTCGAGGAAGGTAAGAGAATGGCTAAAGAGCGCGGTGCTGAGAATGTATATGATTTCAGCATCGGAAATCCGGGGCTCAAGCCACCACAGGAAGTATATGACGCGATCGATGAGATAAATCACACTTTGGATCCACTTTATGTTCACGGGTATCCGTCTAACGCCGGCTATGAATCAACCAGAAAAGCGGTAGCTGATGACCTTAATGAAAGGGCAGGCGGAGATTATTTTGATGAAGATCATATCGTTATGAATTGCGGTGCCGCTTACGGCATCAATATGATTCTCAGATGTATAACCAACCCGGGCGACAAGATGGCTGTCTTCGCCCCATATTTCGTCGAGTACGGCAATTGGGCAGGTAACTGGGGTGTGAGTACTCTCGTGGTCCCAGCGAACGAAGAACTCGATTTTGACCCTGATGCTGAAGCTCTCAGAAAGATGCTGGTGCCTGAGGTCAAGGCGGTCCTCATAAACAATCCAAATAATCCGACAGGAAAGATATACACACGTGAAGCTCTCAATGCTGTTGCCGATGTACTGAGGGAAGCGGAAGCAAAGTTTGGACACACCATCTATCTTATCTGTGATGAGCCATACAGAGAACTGGTATATGACGGCTCTGAAGTGCCTTTCCCGGGCAGTTACTATGATGATTCACTTATCGTGTATTCGTGGTCAAAATCGCTGTCTATGCCGGGTGATCGCATCGGATATGTAGCCGTTCCTAAGTGTGCCGAAGGTCATGAAGAGCTTTTTGACGCTCTCGTCATCGCGGGCAGGATACTCGGAGGCACTAATGGTCCTTCAATACAGGAGTTGATAGTTGAAAGATGCCTCAAGTCAAGATCGGATCTCGATTACTACAAGAAGAACGCTCATGATCTGTACGAGATAGTGACAGGGGCAGGCTTCGAATGTATATATCCTCAGGGAGCCTTTTATATGTGGATCAAGTCGCCTGTTCCGAATGAGTTTGAATTCGTGAATGCCGCGAAGGAAGAGGGCATACTGATCACACCGGGAAGCGGCTTTGATGGCCCGGGCTGGGCCAGAGCCGCGTTCTGCGGAAAGAATGATATGATCCTCAGGTCGAAAGAGGGCTGGTACAACGTCGGAAGGAAGTTCGGGCTTATCGACTGACTGATCGACTATCGTTAGTACTTGTTTTGTGTAAGCGTGCTACGAAGACCTTTATGATGTTATTGCTTTTAGCAGTTTAAATAACGAAAAGGAATAACAACGTTAGTGCCTCATAGCGTTCCAAAAGGTGCGAAGGAATAACATTACGTAGGATCCTGCTGGAATTTAATAGTATTTGAGCTATATTGGGCTGAAAACAGAGAAATAACAGCCTCTCAACAGACGATATTCTGCATGAGAGGCTGTTTTGTTATTGCTTGCAACCTTAGAAAACAGTGTTAGGGAATAACAATGTTTGTCTTTTTCCCCAATTATCGACTTGAAGTAATAACGGGGATAATTCATTTGTGATTTGGCTTCCTATCTTTCAGGAGCTGTGTATGGCTCTACGCCAGGATAGATCCTGATGCGGTCCTTAGCTGTAGCAGCGATCTCGCCGAAGTCCTGAAGCTCTTCTTCTCCTCTGAGTACTCTGAGGCAACCTGCAGCGAGAGCTTCCATCTCGTATTCGCCGGCCATGATCTCAACAGGGCAGATGAATTCGCAGTGCTCTTTGATGTACTCGGAAACGTATTTCGAATAAGCGATGCCGCCTGTCAGGATGATGCGGTCTACTTTACCGCAGACTGTAGCTGCCAGCTTGCAGATATCCTTGGCAACGTTGAGGCACATAGCTTCGTAAACGATCTTTGCGTATCCGTCGCCGTTCTCGATCATCTTCTCTACCTCGATAGCGTTGTTTGTGCCGAGGTGAGCGATAAGGCCGCCTCTTCCGTGGAACAGCTTCATGGCTTCCTTATATGTGTACTTGCCGCTGTAGCAGAGATCAACAAGGCCCTTCGCACCTACGCCGCCGCCTCTTTCAGGAGTGAAGTTGCCTTCGTCGTCACTGACGCTGTCAATGTTGACACCGTCTTTATACAGTCTGATTGAACTACCGCCACCGAGGTGAGCAACGATGAATGTGCAGTCTTCGAATTTCTTTCCGAGCTTTTCCTCAGCGCACTTGATGGCCATAGCACGTGTGTTGAGGGTATGTCCAACTGTGAAATGAGGGAGTTCCGGAACTCCACTTACTCTGCAGAGAGGGATCTTCTCGTCGGTTCCGATCGCGTCGTAAATGCAGACCGGAATGCCATATTCTTTATGGAGTTCGAAAGCGATCATGCTTCCGATAAGAGAGGAATGCTTGGCCATGTCTTCAGGTCTGGTGAGATAGTCGACCATTGCCTGATCGATGCCGATAGCGCCGTGAGGGCAGGCTACGATGTTGCCGCCTCTGGATACAGCTGCTGTGAGGGAATCGACAGGAACACCGTTCTTTTCGAGCGACTCATAGATCTTATCTCTTCTGAATTCAAACTGATCGGTCACGTCATCGAATACCGCGAGCTCTTCCGCGCTGTGGCGAATAGTATCGTTGAACAGTTCTTTGTCGTCCTCATAAACTGCGATCTTGCTCGATGTGGAGCCGAGATTCATTACCAGGATCCTTTCAGTTGCCATACATTTCCTCCTTTAAAACATCTAATTTGAAAATCGATCTGTATCTGGCGCAGCTTAATGACTTTGCGCCTTTATCATTATCACTTGGGAATTTTATCATAAATCGATAAAAGAAAAGTGGGTTGTCTGTGAAAACAACCCACTGGTGCATATCAATATATCTATACCAAAGATGCGCTTTTAGTTATCAATTAGTGAAGGTCTTAGCTCCGCTTTTGAGTTCTTCTTCATCCTCTTCTTCAGCTTCTTCATACTCGTTGGTCAGTTTGAACTTGTCGAGCAGGTACATGATGAGTCCGAGAAGCATACCGACTACTGCGGCAAGGCTCATTCCCTTGAGCTGAACGTTACCGAGGTTGAGAGCGATTCCCGAAAGACCTACAACGAATACTACGGAAGTAAGTGCGAGGTTTCTGGCCTTGGAGTAATCGATCTTAGCGTCGACCATCAGTCTGATACCGGAAGCTCCGATCATTCCGTAGAGGAGGAAGCTTACACCGCCCATTACAGGACCAGGGATAGTCTGGATAAGAGCCGAAGCTTTACCGATAAAGGAAAGACAGATCGAGAATGCAGCAGCTCCTCCGATGACCCATACGCTGTATACCTTTGTGATAGCCATTACACCGATGTTCTCGCCGTATGTTGTAGTAGGGCAGGAACCGCAGAATCCGGAGAGAGCTGTCGAGAAGCCGTCAGCGAACATGGATCTGTGAAGTCCAGGATCTCTGAGGAGATCTTTGCCGACTACCTCGGATGTTACTACCTGGTGACCGATGTGCTCAGATACAACTACGAGTGTGGCAGGGATGATGATGGCGATAGCCTGGCCGCTCCACTGTGGTGTCTGGAATGCAGGCATCTCGAACCAACCTGTGTTTCCTACTGCTGAGAAGTCTACGAGACCGAATACGAGAGCAAGGACATATCCCGCTACGATAGCGATCAGGATAGCGATAGCGCTTGCGAATCCTCTGTAGAGAACTCCTCCGAATACTGCGAGGAGCAGTGTTACGAGGAATACGATGAGGACCTTAGGGTCGATCTCAGCAGCCATCTGCATGTTCTCGTCAAGGATGCCGGCCGTCTGAGCAGCGGATCCCGCGAGTTCAAGTCCGATGAGCGCGACAACAGGGCCCATGGCAGCAGGAGGCAGGATCGCATCGATCCAGTCCGTACCGACGAATTTGATCAGTATAGCGATCGCGCACATCAATAAGCCCGTGACTACGAATCCTCCCAGTGCGTATCTGTAGCCGAGCTCTGGCTGCGCAATTACGAGCAGCGCCGGTGAGATGAACGCGAATGAGGAACCGAGGTAGGCAGGAGCGCCACCCTTGGTGACAAAAATAAAGATAAGTGTTCCGATGCCGTTCATGAGGAGGGCGATGGAAGGACTTATCCCGAGAATGTAAGGTACGAGCACTGACGCGCTGAACATCGCGAATGTGTGCTGGATAGAGAGAGGAATTCCTTTACCTAGAGGGACTCTCTCATCGATTTGAATGATCTGTCTCTGCTTTGCCATAACAACCTTCTTTCTTTTTCCTAAAAAATCATTACGCATATTTTAAACTACATGCGATGTCATAACAATAGCGAAGACACAATATATTGTATAATTTTTTGTGAAAGATGATTTAGTAGCAATACACCTTGAGTATCAGTTGTTTCTAGTTTACCGATATATTTTACTTAATATACAGCAACAGAAGATTACCCGAGCAAATAGTGGGGGATAATTCAAATAAAAAAAGGGAATGGACCTTCGCCCGTTCCCTGTAATTATATGAAAGAGATATTTAGAAGAATATGTGCATCGCTATCGCTGCCAATATGATAGAGATAACGGTTCTCTCGAACCAGACGATCACCATATCCTTAAGAGTGATAGGAATATTGGTTGCAAGTGCCATCGGGATCGTGCAGGAGAACATGATGATCTCACTGATCGAAATGATTCCGATAAAGAATTTTGTTGCAATATCGCATCCTGCGCACATGATTACCGGCAGGAACATCTCCGCGAGCCCGGCAAGTGCACCCTGAGCAGCTGGAAGGGCATCAGGAACTCCCAATACTTTTGTCAAAGGATAGAAGATATATCCGAGGTAATCGAATATAGGTGTGTACATCTGGAGAATGAGTGCTGTAAGACCGATTCCCATCAGGAGAGGTACAAAGTCAAGCAGCAGGTAAACACCGCCTTTGAGACTTGACAGCATGTTCTTTCCAAGACTTCCGGACTTTGAAGCGACTTCTATAGCCTCGTCATAAGCGCACTTAAAGATATTTCCTTCGAATGATTCATCAAGACCCTTTGGCAGGTTCTCGTCATAATAAGTCTCAGGCTTCTTGCTCAGCGGATAGATACGGCATGTTACTGCAGTGCATGCGAATGTAACAACCATTGTCACGAGGAAGAAGAGCAGCCAGTGGTCGCTTATCTCAAGAACGTTCGCAACGATGATCATGAAGGATACAGCTACTGTTGTAAATCCTGTTGCAATGATCGAAGCTTCTTTAGCATTGTACTTATTGTTTCTGTACATCTGGTCTGTGAACAGAAGACCCATCGATGTACTTCCTACGAAGGAGGAAACAGCGTCGACTGCGGAACGTCCAGGAGTCTTCCAGAGTGTTCTTGTCAGTGGTCTAACAAAGATACCTACAAAGTCTACAAGACCGTAGTTGACCATAAGACAGAGGAGAGGGGCACCGAAGACTATCATGTAAACTACCGGCTGAACAAGGCTTCCGAACAGATAAGGGCCATTGTCTGGATTAAGTACAGGTTCAGGTCCGAAATTGAACACTACCATGAACGATGCGACTACTCCGAAAATTTTGAAAAGCGTAAAGATTATGTCTATTGCGCTTTTGTTCCATGTCTTTGTGATGAATGGCTTTACCGCACCAGCGACTACTACTGCCAGAGCAAGATATGCGGCGACTTTACCAAGCGAAGTCTGAAGCCAGCTTGTGAAAATATCCAGCGGAATACCGTGATACTCTCCAACCGTGATCTGAACAAAGAATATGAAAATGCCCAGAATACTGAAAAGTATAAATTTCAGTGCTGCGGAAGTTCTACTACTTTCCATAATTAACCCTCCTTTTCTCTTAATACCTTACGAATATGATGTGTATGTGTAGTTTCTTACTAATCTACTTTCTGCTCAGCCTTGCCTTCGAGACCAACATCTACAAATGCCTGTCTTTCAGGGCTTACTCTTGGAGCAGGGATCTCGAATGACTTTTCGACGACCGTATAGTCGAAGTATCCGAGTCTTGCAAGTGGTCTGATCTTCTCAATATCTACTTTGCCATCGGTAATGACTTCATCTTTGATGTGGATACCGATAACTTCTCCAACGATGACATCGACTGTTGCGATGCTTGAGTTAGCCTGCAGTCTAATAGTCTGCAAATACTTACACTCATACTGGATAGGGGATTCAGCAACTCTCATTACATCGACCAGTTCGCTAGGGGCTTTTGTCAGGCCTGCATATTCAAACTTGTCGACTCCCTTAGGGATCTCCATCTCTATCGTGGAAGTGAGGTTCATCTGCTCCCTCAGATCGTATGGGACCATGTTGTAAACGAACTCGCCGGTGCGCTCGATATTTCTTACTGTTCTCTTGCGGTCTTTATAGATATTCTGATTTGAAGAGAACAATACGAGTGGCGGATCGAATGTAAGATTTGTGAACTGGCTGTAAGGTGATACATTATCGCTTCCGTCTTCATTCTTTGTGGAGATCCAAGCTATGCAGCGAGGAACGGTGCACGATTTGAAAGGATTTCTCGGAAGACCGTGATTATTCTTTGATGGTTCGTAAAACATTTATGCATCCTTTCTCAGATATATACTGAATGCTCAAAATTACTATCTGCCATTTTGTGACTACAGTATATTTCTGCAGAAAATCGAAATATATGTGCTAATTTGACTTTTTTATACAAATTTTTTACATTTTGCATATACAGGCATTCACTCAAAGCTTTGATTGTAATTTTGGAGGAATGTTGAGATGTCTTTAAATGCAAATGAACTGATTCCGGAGCGAGTGCAAGAACTTATACGCATCAATTCCGAGATGCTCGAGATGGAATATATCTACGATGTTATTTACGGAAGGACCGACAGGATAGAAATAATCAGGCCGGTACTTGAAGAAAGCGGCATGGACTTTAATCCATCTATTATTATGGCCATCGTTTTCGATGACTTTTGGAACTACTGCGTCAACAAGGACAACCGTGAGAGGCAGAGCATCAAACGAGAAATGATGCTCTGCTGCAAAAGATTGCTTTCCGATGGCTACAAAGGGATCACGGCTACTCTGACCGGTACGGATAAACTCGCTGTTGCTCTTGATACGGGAAACAGGACCGGAAGTGATGCGGAGCAGTATGCTATGGAATGTGCGCTAAAGATCAAAGACGGCATAAAAATAGAGCTTGGGTTTTCCTGCTCTATAGGTGTAAGTCACTATTGCAATAATTCAAATATTTTATGGCGTGCGTATGAAGAGGCTTTCAATGCACTACAAAACGGGTTCTTTTTGGGGCATTCGCAGATAATGCTTTATGACAGAGCCACCGCAATGAAGAGAAAGAGACACAAGACATCCGAGTTCCAGTCGGCCAAGGAAGAACTGATCCTGGCGCTCGGTCAGGAGGATGTCGAAAGGTGCGTACAGTCCGTCAATCTTCTGATGAATGCCCTTATGAATGAGGGCGCGGACATGAATGATGTTCGCTCCACATTCATAGTTAATATGTCGGCCATAACAGACTACGCTCATCAAATGGGGCTTCCGCCAGATCTTCTTTCCCAGGAATTACTTGAAGTCGTTACCAAAATCAGCGGCTCAGATACGAGCCAGGAAGTGGTGGAAATAGCTACGGAGTTTCTGCTAGGGCTCCTGGGGGAAAAAGTAGAAGTAAAGCCGAAGGGCATGGAAGGTAGTATCGCTGAGGCAAGAGCATATATAAAGATGTATCACTCTGCGCCATTGACGCTTTCCGGAGTGGCAGCCGTTTTCGGTTATAACGCAGCATATTTCAGCAGGAACTTCAAAAAATATTCCAATGTTACTTTCAGTGAATATCTGGGAAACGTTAGGATCGAAAGTGTTAAGGAGTATTTGGAAAACAGCACTCTCTCGATAGCGGAGATAGCTGAAAAGACCGGTTTTCAGAATCGGAACTATATGACTAAGGTTTTTATTGAGAAAACAGGCAAATCGCCTGTCCAATGGCGCAAGCAGTTTTAGTAAAAGGGGACGGGCTTTGACCCATCCCCAATAACTTTGTGCTAGTCCATTCCCAGAAGCTGTACTCTTGTTAGCCCTTCGAGGCCCTTGATCTCGTTTATCATATCGTCGAGTTTGCCCGCGTCGTCTCCAAGCTCAAGCGTTACGACTACATTGGCCTTCGAATCGACCGGTGGGTTTTGTGTTATCGTCCATACACTGTATCCGTAACGCGATATGATATTAAGCATGGAAGAAAGGGTGCCGACACTGTGACGCATCATCATCGATATGATGGCATGGCGTCCCATCGAAACGGTGCTGATGTCTCTCACCATGTCTCTGTATTTATAGAACGTGGACCTTGAGATGCCTACCATCTTGACCGCTTCGCTCACATCCGCGGCTTTGCCTTCATCGAGGAGCTCTTTCGCGAGGGAGACTTTCTCAAAATAGGAGGGCAGAAGCGCCTTGTCCACTATCATGTATTTGCCCTGCATTGAAGTTAACCTCTCTTGCTCTTTTCTATAACATATTCTCTCATTTCTGAGGCCTCGATAACGTCGTTGTGTAGAACAGGCCTTGAGAATATACCGGCAAGCCCGGCAGGTACCGGCGCTCCTGTGATCTCTTTCACTTTGTTCATATTGCCTTCGTCTGTGCCTGTGAGTTCTTCGCCGAGAGCTTCGAGCACGGCTGCGGAGAACTTGTAAGGGGATGCCGTCGAGAGGACGATTGCTGCCTTGGCGCCGCTTCCATAAGGAACGGAGTCCTCAGGAGCGTTACCTGATTTGAATTTTTCCATGCAAGCCCAGGCGATGGAAGTATGAGTATCCATCAGATAGTGATCCTTATCAAAGACGCCTTTGATCGCAGCGGCGCCTTCTTCGTCAGATGCGTAGATGCCCGTGAACACTTTTTGCATCTCGAAGAGCTCGTCATCTGTGATCTGGTATTCGCCTGTAGTCTCAAGCTGCTTCATGTATTCAACTGTATGTTCAGGTCCGCAGATGTAGAAGAGCAGGCGCTCGAGGTTGCTCGACACCAGGATATCCATGGATGGGGAAGTTGTCTTGTAGAACTCGCGCTTCCTGTCATAGTGACCTGTGTTGAGGAACTCTGTGAGAACGTCATTCTTATTCGATGCACAGATGAGTCTGCCGATAGGAAGTCCCATCTTAAGAGCGAACCAGCCAGCCATGATGTCTCCGAAGTTTCCTGTAGGAACCACGAAGTCGATCTTGTCTCCGTCGCTAATAACGCCCTTGTCAAGAAGCTGAGCGTAAGCAGAGAAGTAGTAAACGACCTGTGGAACAAGTCTTCCTATATTAATGGAGTTAGCACTCGAAAGGGACACGCCATCAGCAGGTTTTGGGATCTCGCGGAAGATCTTCTTGACGCCGGTCTGTGCGTCGTCGAAGTTGCCGCGGATAGCGCAGGCTGTTACATTGGCGCCCTTGGCTGTTACCATCTGGAGCCTCTGAGTATCGGAAACACCGCCGTGAGGGAAGAATACCGTGATAGATGTACCCGGTACGTCACTGAATCCCGCGATAGCAGCGCTTCCTGTGTCACCGGAAGTCGCGGTGAGGATCATGATATCGTCCTTGAAATCGTTCATCTCTCTTGCAGCAGTAAGGAGATTAGGAAGTGCCGAAAGAGCTACGTCTTTAAAGGCCGATGTAGGGCCGTGGTAAAGCTCCATGACATAAGCCTCGGCTTTGTCGCTGGCTGCCTTTACGAGCGGAGTGATCTCCTCTGCACCGAATTTATCTTTGTAGCTGACTTCTACCAGCTCGGCGATCTTTTCGTTGCCGTAGTCGTCAAAGAACGCGTTCCAAACGGCCTTAGCCATGCTGCGGAAATCGTTGCCCTTGATGACTTCATGGTAGTCGAGTTTGATCGCTTCGAGATCGGAAGGGACGTAGAGTCCGCCGCCTTCTGCCTGCCCATCGAGAATGGCCTTGCTCGAACTTACCCTGATATTTGTGTTTCTTGTACTTACATAATCGATCATTTGCTTTTCCTCTGTAGTTTGTTCTATTAGATGTTGATTTGCTCCCGATATCCGTGCTGATATAAGTGCCGGCTTTCAAATCATTATCCGTGTCTGTGATGCACTGATTTCTTTGCCTGAAAAACAGTATCTGTTTCCTGACAAAAAATACGAGAGTGGTTGAAAATTCACAATGTTTATGTTACCTTATATCCAATTGAAAGACAAGTGTTTTCGATATACGGACACAAAAAACTTTTTGTCCGTATGACGCGGAAACTGATGGAAATATTTCAGTTTCTGGAAGAGTATTTCCGGATAATTGGAAAGGATATGGAGGAATTATAATAATGAAGATCGCGATCATGGGATTCGGTACTGTAGGAAGCGGTGCTTATGAAGTAACTAAATTCGCTTCGGATATCGAGGTAGTAAAGATACTCGATATAGTAGTCAGAAAAGGCTACGAGGATATAGCTGATAAATTCACCAAAGATCTTAATGACATCACAAGCGATACTGAGATCGAACTCGTCATCGAGGCTATGGGCGGAGTAGATACTCCGAGGAAATTCGTGCTTGAATGCCTCAATGCCGGAAAGCATGTCGTCACACCGAATAAGAATCTCATCAGCGCATGCTTCGGTGAGCTGACAGAGACCGCTAAGAAGAACGGCGTGCAGCTCAGATTCACACCTGCTGCCGGTGGCGGTATCCCTTGGCTCTACAATCTTCTGAGAACCAAGCGCTGCGATCAGGTCACAGAGGTAAAGGGCATCGTAAACGGTACCTGCAATTACATCCTCGACGCTATGCACGATAACGGCGCGGATTTCGATGAGATGCTCGCTACAGCCAAAGAGCTTGGTTATGCCGAGGCTAATCCGGCTTCAGACATCGAGGGCACCGATACTCTTCGCAAGACTGTCATCTCGTCCAACCTCGCATATGGCACGGTAATAAAAGAAGAAGATGTTCCTTGCTACGGCATCGATACCATCAAGGCTTGTGACGTTGCTTACCTCAAGGAAAAGGGACTCGTTCCTAGGCTGATGATGAATTCCAAACTTGAGAACGGTGTTGTCAGCGCGTACGTTGAGCCGGTCGCGTTCAAGGAGACCAGCCTCGAGGCCAATGTAAAGACAAACAACAACCTCATCACTCTCACCGGTGTGAATGTAGGAACACTGAGCTTCTACGGACAGGGCGCGGGCATGATGCCTACAGGTCAGTCGGTAGTGCAGGATGTGATAGACATCAAGGACGGCATAGATATGTATGCTCTCGCTGGCGGCGATGCTGATGTGAAGGTAGACAACGAGTCGGCAGTCCACAGATACTACATCAGGCATGACAGGATGTGCGAGCACATCGAGCCTCTGATCGAATCATATGAAGAGAAAGACGGAATATTCTATTGCATCTCCAAGCCGATAAGCGTGGTTGAAATGCATAAGATGGGTAATCATAGAAAGGAAAAGGGCCGTGAGATGTTCTTCGCGGCATTGGATGAATAAATGCTGAAGGTACTTAAATTCGGCGGCTCAAGCTTGGCAGACGGCTCGCAGTTCGCCAAGGTAAAAAATATAGTAGAGAGCGATCCTGAAAGGCAGGTGGTTGTTGTTTCGGCTCCGGGAAAAAGAGATTCCGACGACAACAAGATCACCGATCTACTATATCTGATCAGAGCTCATATCAAATACGGTGTCTCACACGAAGGCGTCCTTGAAATGATCAGGAGCAGATACCTCGAGATCAAGAAAGAATGCGGTCTCAGCACTGACATAGGTAAGCTGATCGATGAGACTTTCGCCGACATAGGCAAAGACACATCCGTAGATTACATCGTATCTCGCGGTGAGTACTTCAATGCCCTCCTGATGGCGGAGTATCTGGGATTCAAGTTCGTTGACGCTACTGAATGGCTGATGTTCGACTATGATGGCAAGGTCAACAACTCGAAGTCGGAAGAGAAACTGAGAGAGCTCAAGGAGATCCATGGAAGGATCGTGACACCGGGCTTCTACGGTATCATGCCGGGCGGAGAGGTGCATACATTCCCAAGAGGCGGCTCTGATATCACAGGAGCTCTTGCGGCGGCATACCTTGACGCGGACATCTACGAGAACTGGACTGATGTTTCCGGGATCCTTATGGTAGACCCTCGAATCGTTGATGATCCTAAGACCATCGCAAGGGTAACATACGATGAACTGAGAGAACTCAGTTACATGGGAGCGTCGGTGCTTCACGAAGACACTGTTTTCCCAGTAAGAAGCAAAGATATTCCGGTAAATATCCGCAATACCAATGAGCCAGACAACCCGGGGACTATCATCAGGGAACATTTCGATGAGATCCTCGAAGAAGAGAAGAGCGACAGGTTCATTACAGGTATAGCCGGCAAGAGACACTTCTCGATAATAAACGTGTATAAAAGCAGGATAGGCGAGGCTAAGATCGGACTTCTGAGACATGTGCTCTCGGTGTTCGACCGCTACGATATCCCTGTGGAGCAGATCCCAAGCGGTGTCGACAGCTTCTCGGTGGTGTTCCCAAGCGATAACCTCAAGATGAAGAAGCACGAGCTCATGCATGAGCTGGCAGATTTCGAAGGTATCGACAGTTGCTCGCTTACTGAGGGCATCAGCCTTATCGCTATCGTATCCCGCACCATGGCATATAAAACAGGAATGTCCGGAAGGATCTTCACAGCACTTGGTGAAAACAACATCAACATCAGGACGATACAGCAGGGCGCGGACGAGATAAATATCATGGTAGGCGTTTTTGACGAAGACTTTGAGCGCGCGATACAGGTGCTTTACGATAAGTTTTCTCTGTAAAACGAACGACCGGTTCGATCCGGCTGCTTAAACGGGCAGATAAGGCTGCATAAATACATTAATCATAGTGCCGGAGGTTATCAAAAAGCTTGCCGACGCGTTAGAAGAACAATTAGAAAAGAGGGAGACAAATGAAAAAGTACAAAGTAGGAGTTATGGGCGCAACGGGCGCTGTCGGACAGGAAATGATAAAGGTTCTCGGTGAGAGAAACTTTCCGATCGAGGAACTCAGATGCCTCGCAAGTGAGAGGTCTGAGGGCAAGGTGATCAGCACACCGTTTGGTGATGTAACTGTTCATAAAACATGCGAAACAGCGTTCGACGGTCTGGATATAGTGCTTGGCGCATCTGAAAATGACATCGCTGAGGCTATGGCTCCATATATCAAGAAGGCCGGAGCAGTCTTCGTCGACAACTCCTCTGCTTTCAGGCTTGAACCGGATGTTCCGCTGGTAGTTCCTGAAATCAACCCTGGAGACGCTCTCAAGCACAACGGCATCATCAGCAATCCTAACTGCTCGACGATCATTACACTTGTTGCTATCAACGCGATAAATAAGCTGTCAAAGATCACAGGCCTTTACGCTTCGACATACCAGGCAACAAGCGGAGCCGGCGTTGCGGGCATTTCTGAGATGTATGATCAGGCTGAGGCTGTTCTCACTGCAAGAGCTGCTGGCGGCTTAGGAAATTCTTACGGGGCTGATATCAAGCCTTCGCTATTCCCGTATCAGATCGCTTTCAACCTGATCCCACAGATCGGCGGATTCAAGGACAATCTCTACACAAGCGAGGAAATGAAGCTCCAGAACGAGGGCCGCAAGATCATGCACCTGCCTGAGATGAATGTCAGCTGCACATGCGTAAGAGTTCCTGTTGAGAGATCACATGCTATAAGCGTGAACGTGATCACTGAAGATGTTCTTGATGTTGAGGATGTAAGTAAGGCGATCGCAGAGGCTCCTGGAGCTAAGCTCTACGACGATCCGGAGAACGATCTGTATCCAATGCCGCTTATCACTTCCAATCAGGACATCGTATATGTCGGCAGGATCAGAAAGGACCTTGTAAATGAGCACGGTATCAACCTCTTCTGCTGCGGCGACCAGGTAAGAAAGGGCGCTGCGACAAACGCGGTACAGATCGCTGAGCTTCTGATCGAAGCAGAGTAAGTTGTGCACTCGATATACTAAAAGAATCGAAGCCTCGATCATCATGGTCGAGGCTTTTCAAATAAAACCGGTATAACAGACGCCGGATGTCCCCCGCCTCTATAGGCGGCGGGTTTCATTTTCGACCGTCGGTGGTGGGTACAATCCCCGACCGACGCTCTCAGGAGCTGAAGCTCCCAGCGTCTGTTGACGGCGTTGCTCGCTCCAATCAAGCGAGCTTGTTGGAGCTTTGCTCCTGGTTGAATTGGCCGAATCTAAAACTAGCTTCTACAATCAAGTTGTTGTCATCGCTGTTGACATTTGTGAAATAATACAAAAAATTTAAGAATTTTGTATTTAATAAGTACAAAATATGCCTTGCAAAAGTTAACCTGATTTTATATAATCCAGTCAACAACAGAGAGAACTGTTGATAAACCGGATAAGCGCCTCGCAGAAGGAAGGCGTAGCGGAACGTATTAGGAGTATACGGGAAGCTAAGTAAGGAAAAGCGGAACGTACTAAGAGCGTACGTGAAGCGAAGATGGGGCAGAACGTATTAAGAGTATACGTGAAGCGAAGGAAGTATCCGGTATAGATATCAGCAGGGCGCAGGGATGTGCGTACTGCGGAAATAGGAGGACAGACCAATGGGAGCATTTGAAAGAGGGGCTGTCTCGGTATAAGAACACTGCAAGGCTGGCCGACTTAGCGGCACCGGTGGTGTAATGATAGCCGAACACCAACGTCTTGAAAGAGCAGTAGAGATGGACCGGGATCAGCCCAGAGCAAAACAAAGAAAACGCGCAGAGTGCCACGCAGGATCGAGAATCCGAATCGGCAGATTATATATACAGGAGCCGCGCATAGATACGAGCGGCGGAAACAAATTGAATATAGGAAGTAACGAGGGACGGGCAAAGCCCGTCCCCTAATTGTTTTTGCGTTTAAATCAGGATATTTGACTTGCAGCCAAATGTGCAGTGATCAGCGCTAAATGGTATGAAATTTAGTTCTTTTGTAGAAATACGAAGAAGTAACACATATAATAACTGTGTATGAGCAAATTTAAGCGTTGATTGGGTACAAGCAATCAAAAAAGAATATCAACTATCGAGATCGCAATAGTGTGAACATAAAGATTAGCAATAAGGGGTATTGATCATGTCAATGAGAAAGTATTCAGGAAAAGAGCCTGTCGTAAGAGTTAGGGAGTCGGTAGAATTTCTACATGAGAAAGGTGTCGTTGACCCTGAGATCGGAATCGTACTCGGATCCGGACTTAACGACTTTGCCGACAGGATAAAAGATCCTATCGTGCTTGCATATAATGATATTCCTCATATGGAGTCGGGCTGGGTGTCAGACCACAGAGGAGAGCTTGTTTACGGCGACTATCTCGGGAAAAAGATCGTTGTTATGGCGGGGCGTTTCCACTACTATGAGAGCCACAACATGGACAAAGCCGCGTATCCGACCCGTGTGATGGCGTGGCTCGGTATCAAGAGGCTTGTTTTGACCAATTCAGCCGGCTGCATAAATCCGAATTTCGGGCAGGGGCATTTCATGCTGCTGACCGACCATATAAATCTTTCCGGAGATAACCCACTTATCGGAAAGAATATAGAAGAGTTTGGCCCGAGATTTCCGGATATGACTTTCACATATGATCCTGAACTTAGAGCTGAACTCAAGAAGAGAGCCGCGGCGGAAGGCATTGAATTGGATGAGGGTGTTTATTGTATGATGAGCGGGCCTTCATTTGAAACGCCGGCAGAGATAAGGATGCTAAGAGCTGTCGGAGCTGACGCTGTCGGTATGTCAACGGTGCCTGAAGCTATCGTGGCAAGCCACGCGGGTGTAAAAACTATAGGCATATCATTCCTTTCGAACATGGCGGCAGGAGTTACCGGCAAACCGCTTTCGGGCGCGGAGGTCTCTGAAGCAGCCAGAGCTTCACGGGCTACATTTGCAAAAGTAGTGGATCTTGCGATAGGGATCTGATTAAACGATATATACGGAACGGAGGAATCTGAACAAGATGACGATTGAAAACAACGGAGCCAGAGCGGCTCATCTGGAAGAACTCGCCTTTAAGATGACGGAAATCGATACCAGGCCTAATGACGGGCATCTTCTCGGAATGCAGGATAAGGTCACCGAAGCGATTGACCATCTTCTGAGAGCTATGTTTCCTTATCACTTCGGAAAGGCTCGCGCCAGATTTGTTGAGACCGAAAAAAGAACTTATGAACTTATGAGAGCTTATGACGCTCTCGATCAGACACTTGAACTGGTCTATAAGGATCATAACGAGGCTAAAAACAAGACCGACGAATTGTTTAACTGCCTTCCGGAAATTCTTGAGATCCTAAAGACAGATATACAAGCAGGATATGAAGGTGACCCTGCGGCTAAGAGCCCTGATGAGGTTATCATCACATATCCGGCGTTTAAAGCTATCGCAATTTACAGGATAGCTCACAAGCTGTATACCATGAGCGTTCCTCTGATCCCGAGGATCATGACAGAGTTGGCGCATCAGGAGACAGGAATCGATATCCACCCGGGCGCGACTATTGGCAGTTACTTCTTTATCGACCACGGCACAGGCGTAGTAGTCGGAGAGACCACAACGATAGGCGATCACGTCAAGCTCTATCAGCATGTTACACTTGGTGCTAAGAGTTTTGATCTTGCTGAGGACGGCACTCCTATAAAGGGAATCAAACGTCACCCTGATATCGGAAACAACGTAGTCATTTATTCCAGTGCTACTATCCTTGGTGGAGACACTAAGATCGGTGATAACTGCGTGGTCGGTGGTAACGTATGGCTCACTCATTCGCTCGAGGCAGGCGAGACCATAACTACCAAGTCAAGCGGGCAGGAACGTATCAAAGGCAGACACGAAGTTGTGATCTACGGCGACTATATCTAATATTGGGCGCCCTAAATATTGAAAAAATAGGATTTTAGGTTTGGTTTGTGGTAAAATCAACAAGTTGTAAAAATGGTTATTAAGGGAAAAGCACATAAGTCGATCATAGTGCTGCTGGCAATGCTACTGGCTTTGATGCCGGTGGCTGTGTCATCATGCGGTAGCGGTTCAAACGACTTTGCCGAAGCGGAAAATGAGGTGTCGAGAGAACTGGAGGCACTTAAAAGCGGAAGCACTGAACTACCTGATCCGGCAGATGCTGCCGATGACGTTTCAGAGGAGATGCTGACATCATACGCCGAAAAGCTAAGGGGTTTTGACTATATCATCGCCGGAAGCGGCTTGGCGGAAGATGGCGAGTCTGTTGTCGTTACAGTCAATATCACGACATATGACTTTGGCAGTGTCTACCTTGAGACCTGGAATGACTTGATGAAGGTGGATGAAAAAAATCGCTCCGACAGCAAGTTTTATAATGACCTGTTCACCAGATTTGCGGCATTATCCGCAAAGAATTATGCAGGGCAGGCCGCCATCGTTTGCGGTAAAGGCGAAGACGGTGCCTGGACTACTGATATAAAAACAAATCCCAATCTTATCAATGCTGTTTCAGGCGGATTGCTAGATGAGATGACAGCGCTTGCGGAGGAATCTCAGGAAAAGTCTGAAGAGAAACAGGCCGGATAACAGATATAAGCAGATGGATCGACAAGACAATATATTAAATTGGAGGACTATAAATGGCAGAGGAAATCAGAGAAGAAGTTAACGAAGAAATGCAGAATCAGGACCCTGAAAACTGCACCCATGACTGCAGCACCTGCGGTACAGATTGCCCATCGAGAAACGGTGGGATCAAGCAGGCCGAGCTCAACGCTCACAGCTCTGTCAAGAAGGTGATCGCCGTTGTATCGGGTAAGGGCGGTGTTGGAAAATCCATGGTTACAGGTCTTTCCGCTATCGCAGCTTCACGTGCAGGATTCAGAGTAGGAATCATGGACGCAGACATTACAGGGCCTTCGATCCCTAGAATGTTCGGTGTACATACAAAGGCTTACGGCAGCGATTACGGAATCATGCCTGAAGAGACAGAAAGAGGCATCAAACTGATGTCCATCAATCTCCTTGTAGACCACGAGACAGATCCTGTAGTCTGGAGAGGCCCTGTTATCGGAGGCGTGGTAGAACAGTTCTGGACAGACGTATGCTGGGGAGGACTCGATGTTCTCTTCATCGATATGCCGCCGGGGACAGGCGATGTACCGCTGACAGTATTCCAGTCACTTCCTGTTGATGGCATCATCGTAGTCACTTCTCCTCAGGATCTCGTATCCATGATAGTAGCCAAGGCAGTCAACATGGCTGAGCTTATGAACATACCTGTTCTCGGACTTGTTGAGAACATGAGCTATGTCACATGCCCTGACTGCGGTAAAAAGATCGAGATCTTCGGTCAGAGCCAGGCTGAGAATGTGGCTGCTGCATTTGGCATTCCGCTTCTTGAGCAGCTGCCGATCGATCCAGTTCTTACACAGGAAGCAGACGCCGGTGATCTGGAATTGAACGAAGGCGACCAGATGGAAACTATCGTGGAAGTTCTCGAAAAGCTGGGCCTCAAAGCAGAGTAGCAAAAGTATATCCGCGCGGCCGATCCATTGATCAAAGCGCATTTAGAGTTTCAGAGAATTGATCGGATTATCAAATGGCAGAACTTATCAGACTCGAAGGCATCGTCAAGAGCTTTGACGACAATGTGGTGCTCAATGGCATAGATCTTTCCGTTGATGAGAACGAGTTCGTTACGCTTCTCGGCCCATCGGGCTGCGGCAAAACAACAACTCTTCGCATCATCGGAGGTTTTGAGACGCCTGATCAGGGGCGGGTGTATTTCAACGGAAAAGATATCACCGATATGCCCGCAAACAAGCGCCCTATCAACACAGTGTTCCAGAATTACGCTCTCTTCCCGCACATGGATGTTGGGGAGAACATAGCCTTCAGCCTCAGGGTCAAGGGTGTAGATGAAGCTACTATAAAGAAAAAGGTAGCTGACGCTCTTGAACTCGTTAATCTGAAAGGCTTTGAGAGAAGGCGAGTCGATCAGCTTTCGGGCGGTCAGCAGCAAAGGATAGCTATGGCTAGGGCGATAGTGAACGAGCCTAAAGTCCTTCTTCTCGACGAGCCTCTCGGAGCGCTCGATCTGAAGCTCCGCCAGGAGATGGAATACGAACTCGTTCGTCTCAAAAAGGAGCTTGGGATCACATTCATATATATCACTCACGATCAGGAAGAGGCTCTTACCATGTCGGATAAAGTCGTAGTCATGAACGAAGGCTATATCCAGCAGGAGGGCACTCCTCAAGAGATATACGATGAGCCTGTCAACGCGTTCGTCGCTGACTTCATTGGAGACAGCAATATACTCTCCGGAGTGATGACAGACGAGAAGGTAGTGCGGATCGACGGGATCGACTATCCATGTATAGATGGAACCGAGGAGGGCTTCCCGCCACACCGTGCGGTCGATGTGGTCATAAGGCCAGAGGATATCGATATCGTGCCTTATGGCACAGGTCTATGGAACGGCACCATCACTTCCAAACTGTTCATAGGCGTTCATTACGAGATGCTGGTGCAGAGTGAGGACGGCGAGATCGAGTGGCTGCTTCAAAACTATGATCAGCACGATGTGGGTGAAAAGATCGGCATGTACGTCGATCCTGAAAACATCCAGATAATGCATAAGCCTAAGAGTGAGGCCGAAGCAGCAATAGAAATCGATATTTAGTAAGTGGCGATACGAGTCAGGTAAAAGAAAACAAGCAACAGCGTAAGAGAGATACAGCGGTTTAGAGTGATAGCGAAAAGATCTTATTCCATACCTTTCATAATCTGGATAATTGCCGGCACATTAGTGCCGCTCGCCTCGATCGCCTATTACGGCTTTACGAGCAGGGACGGGGGATTCACCTTCGATAATATCCTTGCGATGTTCAGAGGCGATCACATGCAGGCTTTGGGTCTGTCTCTTTTGCTTGCGATCATAAGTACTGTGATCTGCCTCATTATCGCGTTCCCGATGGCAATGATCCTCAGGGAGAGCAAATATGGTAAACAGGGATTTCTCATATTCGTCATAATCCTGCCGATGTGGATGAACTTCCTGCTTAGAACGATGGCATGGCAGGTGCTGCTTGAGCGTCAAGGTGTCATAAATGCTATTATTTCTGCCGTTGGACTACCAAGGCAGGAGATGATGAATACACCGGGTGCTATAGTGCTCGGCATGGTCTACGACTTTTTACCTTTCATGATACTCCCTATTTACAACACTGTCTCCAAGATAGATGAGCATTTGATTGAGGCAGCGTACGATCTCGGAGCAGGGAAAGCAAAGGTATACAGTAAGGTAATATTACCACTCTCAGTACCGGGCATCGTCAGCGGTATCACCATGGTATTCATACCGGCGCTGACAACTTTCGTCATCTCGAATATGCTTGGCGGAGGCAAGATCAATCTGATAGGTAATATCATCGAGCAGGAATTCACGATCAACTCGAACTGGTATCTCGGCTCTGGTCTGTCGCTTGTAATGATGGTATTCATAATAGCCAGCATGCTTATACTTCAGCGCTTCGATAAGACAGGCGGTGCGAATCTGATCTAAGCAATAAAAAGACCGTAAAGTAAAAGCAGCGCTGATCATTGCTGCTTCGAAAGGACATATTGAAGAAAGCATTCGGACACATTTATGTATTAATAGTGATGTTGTTCCTGTATCTCCCGATACTGACTCTTATCGTGCTCAGTTTTAACGACGTCAAATCGATGTCGGTGTGGGGAGGCTTCAGTCTGCATTGGTATGATGAACTCTTTCACAGCCGGCTGATGATGGGAGCGATTGTAAATACTTTTTCGATAGCTATACTGGCAGCCCTTATAGCGACAGTAGTGGGTACTTTTGCCGTTCTTGGAATGGCGGCTATGAGGCCTCGTACCCAGAACGTTCTTCTGGGGGTAAACAACATCCCGATGCTAAACGCAGATATTGTGACCGGTATCGCGCTGATGCTCTTCTTCCTCATGGTAGGAGCACCACGCGGGTATATGACTATCCTTTTCAGTCACGCTACATTCTGCATCCCGTATGTGATACTATCTGTGAGGCCGAGAGTGAACAGAAATACGGACAGGCTCTACGAGGCGGCGCTCGATCTTGGTGCTTCCGAAAGGTACGCGTTCAGAAGGATAGTTTTACCGGAATTGTGGCCGGGGATCACATCAGGATTTCTCCTGAGCTTCACCATGTCAGTCGATGATTTTATCATCACTTATTTCACAAGAGGCGCAGGGATCAATACTATATCGACCTTGATCTACAGTGAGGTCAAGATAGGCATCAGGCCAAGCCTGTTCGCGCTCTCCACCATAGTATTCGTGGTGGCGCTCGCAGTGCTGCTGATCGTAAATATAAGGCAAAATAGAGCGGATCGCGCAGACCGTGAACTGCGGACCGCTTAAGGAAGAAGGATATAATATATATGGCATTCAGGTATTACTACGCTGACCGCATCCGTGAAAAGATGCCTCAGTTCAAAGGAACGGACGAAGAACTTCAGGCCGCGATAGATGAGATATCACTACTCTACAATTCGGCTCTGAGGGTGCTCGAGACAAGGATCAAGATAATATCCGAGGATTTCGATAAGCAGCATTCATACATGCCGATCCATCACTATCAATCGAGGCTGAAAGCTTTTGACAGTATAATCGAGAAGGCAGAGCGGTATGCGATAGAAGACCCTATAAACAATCTCGATGTGGTAAAGCGCGAGATATTGGATATTGCAGGGCTCAGAGTAGTGTGCAACTACGAAGAAGATCTCATAGCTATGTCCAACATGCTGCTCAAGCAGGAAGATATAGTCATGATCCGTGTAAAGGATTATGTAAAGAATCCTAAAGAGAGCGGATACAGAAGCCTTCATGTTGTCGTAGCCGTGCCGGTATACCTGGTCAACAGAAAGAAAATGGTGCCGGTCGAAGTACAGTTCAGGAGTATCGCCATGGACGCGTGGGCGAGCCTGGAACATGAACTGAGATATAAGAACAAAGGCGAGCTGGCGCAGGAAATAGAAGACACTCTTAAGGACTGCGCCGACATACTTCACGATGTGGATGAAAGGATGTCACGCGTCCGCCACGAAGTACTTAAAGACGAAAACAAATACAGTGATTATTAAGGAGAATATACATGAAGAATCTTGTGAAGACCTATGATCCAAAAGAATTCGAGGATCGCATATACGAGGAATGGGAAAAAGGCGGTGCCTTCAGAGCAGAGGTGGACGAAAACAAGAAACCGTTCACTATCGTGATGCCGCCTCCGAATATTACAGGTCAGCTGCATATGGGACACGCTCTCGATCAGACTCTTCAGGATGTACTGACACGCTGGAGGAGAATGCAGGGTTACAGCGCTCTCTGGCTTCCGGGTTCCGACCACGCTTCGATCGCTACAGAGGTAAAAGTAGCGAATGAGCTTCGTGAAAAGACAGGCAAGGACAAAAGGGATTTCACAAGAGAGGAATTCCTCGATCACGCATGGGCATGGAAGAAAGAATACGGCGGCCGCATCACAAAGCAGTGCCGTAAGCTCGGAGACTCTTGCGACTGGAGCCGTGAGAGATTCACCATGGATGAGCAGTGTAATAAGGCTGTAGTCAAGTTCTTCATTAATCTGTACGAAAAGGGCTGGATCTACAAAGGAAACCGCTTGATCAACTGGTGCCCGGATTGCAAGACATCACTCAGCGATGCCGAAGTAGAGCACGAGGATGAAAACGGCAAATACTGGTACTTCAGATATCCTGCTGCTGACGGCGGCGAAGGGATCACAGTAGCCACATCAAGGCCTGAGACAATGTTCGGAGATATCGCTATAGCGGTACATCCTTCTGATGAGAGATATAAGGATCTCGTTGGCAAACATGTTGTTCTGCCGTTAGTCGGCAGAGAGATCCCTGTTATCGCTGATGAATATCCTGATCCTGAAAAGGGAACAGGCGCTGTTAAGATCACTCCGGCTCACGACCCTAACGACTTCGAGGTCGGACAGAGACACGATCTCGAGATCATCTCATGCATGAATGACGACGCTACCATGAACGAGCACTGCGGAAAGTACGAGGGCATGGACCGCTACGAGTGCAGAAAGCAGTGGGTCAAGGATCTCGACGAGGCTGGGTATCTTGTCAAGACCGAGGATCTCACGATCCCTGTAGGCAAATGCTACAGATGCCACAGCGCTGTCGAGCCTATGATGAGCGACCAGTGGTTCGTCAAGATGGACGAACTCGCTAAGCCTGCTATCAAGGCTGTTGAGTCCGGCCGCATGAAATTCGTTCCTGAGAGATTCAGCAAAGTCTATCTCAACTGGCTCTACGATATCCGTGACTGGTGCATCTCGAGACAGCTTTGGTGGGGACACAGGATCCCGGCTTACTACTGCGAAGACTGCGGTGAGGTAGTGGTCGCAGCTGAGATGCCTGAAGTTTGCCCTAAGTGCGGATGCAAGCATTTCCATCAGGATGAAGACGTTCTGGATACATGGTTCAGTTCGGCGCTCTGGCCATTCTCGACACTCGGCTGGCCGGATAAAACAGAAGACCTCGGATACTTCTATCCGAATAACGTGCTTGTCACAGGCTACGACATAATCTTCTTCTGGGTAGTCAGGATGGTATTCTCAGGCTACGAGTGCATGGGAGACGCTCCATATGATCATGTATTCGTACACGGTCTCGTAAGGGATGAACAGGGCCGCAAGATGTCCAAGTCGCTCGGTAACGGTGTGGATCCGCTTGAATCTATCGATCAGTACGGAGCTGACGCTCTCAGATTCATGCTCTGCACAGGAATCAGCCCGGGAAATGACACCCGTTATATTCCTAAGAGGATAGAGGCCGCGCGTAACTTCGCTAACAAACTCTGGAACGCTTCCAGATTTACTATAATGAACCTCCAGGATGAGTCCGGTGAGTGGCTTCCTATGGAATTCGACGCCGAAAGACTCAAAGATGAGGATAAGTGGATACTCCAGATGACCAATGATGGCGTAAAGTATGTCACCGATCAGCTCGACAAGTTTGAACTCGGTCTCGCGGGTCAGAGAGTATATGAACTTATCTGGGATGTATACTGCGACTGGTACATCGAAATGGTAAAGAGCAGGCTCTACGGCGATGACGAAGAGGATAAGAGAGTCGCCCGCTATGTGCTTACCAGCGTGCTGAGAGATCTTCTCAAACTGCTTCATCCGTTCATGCCGTTCATTACCGAGGAGATCTGGGGTGTTCTGCCTAAGAACACTGACAAGACAGGCGCAGACGCTATGCTTATCAGAGCCAACTGGCCTGAGTACGATCCGGATATGGATTATTCCGACTCGGTAAAGAGGATCAAGACTGCGATGGATGTCATCAAGGCAGTTCGTAATATAAGAGCAGAGGCTGAGGCTCAGCCAAACAGAAAGCTCAACATCGTCGTCAAGACTGATACTCTGGCATCGGATATCGAGGCTGAGGCTTCTCATATCAGAAGTCTCGCAAATGTTGAGGGTATCGAATTCAAGAGTGCGGACTACGACGCGGGCGCAGACGTAATGACTGCAGTTATAGACGGAGCCGAGATAGCGGTAGCGCTTGACGATCTGGTAGATAAAGCTGCTGAGATCGAAAGACTTACTAAAGAAAAGGCGAAGCTCGAATCAGAGGTAGAAAGAGTAGAGAAGAAGCTTGCAAATAAGGGCTTCACGGATAAGGCTCCTGCACATCTGGTAGAGGCTGAGCGCGAGAAGGGTGTCAAATACAAAGAGATGCTTGAGACAGTGATCGCCCGCCTTGAGTCACTTAAGTAGTCAATGACCATAGAAGAAAAGATATTCAAAAGACTTAGATTCGATCCCGCAAAGATGGGATCATGCGGATTCAAAGAGGTTGCGGACGGCATGAAGCTCGTCCGCAGCTTTATGGATGGCGATTTTTCTGCCGAGATAACTGTCAGCAAAAATAGCGATGTTTATGGCAGGGTCATAGACGAGTTCAGCGGTGAAGAGTTCGATCAGCTGAGAAACCAGAACTATACAGGCTCTTTTGTAAATGCGGTACGTGACGCATATGAGAAACTGCTTCTGGGGATAGCCCGGGAATGCTGCGAAGAAGTTGCGTTCGCTTCTGATCAGAGCAACCGTATAGCAGCCTGGATACTCAGTGAGTATGGTGTGAATCCGGATTTCCCATGGGACGAAAAGCAGGCGAAGGATTATGGCGTGTTCAGACATCACGGCAGTCGCCGCTGGTTTGCTCTTGTTATGAATATCCGAAGAGGTCAGGTCGATAAAACGAATAACGACGAGCAAGTCGATGTGATGAACCTCAAGATCGAGGATGGCAGTGCCGCTTCATATAGAGGTCGCCGGAACATATATCCGGCATGGCACATGAATCATAGGACGTGGATTTCTGTGGTACTTGATGATGGTCTGCCGGATGAAGAGATAAAGACGCTTATCAGACGCAGTTTTGACCTGACTAAAGGAAAAGCTGCAGTGATGGACGAAGAACTGGTCAGAAAAGTGCTGGACACAGCCATGAGCATTCCACCCGGGAAGGTGGCAAGCTATGGCCAGATCGCCAGGATAGTAGGCAAGGAAAAGAATTCCCGCATGATCGGCAGGATCATGAGCATGGCCGACAGATATGGCGACTATCCGTGCCACAGAGTCGTAAACAGCGCGGGGCGTACTGTTCCGGGGTGGCCTGAGCAGCGTGAACTGCTTGAAGCTGAAGGCGTTTCATTCAAGAAGAACGGTTGCGTCGATATGGATAAATATCGCTGGGAGAAATAGGTATGGCAAACGGAGACGGACTTGAAAGAATGGAAGGGCTTCTGAGAGAGCTCGAGAATCCTGAAAAGGATCTCAGAATAATCCATGTCGCGGGTACTAACGGCAAAGGCTCTACTTGCGTGATGATAGCTTCTATACTGCAGGAAGCAGGATATAGCGTGGGGCTTTACACCTCGCCACATCTTGAGACGGAGTGCGAACGCATTCAGATATGGGACAAACATGGCCGCAATATGATAGAACAGGGCGTGCTTGACTCGCTTCAGGAAAGAGTGGACGCAGCGCATTCAGGATTTGATACGGATCTAAGGCTCGGAAATCTCAGAGTCTTTGAGAGGTATACTGCTGCGGCTTACCTTTATTTTGCAGGACAAAAACCCGACTACGTGGTCCTCGAATGCGGCATGGGCGGCATGCATGATTCCACAAACACGATCGAGAAGCCTCTTGCCTGCGTCATCACACAGGTGGGGCTGGATCACACCGATGAACTCGGAAGCACGATCGAAGAAGTGGCATACAACAAAGCCGGCATCATCAAGACCGGCGCTCCGGTCATATCACAGACAGATAACGATGCCGTACGAAATGTTATCAAAAGCGTAGCCTCTGAGAACGGCGCGGAATTCATCGATGTAAACGAAGCTTATGACGAGTATGCTTATCTGATCCCGGCGATGCAGGGAGAGTATCAGAAGAAAAACGCCGTGACTGCAGCTTTGGCTGTAAAAGCGGCGGGAGCAGCAGTGTCAAAGGAGATCCTGGTTAAGGGGATATCTAAAGCGGTGCTTCCCGGACGCTTTGAGATACTGAATGAGGATAGCTGTAATAATGCCGATAAGGAGCAGCCGATGTTCATTATTGACGGCGCTCATAATCCTGACGCTATGAGGGCTCTTGTTACCGAGTATGACAAGTTTGCTAAAGATAATGAAATCAGAAAGACGATCTTCGTATTCGGATGCATGAAGGATAAAAATTCCGAGGAGATGGTAGATATAATCACGTCAGGGCTCGAAGGCTGTGAATTTCTTGCAGTTTCGATAGACTATGGAAGGGCAGAAGATCCCGTAGTTTTGGCAAAAAGGATCAAAGCTAAAGGACGTGAATGCATGGCCTGCGGTTCAACTTCGGAAGCTTTTGAAATCGCAATGAAAAGCGGAGCTGACAGCATACTGTCGTCCGGCTCGATATATCTCGCAGGCGAGATGAGGAGTTTGTTTGAAAATAATGTGAAGCATCTCTAAAAAGCCATGAAGGATGTTGAACAGACTCGGCTTGTGTTGTATTATAAATGAAATAACTTCGGTGGGGAGATAAAGGAGGAAATACCAAATGGTAAAACTTTTGATAGGACATAAAGGAAGCGGTAAGACCAAAAGGATGATCGAGCTCGCTAATGATGCAGTGCGCTCAGCCAGAGGCAGCATAGTCTTTATCAATAAGAATTCCAGATTGATCTATGACCTCGATTATAAGATCAGAGTCGTATGCATGGAGGATTTCCCACACATTACCAATGAGGATGAATACATCGGATTCCTGTTCGGTATCATGAGCAGCGATAATGATATAGAAACTATTTTCCTCGACGGCATCATGAGACACAGAGACTTTGCTCTCGAAGTCCTGCCTAGCTTTATAGAGAAAATCAAGACAATATCCAAAGAGTCCGGTATCGACTTCATACTCAGCGTAAGCGCCGAACTCGAAGAAATGATCGGTGTCAACTTTGATGATATGGAAGTTCTCAATTAAGAGATGACAACAATCGAGCAAATTATTAAAGGAATAGAACGAGGAAGAGCCCTGTACGAGTCCGTGCGGGGTTCTGTTTCGGTTGAAAAAGATGATCAGAGCGGCGAGCTCACAATTGAGGCACGGCCTAACGAACTTTTCCTTGGGGATAATCTCTCGTATATGAAGAGGCTTATGGAAGAAGGATATAGCAGCGATTTCAAGCTTATCTACATAGATCCGCCTTTCTTCACAAGATCATCCTTCAACGCATCGGTCACGGTCGCAGGGCCTGACGGCAAGACACACAGAATACACCATCTGGCGTATGATGATAAATTCGACAGGAGCCTTGAGTACTATATCGAGAATATGACTGCCCGCCTTCTGATGATGAGAGATCTGCTGGCTGATGACGGCCTTATGTGGGTGCATCTTGACTGGCATTCATCTCACTATATCAAACTGGTGCTGGATGAACTGATGGGATCAAAGAATTTCGTCAATGAGATCGTCTGGTGCTATAAATCCGGTGGCTCAGGCAAACGACATTTTGCGAGAAAACACGACACTATCCTTGTTTACTCAAAGACAAGCGGATACAATATCAACGTTCCTCAGGAAAAGTCATATAACAGAGACTACAAGGCGTACAGATTCAAGGGTGTCAAAGAATATCAGGACGAAAAAGGCTGGTATACTCTGGTCAACATGAAAGACGTCTGGAACATAGATATGGTCGGAAGAACTTCAGCCGAAAGGACGGGCTATGCGACCCAGAAGCCTCTTGAACTCGCCAGGCGCATTATTGAAGCTTCTACAGTTGAAGGAGATCTCGTGGGCGATTTCTTCTGCGGCAGCGGTAGCGTTCTCGAAGCGGCATATTCTCTTGGAAGGAGATTCATGGGCTGTGATTCAGAGGAACTCGCGGCTGCGATGAGTCGTAAGCGTCTGAAAAAAGCAGGGGCTGAATTCAGATTTATAAAAGAGACAGAGGATGCTGTCCGCAGCGGAAGGGCAGACATCTCAATAGTAAGTAAGGATAAACTCTCAGATGGCAGATATCTTTATAAGTGCAGATTGACTGATTTTGTACCGGACATAGAGACTGGGTCTATACGCATGAAAGACAGGGCCTTTGTAGATGAGGCAATAAAATCAGACAGCTTGCAGTTTGCTGATCATGTGATGGTAGATCCCGATCACGACGGACATTTTAAATGCAGATACATATTTGATTTAAAGACTGAGGAAATATCATTTATTTCAAACGGCAGGCCGGCTTTGGCGGTCGTAGACATATTTGGAAAAGAGTATACGGGAGAGGTGAATCAAAATGGCAGATAAAGGCGGTAAACATCAAAAGAAACTTAAAAGCGCTCATAAAAAGCAGCATCACAATATAATAGCGGACATCATTCCGGACGAGAATGACACTATAGAGGCTTTGGATGAAAAACTCGAGAAGGATACAGAGGTCACCAAGGAAGCCAACATGATATATGCTGATGACCCTGAGTTCCATGGTCATTCCAAAGTCGTGGTAAGAGCTAGGGAGTATGCTCTTGCGCTTCTCGGAGTAGTGATCGGTTCACTTGGCACCATCTCGGTCATGATCCCTAACGAACTTACCTGCGGTGGTCTTAGCGGAATAACCAGAATAATACAGCACTATACCAGCTGGAACTATTCGATCATCTACTACGCACTTGCCATGGTCGTAGCCGTTGCGGTATGGCTGAGCCTGGGCATGAAAGAACTACGCAAGATCATATTCATGTCCTTCGCTTACCCAATAGTAATGTTCCTGATAGAGCTTTCAGGCCTGGTCATCATCAAGAGCGATGATCTGCTTCTGGTGTCTTTGATGGTTGGCATTTTCTTCGGTGTCTCGAACGGAATAACATTCCAGGCGGGATTTTCATCAGGCGGTTCTGACTCAATAGCCAAGATCATCAAATACAGATTTGTGCCGCATATGAGTCTCAACTATCTTAACTTCGCCGTAAACGTAGTGGTCATTATTGCAAGTACATTTGTATTTGGCGTACATATAGCGATGTACGCTGTGGTCATAACATATGTATCAACAAAGGTAGGAGACGCTGTCATGTACGGTATCGGAGGACGTATCATGGAACTCAACGTCATTACTCACGATCCTGAGCCTCTAAAGAAGTTCGTCATCTACGATCTGGGCAGGGCAACAACAAGCATGCAGATCGTAGGCGGATATTCCGGAGAGACTATGGAGCAGGTAAAGATCATCTGCACACCACGTGAGAGTTTCATAATAAAAAGATTCCTCGCCACTCATGACCCTAAAGCGTTCGTTTCTGTTACTTCGGTCGCTTCTGTCTGGGGCCTCGGCAAAGGATTCTCGGATATCAGAAAGATCGACAGCTAATATTTAGCGCGACGAATATTCAGTTAATAGAATACGGGAAATAAGATTTATAGTACGGCTGCCTAATATCAGGTAGCCGTTTATATTGTCTTCATCTTCGAGATTTTCAAGATGAAGAGGGTGGAGATCCATATAAAGATCATCGCCGTGACGGGATACAGGAGCAACTATCTCGTAGGAAGATGTTGATGCGCTGAAACTTGCGGTAACAGGACAGTCCGCATCCGGGAAGTAAGCACCCGAGAAAGGCTCGTGTATCTGCTCGCCGGTAACGCGAAGCTCACTTGAGGAGGCTTTTTTCTTAATAGAAGGGCGGGCGCTGAATCTGCCGCCCAGGACAGGGAAACCGTAGGCCGCAAGGGCAGTATGGATATCTTGCGCGATGCACGAATCTTTGTATTCGGATGAGTCTGAAGGAATGTCATTCAGTATGAGATACATAAGCCTGTGAAGATGGAGCACATCCTCGCGGTTGTGAGTAAGAATCACTTTTTCGAGTGTGCTGTTGCCGCTGATAGCATACTGATCGAAGAGCGTCACGCTTTCTTTGCCTGTGATCGTATCTCCTCTGTCGGAAAGAATGCCATAGTGATCCTCGATCGACATCTGACTCATGGATCCGACTCGCGTACGCATATCCGTTGCTTTTCTTAAGAACCTGTATAAATCGAAATGATACATATGGAGATGCCTGCCATCCATGCAGGCGTCAAGCCTCGCATTTATAAAAGGAATGTCATAAGCATAGCCGTTAAAGGTTATGAGATATTCTATGCCTTCTTCCTCGAGCATTTCCATTGTTGCCTCAAGAACTTTGGATTCTTCATAGTGATTCTCGGCAAGAAACTGAGTGATCCTGACTCCGCTTTCAGTGCGCGTCAAAAGACCGATAAGGATCACCTTACAGCGTGTTCGGTCGAGCCCCGTAGCCTCTATATCGAGTACACACGGTTTCATGCTGCCGAAGTATTCGTGCCATAGCCGATGGTATTCACCGCTTATCCTGTAATCTCTTGTAAAAACTTTCATGATAACTGTAAATAAACTATGTATGTTGCTATCAAAAAATATCATAGATTGTGCTAAAATAACAGTGTATACGTAATTATGGTAAACGGAGGAAACAAATGCTTAATATCAACAAAAACCTTGAAGGTGAAAAACTGTCAATCGCGCTTGAGGGAAGACTCGACACAGTAACTGCTCCGGAACTTGAAGCAGAGCTTAAGGGTTCGCTTGATCCTGTAACAGATCTCGTCCTTGATATGGCTGATCTCGAGTATATCTCATCAGCCGGACTGAGAGTACTTCTTACAGCTCAGAAGAGCATGAATCAGAAGGGATCCATGAAACTGATCAACGTAAACGAAACAGTAATGGAGATTTTCGACGTAACAGGATTTGTCGATATACTTACTATCGCGTAATCGACCCGGATCATAATCATTTTGGAGGTGCAGTATGGCCGATAACGGTACATTGACTATAGCACTCAAAGGCAGGATCGATTCCGGTAATGCTTCAGATATAGAAAGGGAGATCCAAGAGCAGTTAGGGTCATCAGCAGGAATACCGCTGATACTTGACGCCGAAGAACTCGAATATATTTCGAGCGCCGGGCTCAGAGTCATCCTCAGACTTCGCAAGAAGTATCCTGATCTTAAAATTATCAACGTGTGCTCAGAAGTATACGAGATTTTTGACATGACCGGATTCACTCAGATGATGAAGGTAGAGAAGGCATACAAAACAGTTTCGATCGAGGGTGCGGAAGAAATCGGTAAAGGCGCTAACGGAACCATCTACAGAATAGACAAAGATAATGTCGTAAAGGTATATAATAATGCGGACGCTCTTGAAGATATAGAGCACGAAAGAGAAGTAGCCAGACTAGCGCTTATACTCGGAATTCCTACCGCCATATCCTACGATGTAGTAAAAGTCGGAGACAGCTATGGTTCGGTGTTTGAACTGCTCAATGCAAAATCTTTCGCCAAGATACTTGCGACCGAGCCTGAAAAATTCGACTGGTGCGCCGAAGAATATGTCGAGATGCTTAAAAAGATCCACAGCACTGAGGTGCCAAAGGGTAAATTGCCGAGCATCAAAGCCGAATTCGTTGAAAGAGCTGAGAGGCTCAAAGGGCATCTTCCTGACGAGTACGCGGATAAACTCATCAGGCTCATAAACGATGTCCCAGAGATCGATAACATGATCCATGGCGACTATCATACTAAGAATCTCGAGCTTCAGGATGATGAAGTCCTTCTGATAGATATGGATACTCTGGCTGTTGGCCATCCTGTATTTGAGTTCGGATCCATCTTCAACGCTTTCGCAGGTTTCTTTGAGGTTGACACTAACGGCATCGAGAAATTCCAGGGCTTCAACGCTGAGACCGGCAAGAGACTCTGGCGAAGGACACTGGAACTTTATATCGGAACAAAAGACGATGATGTCATCAGGGCAGTCGAGGATAAAGCGCGCATCGTAGGTTATGCAAGACTTCTCGCAAGATCCGTAAAGAGAGGCCTTTATCTTGAAGGCCTGGGCAAGGAAGAATACGAAGTCTGGAAAAAGCATCTTATGGAGCTTCTCGACAGGACTGATTCTCTCGTGTTTGAGGTGCAGCCTGATCAGGACACAGATGATCCGAATGAACTCGATATAGAGGCAACAACAGATAATCTGCCTCAGGTACTTGAGTTCATAGACAAGCATCTCGAAGCGGCAGGCTGCCCGTTAAAATCTCAGATGCAGATCGATGTTGCTGCCGAAGAGATATTTGTAAATATTGCCAATTACGCATATAAACCGGATAAAGGAATGGCAAAAGTCAGAGTCGAGGTATGCGATGATCCTCTTCAGGTATCGATCACTTTCATCGATCGTGGCATACAATACGATCCGCTTGCCAAGGAAGATCCGGATGTGACGCTTTCGGCAGAAGACAGACAAATAGGAGGGCTTGGCATCTTCCTTGTGAAAAACACTATGGATGATCTGAGCTACCAATACATCGACGGGAGCAACATACTGACACTGAAGAAAAAGTTTTAACAATAATTATTATATCGTCCTCCCAAAGCGGAGGGCGATTTAATGAGATAGAAAAGGAGAATCACATAGCATGAAACTCGGAATCGTAGGACTTCCAAATGTAGGAAAGAGCACACTGTTCAACGCGATCACCAAAGCGGGTGCAGAAGCCGCCAACTATCCGTTCTGTACGATAGAACCAAACGTAGGCGTAGTCACTGTTCCTGATGAGCGTGTAACTACACTTTCCAAAGTTTATAACTCTAAAAAAACCATATATACGACAATAGAATTCAGCGATATCGCAGGCCTTGTAAAGGGAGCATCCAAAGGCGAAGGCCTCGGAAATAAATTCCTCGGACATATCCGTGAGGTAGAGGCTATAGTTCACGTTGTCAGATGCTTCGATGACGCGAATGTTGTACATGTTGACGGAAGGATTGACCCGGTAAGCGATATCGAGATCATAAATACTGAGCTCGTGATCGCGGATATGGAAGTGCTCGAGAGAAGGATAGCCAAAACAGAGAAGGCTGCTAAAGCCGATAAATCGGCCAGAGGAGAGCTCGAATTGCTTAAGAGGATATATGACCTTCTTGCCGAGGGAAAAGCCGCGAGAGAGCTCGAGGATATCGATGATGAAGAAAAAGCCTTCGTCAAATCTCTGGACCTCCTTACATATAAGCCGGTGATCTATGCCGCTAACGTGTCAGAAGATGACGCAGCAGGCGGGGACAACGAATATGTAAAGAAAGTAAGAGAATATGCCGAGAAGGAAGGCTCAGAAGTAGTAGTTATATGCGCTAAGGTCGAGTCCGAGCTTGCTGAGCTCGACGATGAGGAAAGGGAAATGTTCCTTGAGGAGCTTGGCATCACGGAATCCGGCCTTGATAAACTGATCAAATCATCATACGCGCTTCTTGATCTTATCAGCTTCCTTACAACAGGAGAAGACGAGACAAGAGCATGGACTATAAAACGCGGCACACTGGCCCCTCAGGCAGCGGGCAGGATCCATACAGATTTCGAGAAAGGGTTTATCCGTGCGGAAACCATTTCATATGAAAAGTTAATGGAAGTGGATGGAAAGCTCTCAGCCGCTAAAGAAAAAGGCTGGCTGCGTTCAGAGGGCAAGGAGTACGAAGTTAAGGACGGAGATGTCATGCACTTCCTCTTTAATGTGTAAGGCAAGGGCGATGAGCAAAAGATTAGTCAATTATTTCGCGGTAAATACTTGCAATTGTATTGCGCGTCCTATATAATGCCGCCGAGGGATCATCCTTGATCCCTTCTCTAGTCCCAATACCCTTTTTCGAAAGAGACTGCACCCCTTGCAGTCTTTTTCATTTTTTTGTATCGGAACCGCGTTCTTTGCGTGTCACATAAATGTACAAACAGATACCGAGGGCCATTGCGCAAATGCTGATCACCTGGGCTTGCTTGAATGGACCTATCATAAGCGAGTCAGTTCTGAGAGCTTCTACGAAGAAACGTTCAAGCGAATAGAAGATCATATACAGAGCGAGCGTCTGGCCATTGGCTGTTCGTTTGTGAGTATCGAAATAAGAAAGAGCTATGAATAGAAGTACGCACCATATCGATTCATAGAGGAAAGTAGGGTGGACTTTGACACCGTCTACAATGATGCCCCATGGAAGATCGGTCGGCCCGCCGTGCGCTTCACCATTAAAGAAATTGCCCCAGCGGCCTATAGCCTGCGCCAGCGCTACTGTAGGAGCTATAAGATCTGCCATATTGAGCATGGCGATCTTCTTATGACGGCATACAAAATATACTGCTATCAGACCGAAGATCAGACCCCCGTGGATAGCGAGGCCACCGGCCCGTATATTGAGCATCTCGCTGAGTGAGTGATAATAACGCAGGTTAAATAATACGTAATAGACTCTGGCGCCGATCACTCCGATAGGGAGCATCCAAAGCGCAAGATCAAGTACGTCATCGTCTTTCAGACCATGCTTTGGCGCGCGCTTGCTTGATATAAGAACCGCGGTCATCATACCGAGAGCGATCAGGATGCCATACCATCTGATCTGGAATCCGAATAATTCAAATGCAATAGGATCAGGCTGTAACATAACGTGTAGAGTATAACATATGAGGGTGCTAAAATATAATCAAATTGTCTCTAAAAGAAAACTTTAAAAAGTTGTCCAGATAGTTGTTGACAAGCCCATATGCTTTTGGTACACTAATCAAGCGCGATTGGAAAGCGCACTTTGTGGCGGCGTAGCTTAGCTGGCTAGAGCGTCCGGTTCATACCCGGAAGGTCACTGGTTCAAGTCCAGTCGCCGCTACCATTACGGGCGCATAGCTCAGCTGGGAGAGCACCTGCCTTACAAGCAGGGGGTCATAGGTTCGAGCCCTATTGCGCCCACCATTGTATTAATTCCATTATTTGGGATTGATCAATTACGCGGCCGGGTAGTTCAGCTGGTTAGAATGCCAGCCTGTCACGCTGGAGGTCGACGGTTCGAGCCCGTTCCCGGTCGCCATTTTTAATATATCTCGCGTAAGCGAGATAAACGGGCATGGTGGGTATCGTCAAGCGGTTAAGACCCAGGGTTGTGGCTCGTGTATGCGGGGGTTCGAATCCCACTACCCACCCCATTGATGGGGTATAGCCAAGCGGTAAGGCAACGGATTCTGATTCCGTCATTCGCAGGTTCGAATCCTGCTACCCTAGCCAAGAAAGAGGGGACTCAAACGAGTCCCTTCGCAATATGGCGACATAGCCAAGTGGTAAGGCAGAGGTCTGCAAAACCTTCACCCCCGGTTCAAATCCGGGTGTCGCCTCCAATCAAGACTGTCAATAGGCAGTCTTTTTCTTTTACTGTCTTTCAAATAGTTATCTTAATCTCTGCGTTAGTGTATAATATTATTTGATAAGTATGATTTTGTTTCATATTGAAATTTGGGTAATGGGGATAATCATAAATGAATAATTTCAGAAACGAAAAGAAAAAAATACTGATCGTCGAAGACGAAAAAGTCAATCTGGAATTGCTTAGGATCGTGCTTCAAAAAGATTACGATCTTCTCACCGCTGAGACAGGTGCCGAGGCACTTGAAATTCTAGGCAGTGAAAGCAGCCTGAGCCTTGTTCTGCTTGATCTCAATCTTCCTGATATGAGCGGCCTTGATATTTTGACAGGAATGAAAGAAAGCGGAAGCCTCGATATTCTGCCTGTAATCGTACTTACAGCCGAAAAGGAAGCAGAGGTCGAGAGCCTCGATATCGGCGCTTCTGACTTCATTTCCAAGCCATATCCGAGGCCTGAAGTCATAAAGGCCAGAGTTCGGCGCACTATCGAACTCAATGAAGGCCGTATTATCATCGGGCAGACTGAGATCGACGCCTTGACCGGCCTCTATACAAGAGAGTATTTCAATAGTTATTGCGAGAGATTCGACAGGAAGCATCCTGAAAGAATAATGGATGCCATTGTCATCAATATCAATCATTTTCACTTTATAAATGAGCGCTATGGTAGGCGATATGCAAACGAAGTACTTGAACGCATCTCGTCAAAGATACGCTCTATTATTGATGAGATCGGCGGCTTTGCGTCCAGAAGAGAAACGGATATTTTTATTCTCTATTTGCCTCACGGAGCGAATTACAGCGATTTGATCGACCGTGTGTCTGACGGAGCAGCAGGTGCTGAAAAGGATGAAAACACTGTTAGACTCAGGATGGGAGTTTATCCTGAAGTAGATAAGAGCATTGATGTAGAAAGAAGATTCGACAGGGCCAAGATGGCTTCTGACACCGTAAGAAGCACTTTCACTAAGGCGGTCGCCATATATGATGATGCCCTTCATGAATCTTCTAAGTTTGCCGATCAGCTTCTTGTAGACTTCAAGCGCGCGATAGAAGAAGAGCAATTTGTCGTACACTATCAGCCTAAATATGATATCAGGGGCGAAGAGGCTTTCCTCACAAGCTGCGAGGCTCTGGTGCGCTGGAATCATCCTGAATTCGGCCTTGTGAGCCCGGGTATCTTTATCGATCTGTTTGAAAAGAACGGTCTTATACAGAGCCTTGATAATTATGTGTGGCGCACTGCCGCTAAACAGATAAGAGAATGGAAAAACAAGTTTGGCGTTTCAGTACCTGTTTCGGTGAATGTATCGAGGATCGATATGTTCGATTCAGCGCTGGAAGAAGAACTTGAAGGCCTTATTGATGAATTCGATCTCAAGCACAGAGAACTGATGCTTGAAGTTACGGAGTCAGCATATACCGAGGATTCTGAGCATATCATTGACACCGTAAAGAGTCTGAGAGACCGCGGATTCTATATAGAGATGGATGATTTCGGCAGCGGCTACAGCTCACTGAATATGCTGTCTAATCTGCCTATCGACGCTCTCAAACTTGATATGCAGTTTATCAGGAACGCTTTCAAAAGCGGTAAGGACACCCGCATGATCGAGATCGTTATCGAGATAGCATCTTCTCTCAATGTGCCGGTTATCGCGGAAGGTGTCGAAACTGCCGAGCAACTGTTTACACTCAAATCCATGGGCTGCGATGTAGTCCAGGGCTATTATTTCTCCAAACCTGTCCCGGCCGAGGAATTCGAGAAATTCATCATAGAGAAAAAGGAACAGGGTAAATAAGAAACAAAAGTAATGCGAAGATAACTATTAGGAGACGATCACATGATTACAATTGATGCGCTTAAACGATTTGGAGCAGATACTGAGGAAGGTCTTGCACGCTGCATGGGAATGGAAGATTTCTATCTTCAGCTTGTAGGCACTATGCTCGAAGATGCAAATTTTGCCAAGTTGGACGAAGCAGTGGAAGCCAAAGACGCAAAATCCGCTTTTGAAGCCGCGCACGCTCTCAAAGGAGCTCTTGGCAATCTTTCGCTTACACCGGTCTGCAAGCCGGTAGAGGAGATGACCGAAAAGCTAAGAGGTCAGGATTCGATGCCTGATATCTCAGATCTTTTCGTACAGTATAAAGGCGCTCTTCAGGATCTGAAGTCATTGCTGTAGCGTTAACACTATTTGGGTAAAACAGATGAGAACTATCGCTTTACACCACAAAAGAACCATCGCACTGATACTGTGCTTTGCGCTCATAACTTCGTTCAGCCTCCTGACTTCAGGATGCCGGAGCGGAGTAAATGGCGAGCTCTATGTCTATTGCTATGGCGACTATTTCGATCCCATGATACTTGAGGATTTTGAAGCTGAGACAGGCATCAGAGTTATCCCTGATTACTATGATACAGCCGAAGAAATGTACACAGTCCTTGAGAACAACGCGACAACATACGACTGCGTATGTACATCCGACTATATGATAGAGCGCATGATCGCAAATGATATGCTGGCAGAACTGGATAAGGACGCGATGCCTGAGGTATCAAACATTGCTGATGTATATATGAAAAAATCCGAGAGCTTCGATCCGGGGAATAAGTATTCTGTGCCATATCAGCTTGGAATATCAGGCATACTCTACAATAAAAAAATGGTAGGGGATGTAAAAATCGATTCCTGGTCAGATCTTTGGAATGAGAAATTCGCAGGCAGCATGGTGATGCCGGATAGTGTCAGAGATGCCTTCATGATCGGCCTTAAAAAGAACGGTTACTCCTTGAATTCCACAAATGAACATGAGATTAGCATGGCCGCGGATGATCTTATAAGGCAGAAACCTCTGGTGTATAAGTATGCTAATGATTCGGCCAGAGACCTTCTCGCGAACGGATCCGCTGCTGTCGGGGTAGTCTGGAATGGAGAATATATCTACACTAAAGACCTCAACGAAGATGTGGAATTCGTCATCCCTAAAGAGGGTTCTGAGTTCTTTATAGATTCGTGGATGATCCCAAAAGACGCTATCAATAAGGATAAAGCTGAGGCATGGATCAACTACCTTTGCAAGGCCGAGGTAGCAGCAAAGAATTTCGATTATTTGTATTACACGACTCCTAACGAGGCGGCTCTTGATCTTATAGATGAGGAATACCTGAATGAGGAAGCGGTATTCCCTAGCGAGGAAACGATCGAAAGCTGTGAATCGCTGAAGATGCTCGATCCGAAGAGCACCGAACACTACAGCAATTACTGGAAAAAAGTAAAAGCGGAATAGCCGGGCTATTCCGCTTTTTCTTCTACCGGGATCTCAGCTAGGGCATTGAAATACTTTGCGTAATTGTTTTTGTAATATGTCTGATATTCTTCGTCATTGGAGACGTGCAGCTCGTGAAGGTAAGAGTGCTCCTTACCGAAGATCTCGTGATTGTCACGTTCGAGTATGTAGACCGCTATATCGCTGCACTTATCTGAGATGTGTTCTACGTTAGTGAGAATGCTCTGGAAGCGGATGCCCGTGATAGGGTCGCAGAACTCGTTCATCATCCTGTATACATGGCGGGCGTTCATATCCTCGACCAGATCGTCTATGACTTCCTCAAGCGGCTCTACTTTTGCCGCTATAGCGGAATCCGTATTCTTGAAAGCTTCAGCTGTTATATCCAATATCTCATAGATCGCATCGAACGATATCCTGAGTTCTTTAAGCGCTGAATCCGAGAACATAGTTCCTTCATCGCGCATCTTCGCTATCTCATCCTTTATGTTGACTGCAAGATCTCCGATCCTTTCATAACATATCATCGCTTTAACGATGTAATTCTGACGAAGCATGTCTGCTTCACGGGTGACATAAGACGACAGCGATACGATATACTTGTTTGCCGAGTCTGTCATGGTGTCAAGCAGGTTTTCGCGCTCATCTATGCGATGATCTCGTTTAGGGTCAAATTCGTATATCTGCTTTACACAGGCATCATAGTTATGAAGAGCAATGTCGCTCATCTCGCAAACCACTTTTTCGACCTGATCGAGAGCGATGGAAGGGGTCCTGAAGAGCCTCTCATCGAGAGCATCGAGAGTAGCAAGAGCATGCACATCTTCTTCGTCCATAGGAGCTTCCTTAACGATCGTGCAGGCTATCTTCTCGAATACCTTTGAGAATGGGAGCAGGATTATCGCAGGAGCAAGTCTGAATATACCGTGGATATTAGCAACACCTCCGGAGCGGAGCGTCATGTTCCATATCTCATCTGAAATGATGCCTGTGTGTCTGAGGATAAATACAGCGCTGAAAACAAGTATCGCCGCAAAGACATTGTAAATGATGTGTACTACAGCAGTGCGCCTTTGGACCGGCTTTGCGCCGATGCGGCTTACGAGGTAAGTAGTAATACAGTCGCCGATATTGACGCCGATGATCACTGCGAATATCTCGCTGAAATTGACTCCGACAGAACTGGCGATGGACTGGACTATACCAACAACAGCTGAGGAACTTTGTACGATGCCTGTTACGATAACACCGGCAAGGAAACCAAGTGCGTAGTTATCAGAGAATGCTGTTAGAAAACTGCTCAGAGACTCGCCGAAACCGGAGACAATGTTACTCATATAAATGAGTCCCATAAACAGGATTCCGAATCCGCAAGCTACGTTTCCGGCTGTTTTTGCGCCGCCTGTCTTGATGAACATGATCAGAGTGATGCCAATGACAAGGGCGAGAGGAGCAAGGTTATCAGCTTTAAAGAAATAGAAAGGACTGTCCATACCGGAGCTGACATCCATTAGACGGATGATCTGGGCGGTGATGGCAGTACCGACGTTTGCGCCGAGTACGATACCGACAGACTGGTGGAAGGTGAGTATGCCCGCACCAACAAGACCGACGGTGATGACGATGGTAGCTGTAGAGCTCTGGATGATGCAGGCAACGAGCATACCGAGAATAAAGCCCATTACCGGCTTGTCTGTCATCTTGGAAAGAGCATTTTGCATGGCTCCGCCCGATGAGCTCTGCAGCCCGTCTCCCATGACTCTCATACCGTAAAGGAACATTGAGAGTCCGCCGAGAAAGGCGATTATGTTATAGAATATTACCATTTAGAATCGAATCCCCCCGAAATAGTGTTGTATACATAGTTATAGGTAATACCTGTTCTTTCCCGATTTTTTCCTTATATATCATAACATAACGAAGAATCTTTATGAGGATAGTTATTTTTTTGTTTTTACAGATTGACTTAATCCTACCGCGGTGGTAGGATTTGCAAGGAAACTGAAAAGAAAGGTTTCGTTTTCGGTTCGTATCGTCCGGAAAAATCGGAAAAAGAAAGGAGTATTGCGGTCATGATGGTATCTACCAAGGGCAGATATGCTCTGACAGTAATGGTGGATCTGGCAAGACTTGAAGGAGACGGATACGTATCTCTGGCAGATATAGCAGAGCGCGAAAATCTGTCTATGAAGTATCTTGAGAGCATTATCTCCATATTAAATAAAGGTGGGATGCTCCAGAGTCTCAGAGGCAAGAAAGGCGGATACAGACTCGCAAGAAAGCCTGAGGAATACAATATCAGTGAGATATTGCTTCTGACCGAAGGCACACTGGCGCCTGTAAACTGCATAATGCAAGACGGTGTTGAGTGCGAAAAAGCCGCGACATGCAGCACACTTCCGCTATGGGCAGGTCTGGATAAAGTCATAGAGAATTACCTCAGTGATATAACACTTGAGGATATTATAAGCGGAAACCGCAAAAAGCTACTTGGAGATTACTGCGGTACATGCGATTCCGCAAATTGAAAATATTGTACGGAGGAAGATCAATGAAAGTATATGCTGACAACGCAGCCACAACTTATCTCAGTAAGACAGCAAGAGACAAGTTTATCGAATGCCTCGATAATTACAACGGCAACCCGAACAGCCTGCACAGTGACGGACAGCGCACACAGGAAGTGCTTGACGAGGCAAGAGAGATAGTAGCATCTTGCATCAACGCCGCTAAGCCTAATGAGATCTATTTCACATCGGGCGGTTCTGAAGCTGATAATCAGGCGCTTCTGAGTGCTGCCAGAGGTCTCTCAAAGAAGGGCAAGAAACACCTCATCACGCTCAACATCGAACATCACGCCATTCTTCATACTATGGCTAAGCTTGAAAAAGAAGGCTTTGAGGTCACATTCATCGCTCCTGAGAGCAACGGTATAGTAGATCCTGCTAAGATCCGAGACGCAATAAGAGAAGATACGGCTCTTGTCAGTGTAATGTTTGCTAATAACGAGATGGGCGCAATTCAGCCTATTCCTGAGATCGGTAAGATCTGCAAAGAGAAGGGCGTGCTCTTCCATACTGACGCGGTTCAGGCTGCAGGACACCTGCCTATAGATGTACAGGCGATGAATATCGACATGCTCTCGATGTCGGGTCATAAATTCCACGGTCCAAAGGGCGTCGGCGTATTCTATGCCAGAAACGGAATCAGGCTTGTCAATGTAATTGAAGGCGGAGCTCAGGAAAGAGGCAAAAGAGCCGGCACAGTAAACGTTCCTGCAATCAGAGCTATGGCAGAAGCTCTCAAAGAAGCATGCGACAACATGGAGCCAAATATGACCAGAGTCGCAGCTCTCAGAGACAGACTGATCAATGGCCTTAAGGACATCCCTTATTCACAGCTAAACGGAGATCCTGTAAAGAGACTTCCGGGCAATGTCAACTGGTCGTTTGAGGGCGTAGAAGGCGAGAGCCTGCTGCTCCATCTGGATATGTACGGCATCGAATGCTCATCCGGAAGCGCTTGCACCAGCGAGTCTCTCGATCCTTCACACGTACTGCTCGGCATGGGAGTTCCGATCGAAGCAGCACACGGATCGCTTAGATTCAGCCTGGATATCGATAATACAGAGGAACAGATCGACTACATCATCGAGAAAGTCCACTATGTAATAGATCACTACAGAAGCATGTCTCCTTATTGGGAAGACCTTCTGACAGGAAAGAGAGAACACTGCGTCCCTGAACACTGGGAAGCTTAAGAATAAAACAGATATGAGGATGAAAGGAGATAAAAAACATGTCACTGTATACAGATAAAGTAATGGATCATTTTGAAAACCCTCGCAATGTAGGAGTCATCGAGGATGCCGATGGTATCGGTGAAGTCGGAAATCCTGTCTGCGGAGACATCATGAAGATGTACCTCAAAGTAGACGGAGACGTTATCACAGACGTCAAGTTCAAGACTTTCGGCTGCGGATCCGCTATCGCGACTTCTTCAATGGCGACAGAGCTTATCAAAGGAAAGACTCTTGATGAAGCACTCGAACTTACAAACAAAGCTGTTGTCGATGCTCTTGACGGACTTCCTGCAAGAAAGATCCACTGCTCCGTGCTCGCAGAGGACGCTATCAAGGCCGCTATGGTCGACTACTACGAGAAGTCGGGCAGAGAAATGCCGGAGAGCCTTGTGGGATTTGAGCCACATGAGGATGAACACTAGCAGGGCAGACTAAGGCCCATACTGAAAAACAGAGCCCCGCTATCGACAACGGGGCTTTTCTGTGCGTTTACTATAAAGTTCATTTATATGTAATATTCGCAAGGATAATTGTAGTATAATATATACGGCGTTTTGGGTCCGAACCAAAACACGAAAAATACAGCAGGAGATATCAATATATGAAAAAGACTATGAAACTCGCGTCGAGAGGTAAAAGACTCGCTGCGGGACTTATAGATGCTATTATACCGTTCGTTGCTTATATTGTTATGGTGTCTGTGTTTGGTATATCGTCCATGCTTCCCGGAAGAGGCTACGGATACGGTGATCCATTCGGCTATGGCTATGGTTACGGCAACAACTTTGATTATAATATCCCACATAGCGATAGCGCTTTTGCGGCAGTGCTTGTGCTCTTTATTCTTATGATGGCCTATATCATAGCTGAATTGGTGCTCTATGCCAGAGCGCAGTCGATCGGCAAAGCGATACTCGGCCTTCAGGTCGTATCGAGCAAAAACGGAAAGCCTTTCAGATTCTGGATGATGATGCTCAGAGAATTCATCGTCAAGAGCGCCTCAAGCTACGTATTTCTACTCGGCTATATCTGGATCTTGATAGACGACAAAAACAGAGGCTGGCACGATAAGATCCTCGATTCCTATGTGGTCGATCTCAAGGAGACCGCTAATATGTATCAAAGGGCAGCTGCTGCCGCACAGCCAATTACTCCAAAGTATGAGGAAAAGACAGACACACACGAAGAGATCGCGGATTCTCCGGTGGTCGAAGAGATAAAGGCCGAAGAACCTAAACCGGTAATTCAGGAGATCACTGACAAAGTCGAAGCTCTGGAGGCTCCCGAAAAAGTCGAACTTCTTGAGGCATCAGAAACTCAGGATGTAAGGGCCGAGACTGAAGAAAACATATCAGCTGCAGGGGATGAGCAGACTGAAATATCTGTAAAGGAAGATGACACGGAAATAAAATGAAGAAGACAGGAAAGTTAGTCGCGAACGACATCCTGGTGCGCGACATTCACAGGATGACATTCGACATGGGCGAGTGCGAATTCAGCCAGCCCGGTCAATACGCTAATCTGGAAGCCGGCGGCATCGGAGGCCCTTATCAGGTCTGTGATTTCGACAGCAACAGATTCACCATAGTTTTCCCGGTCATCGATAGGGTCAGCGAAGTCCTCGCATCCCTCAAGCCGGGCGAAGAAGCATTGATAACCACAGGCCTCGGTAACGGATTTGATCTCGATAAGGTGCCCGAAGAAGTAACGCTTGTTGCTGACGATGTAGGTATACCTGAAATGCTCGGTCTGGTTAGAAGGCTTGTTGTACGCGGAATAAAATGCAAACTCATTTTGTGTTATCCGAGCAAGGATGATATCTATATGCTCGACTCGTTCACAAATCTCGTGAATGAGATCGAAGTAGTCACTCTTGACGGAAGCAACGGAAGGCAGGCTGGTGCTGCTGATGTCGTTAAGCAGAATCCTTATGTCTGCGCAAGCGGTTCACTTACTATGCTCAGAGATCTGGCTGTAAAAGTAGATGAAGGACAGTTCAGCCTTTCCGGTACTATTCTCGCAGAGGCGACAAGCTATGAGGAACGCTTTGTTGAGACAACTGAGGGCAGGCTCAACTGCAGTGATGAAGGCCCTGTGTTTGACAAGAATATAATACTTTGGGACAAGATCATTTGATCGGAGGGTATCGTCGATGTACGCACTTACAGCCAAAGGCATGAAATATATGGACGAATTTGCTGTCCGCGCGGGAATACCAAGCGTAGTGCTCATGGAAAACGCGGCAAGATCCATTGCTGAGGAGACTGCACGCAGGATCCCTGACAGATCCGCGAGTATTCTTGTAATTGCAGGCCATGGCAATAATGGCGGCGATGCTGTTGCCGCGGCAAGATGGCTGGCACAAATGGGATATGAGCATATAGACGTTCATTTTGCCGGTAAGATCGCTAAAGCGACTGATGAATTCAAGCATCAGATGAGCGTGCTTGCCAATTCACATCCGGAGGTAGGCATACACGGGCTGAGAGGCATAGAAAGAAACGTACTCAACGCTAAGTATGACTGCATCCTGGACGGAATGTTCGGGATCGGACTCAATAAATCCCTTGACGACAATAACATAAGACTTGTCAACTACATCAACTCCAAATCCGGCTACAAGATCGCCATCGATATACCGTCCGGGCTCAACGCCACAAGCGGTCTTATCATGGGAGAGTCTATAAGAGCCGATCTTACCATCACTTTCGGTTGCTATAAGACCGGTATGTTCTTTGGCGCCGGAAGAGAATGCTGCGGCGAAGTAAAGGTCGTAGACATAGGTTTTATCCCGAGCGGATACGCAAACGTGACAGACAAACTCACTGTTCTTGACAGGGAATTCCTTGATGCAACGGTCGACGAGGCGCTTGTACCGAGAGCTGAGAACGGGCATAAGGGCACTTTCGGAACAGTCGGAGTGGTTATAAGCTCAAACGGCATGCTTGGAGCAGGGATGCTTGCTGCTAAGGCGGCGTACAGAGCCGGCTGCGGGCTTGTCAAGATATTCTGTCCATCTAAGTACACCGGATTCTTCAATGTATCGATACCTGAAGCTGTTGCTGTTCCGTATAAACCAGATGATGTTCTTGGGGCTTTTGAGCAGTTCTCTCAGGGCGTAGATGCTGTTTTGGTAGGGCCTGGACTCAGAGAGGACTCGGTCGGAAGGCTTCTTGTGAAACAGATCCTTTCGGGCAAGACACCTGCAGTATTCGATGCCGGAGCTCTCAATCTTATTGCAAAGAATCTGAAATCGCTGCGCAAGAGAAAATGTCCTTGCGTGATCACACCACATCTCGGGGAGATGGCAAGGCTTTGCGGAGAAGATATAAACATTCTGGCCAGACGCCGCATAGGCTATACAAAGAAATTCAGCGAGAAATTCGATATCAGTATGGTAGTTAAATCTGATGTATCGCTCATAGCGCTCAAAGATAACGGCAATGGTCAAAAGCTTTATATAAATACGGTCGGTAATTCAGGACTTGCAACGGCCGGTTCCGGTGATGTCCTGGCGGGAGTAATCGCATCGCTCATCGCACAGGGCAATCAGCTTGATGCCGCGCTTATGTACGGAGTTATGCTTCACGGAAAGGCAGCTGAGAGCTTTGCTAAGGACGGCGACGCAAGACGCAAAATGATGGCCGGAGATATTATTGACAATATCTTTTGATAGTAGTACAATCACTGCGTTGTGGCCTTAAGTTCGCGGCCGCGATAATACATGACGACAGGAGGTGAGACAAGAATATGGCACAGGTAGTTGTAAGAGAAAACGAAAGCCTGGAGAGTGCTCTTAAGAGATTTAAGAGATCTTGCGCTCGCGATGGCGTCATGGCAGAGCTGCGTAAGAGAGAGCATTACGAAAAGCCAAGCGTAAGACGTAAGAAAAAGTCTGAGGCGGCTCGTAAGAAAGCTCGTAAATACTAGGAATTGGATGCGAACTGTTATCGGTTCGCATTTTTCTTATTTCATATATCAAATTGTTCAGGGAGGATATCTCCCTTGTATACTTCAATGAGAAGGAGCAAAGAAATGGGTTTAAAAGAACAGTTGATGCAAGACTATAAGGAAGCGATGAAGAACGCTGACACAGTCAGAAAAGAAACAGTCAATATGGTAAGAGCTGCTATCAAGCAGTACGAAGTAGACCAGCGAGTAGAGCTTGAGGATGATGCTGATATCGTAAAGATCATCAAAAAGCAGGTCAAGATGAGAACCGACGCGCTTGCTGACTTCGCAAAAGCAGGCCGCGATGATATGCTCGAAGGCTACCAGAAGGAGATCGAGATCCTCAAGGCTTATCTTCCTGAGGAAATGGGCGAGGAAGAGATCAAAGCAAAGGTCAGAGAGATCGCCGAGAAGCTTGGCATCGAAGCCGATATGAAGAACATGGGCAATCTCATGAAGAACGCTATGGCTGAGCTCAAGGACAAAGCGGACGGTTCTGCCGTTAATAAAGCTGTAAAAGAATTCCTCAGCGGTAAATAAAATATATGGAATATAAAATCAACATACCCGAAGAAATAGACATCCAGGGACTCTTCGGCAATTACGATGCCAACATCCGATCGGTAGAGAAGTTCACGGGGACAGAGATGAACCTCAGAGACAGCGTCCTTTCCATTCGCGGAAGGGATCCTGAACTTGCTGCGCGCATAGTAGCAAGGCTTATCGAGGCGCTTCACAACGATCCCGAACTCGATCCGCAAAAACTCAATTATCTTATTGAGACCGAGGCCGGAGGCAAAAGATTTGATGAGCCTGTGACGTCCAAGGATATAATCTGCTATACGCACAATGGCCGTCCTTTAAGACCTAAGACTCAGGCCCAGAAGGAATACGTGGACAATATCCGCAACACCGATATGGTCTTCGGTATCGGCCCTGCCGGCACGGGTAAGACTTATCTTGCATGCGCTATGGCTATAAACGCGTATAAGAACAAAGAAGTCGAGAGGATAATACTGACACGTCCTGCTGTCGAGGCGGGAGAGAAGCTGGGCTTCCTTCCGGGAGATATGCAGGAGAAAGTTGATCCGTATCTCAGGCCTCTCTATGACGCGCTCTACGATGTGCTCGGTATCGAGGCAGCAGCCAGACTTCGTGAAAAAGGTGTGATCGAGGTGGTGCCGCTCGCTTATATGAGGGGCCGCACTCTCGATAATTCGTTCATCATACTTGATGAGGCGCAAAATACCACACGCGAACAAATGAAGATGTTCCTTACACGTATGGGCTTCAATTCAAAAGTCGTCGTGACGGGAGACATTACACAGATCGACCTTCCGAGCGGCACTATGAGCGGGCTCAAAGAAGCTCAGAAAGTTCTCAAAGGCGTTGAAGGAATCAAATTCAACAGCTTCACTGAGGTCGATGTCGTAAGGCACGAACTCGTTAAAAGGATCATACGCGCGTACGATTCCTTTGATAACAAGAACAAAGTGAGAAGCAATACTTCCAAAGGCAATAAAGTCAGCGGACGCTGATTTGATCTGAGTGTACTATGTTTATAGTTTATAGCGATGAATATGACAAACTAACGCCCGATATGATGGCGCTTATGGAACAGGCTGCTGACGTAGCTCTTTCCGATGAATTCGGAGATGAGCTTGGAGCAGCCGGTTTTGCTGTTACAGATACGCATGCTGAGCTCTCGGTGACGGTTGTGAACGATGACGAGATACGCGAGCTCAACCGTGATTACAGAGGCAATGATAAAGTAACGGATGTCCTCAGCTTTCCGCAGTTTGAAGGGCATGAAGAACTGCTTGACGATCTGATCTATTCCGCTGAGGAACCGGATAGCGCAACGCTTGTAGGCGATGTAGTAATTTGTCTGGATCAGGCAGCGAGGCAGGCAGAAGAATACGGCACGGGGATGACGCGCGAGATGCTCTACCTGTTTGTCCACAGCGTCATGCATCTTTTCGGATATGACCATATGGAAGAAGGCGAAAAGAAGATCATGCGCGCTAAAGAAGAAAAAGTATTATCGGAAATCGGGATAACAAGATAAAAATGAAATCAGGATTTATAGGCATAATAGGACGGCCTAATGTCGGCAAGTCCACACTCATGAATAATATACTCGGCGAGAAGATCGCCATCACTTCGGCGAAACCTCAGACAACATTGAACCGCATCACCGGTATCTATACAGATCTTGAGTATGATGGCGGAAACGGTCTTCAGATGGTATTTCTTGACACACCGGGTATCCATAAACCTCACAACAAACTGGGCAGCGCTATCAATGAGACAGCTATCAATACTCTGAGGGGCGTCGATGCTGTGCTTCTGCTCGTAGACGGGACTCTCGATTTCGGTAAAGGGGATAAGAATATCCTTAAGCTCCTTGAGGATGTGAAGCAGAGAGATAAAGAGGAGGGCGGCGAAACGCCAATGATCCTCGCTATCAATAAAATGGATCTGATGACCCCGGACAAGTATCTCGAGCTTTACAACATTTACAACGAAACAGGCCTGTTTGAGGATATATATGGCGTTTCGGCCCTCAAGGGGGACAACGTCGAGGAGATAAAAGACAGGCTCGCCGGTCTTCTGAATGATGGTCCGATGTATTACCCGGACGATATAGTGACAGACGATCCCGTGCGATTCATTGCAAGCGAGATAATCCGTGAGAAACTGATGGAGTATCTCGACGATGAAGTGCCCCACGGCGTATTCGTTGAGATAGAGGAGTATAAAGAGCCTGAGCGCCCGGGAAGAGCCACTGAGATAAGCGCGGTCATCTACTGCGAAAAGAAATCTCACAAGGGCATCATCATAGGAAAAGGCGGAGCCAAACTCAAAGGCGTAGGCAAGGCTGCCAGGATGGAGATAGAAGATCTGATAGGCGGCAAAGTGTTCCTGAGTCTGTTTGTAAAGGTAAAAGAAGGCTGGCGTGACAGCGAGCGCACCATCCGTAACTGGGGATACAAAGACGAATAGGCGGAATTTTTGCACAGAAATATATGATAATCAATTCGGAAGGCATAGTACTCAGACAGAGGAAAATAGCGAACAACCGCAGAATGATAGTGCTTTTCACTAAGCGCTACGGTAAACTTTCCGCGGGAACTTCGATCAACGAGAAGAGCAAGAGCAGATCGGCCCTCGCTCTTCGTCCTTTTACGTATGCCGAATACGATATCTTCAAAGGACGCGAGACATACAGTATCAATTCTTCACAGGTAAAAAAGAGTTTCTATTCGATAGGTGAAGATGTCGACCGCTTTATGACCGCTTCTTCGTTCATCGAGTATCTTGATAAGGTGCTGGCGGAAGGAGAGCCGATGCCTCATCTGTTCGATCTTTCGCTCGAGTTTCTCGAGTCTGTATCACAGGCCGGCAAGAGCGCGGAAACATTGCTTCTTGCGTATATATATAAAACACTCAAGATGCTTGGTGTTGCTCCCGAGATATCATGCTGCGTGAATTGCGGAAAAAAGCCCGAAGATTTCGGCGAAAACAGTGGATTTAAAAGCTTTTCCGTAACAAGTGGAGGCATCATTTGTAATGATTGCGCAAAAGAAGAGAAAACAAATGCCAATGCGTTGATTTATAAGCCTTCCTTCGATATAATAACCGTGTTCGTCTATTTCGATTCGAAGCCTCTAAAGACTTTCGAAAAGATAGATCTAAAACCCGAAGTTTTGAAGCAAGTCAGGACTATCCTGGCAGAGTATATTGATAGATATCTCGGCACCGATGTGCTGAGCCGTAGTATAGGACCGGAGGTATAGACATGGAGATCACTCTCGAAAAGATCGAACTTGTAAAAGACAGAACAGGCTGCACATACGCTGAGGCTAAGGCTGCTCTTGAAGAAAATGAAGGCAGTGTCGTTGACGCTATCATCTCCTTGGAAGAGAAGTCCAATGCCGATCACGACAGGATCGACGGCGCAAGCCTCAAAGACAGCCCTGTATTCGCTAAGATGAAAGAGATCGTCGAAAAAGGCAATATCTCAAAGATCATCATTACTAAGAACGAAAAGAAAGTAGTAAGTTTCCCTGTTACTGTAGGCGTTATCGGAACAGTACTCGTACCATGGGGCGCAGTGCTCGGTATGGTAGCTGCCATGGGCGCTCAGTGCAGCATAGACTTCATTGATGATAAGGGCCGGGTCGTAGATATCGACGGAAAGGTCACCGGTGTTATCGATAAAGCAGCTAAGTATGGTAAACCTGTAACGGATCTGATCAAGGACGCTGCCGAATCATATAAGTCAAAGGTCAAAAATGAAGACGAAGAACCTGAAAGAGGCCTAAAGGACGATGAACTGTAAATAATGTCTTAAAGACATAGAAATAGGGGAGAATATTATGCCAATAGACAAAAAGGACATTCCGGTAACTGACAGAGCTGTAACCATGGAAAAGATCATAGCACTTTGCAAAAACAGAGGCTACATCTATCCGGGTTCGGAGATCTACGGTGGACTTGCCAACACATGGGACTTCGGTCCTCTCGGTGTTGAGTTCAAGAACAACATCAAAGACGCATGGAGACGTAAATTCGTAAGAGAGTCCAAATACAATGTCGGGCTCGACGCAGCCATTTTGATGAACCCAAAGACATGGGTCGCATCCGGGCACGTAGGCGGATTCAGCGATCCTCTCGTAGACTGCAAAGCATGTAAGACCCGCTACAGGGCAGACCAGCTCATCGAAGACTGGTACAAGGAGAACCAGCCGGATGAAGAAGTAGTTGTTGATGGATGGAGCAAAGAAGAGATGGAGAACTTCCTCACAGAGAAATCCATCAAATGCCCTAATTGCGGAAAGAGCGATTTCACAGGTATCCGTCAGTTCAACCTCATGTTCAAGACTTTCCAGGGTGTTACAGAGGATTCCGCTTCTGAGATCTATATGAGACCTGAGACAGCGCAGGGAATCTTTGTTAACTTCAAGAACGTCCAGAGGACCACAAGAAGGAAAGTCCCATTCGGCATCGCTCAGGTCGGTAAATCTTTCCGTAACGAGATCACACCGGGCAACTTCATCTTCAGAGTCAGAGAATTCGAACAGATGGAACTTGAATTCTTCTGCAAGCCTGGCACAGAACTCGAATGGTTCGCTTACTGGAAGGATTATTGCCGCAACTTCCTCAAGAGCCTCGGCCTCTCAGAAGATCTGACAAGATTCAGAGATCATTCACAGGAAGAACTCTCGCATTACAGCAATGCTACTACTGATATAGAGTATCTCTTCCCATTTGGTTGGGGCGAGATCTGGGGAATAGCTTCCCGTACTGATTTCGACCTAAATGCGCATCAGACAACATCAGGAGAGGATATGAGCTATCTCGATCCTGAAACAAACGAGCGCTATGTACCATACTGCGTTGAGCCATCTGTAGGAGTCGAGAGACTTGTCCTCGCGTATCTGGTCGATGCCTACGACGAAGAGACAGTCACAGACGCCAAGGGCAAAGAGGATACGAGAGTCATCATGAGGCTCCATCCGGCTCTTGCGCCATACAAAGCAGCGGTCCTTCCGCTCTCCAAAAAACTTGAAGGCGACGCAATTCCGATTTATGAAGAACTTTGCAAGCATTTTATGGTAGAATACGACGCGTCGGGTTCGATCGGAAAGCGTTACAGAAGAGAAGATGAGATCGGAACACCGTTCTGCATCTGTGTCGACTTCGATACTGCAGAGGATAAGTGTGTAACGGTCCGCGACCGCGACACCATGGAACAGGTAAGGATCCCTATCACAGAAGTGAAGGATTACATAGAAGAGAGATTAAATTTCTAAAGTAGAAAAGGAGATATTTTATGGCAAAATTCGTTTATTCATTCAACGAAGGCTCCAAGGACATGAGAGCCTTACTCGGCGGCAAGGGTGCCAACCTCGCTGAGATGACCAACATCGGTCTCCCTGTACCTTTCGGCTTCACCATCACAACTGATGTATGCAGAAAGTACACTGAGGACGGTGGAGTTCTCGCTGATGAGATCATCGAAGAGGTTTGGGAACACATTGCTGAGCTCGAAGAGGTAATGGGCAAGAAGTTCGGAGACAACGAGAATCCACTTCTCGTTTCGGTTAGATCCGGAGCTCCTGTATCGATGCCTGGTATGATGGACACAATCCTCAACCTCGGACTCAACGACGTTGCTGTCGAGGGTCTTGCCAAGAAGACTGGAAACGACAGATTTGCTTACGACAGCTACAGAAGATTCATCCAGATGTTTGGTGATGTCGTAATGGAGATCAAGAAGTCCAACTTCGATGAGGTATTTGAAGGACAGAAGAAGAAGGCAGGCGTTGAATATGACGTTGAGCTGACAACAGACGACCTTAAGGAAGTTATCGCAGGCTACAAGGAAGTAGTTAAGAGAGAGCTCGGAAGAGAGTTCCCACAGGAGCCAAAGGATCAGCTGCTCGAGGCTATCAAGGCTGTATTCAGAAGCTGGAACAACGAAAGAGCTATCCTTTACAGAAAGATGTATGACATCAGCGATTCCCTCGGAACAGCTGTAAACGTACAGTCCATGGTATTCGGTAACTCCGGTAACGATTCCGGTACAGGCGTAGCATTCACACGTAACCCTGCTACAGGCGAGAACAAACTCTTCGGTGAGTTCCTCGTAAACGCTCAGGGTGAGGATGTAGTTGCCGGTATTAGAACACCTCAGCCTATCTCCGAGATGGCAGACGCTTTCCCTGAAGTATACACTCAGTTCGAGAAGATCGCTGACACACTCGAGAATCACTACAAAGACATGCAGGACATGGAGTTCACAGTTGAAGACCGTAAGCTCTACATGCTCCAGACACGTAACGGTAAGAGAACAGCTGCAGCTGCAGTTAAGGTTGCCGTTGACCAGGTAAAAGAAGGCCTTATCGATAAGGAAACAGCAGTAATGAGAGTTGAGCCTGATCAGATCGACCAGCTCCTTCACCCTGTATTTGACGCCGAAGAGCTCGCAAAGGCTAAGGCAGTCGCAAAGGGTCTCCCTGCTTCTCCTGGCGCAGCTACAGGCCAGATCGTATTCAGTGCTGAGGATGCTGGCGCATTCGCTACTGAAGGCAAGAAGGTAATTCTCGTAAGAGAAGAGACTTCGCCTGAAGATCTCGCCGGAATGGTTGCTGCTGAGGGTATCCTCACAGCTCGTGGCGGTATGACATCCCACGCTGCTGTAGTAGCAAGAGGAATGGGCAAGTGCTGCGTTGCAGGCTGCAAAGAGATCGTAGTAGACGAGGATGCTAAGACTCTCACAGTTGGCGGCAACGTTTATCACGAAGGAGACAGCATCTCACTGAACGGTTCTGACGGAAGCGTTTACACAGAGGCTATCAAGACTCTCGCTCCAGAGCTCTCCGGAGACTTCGGAACTATCATGGAGTGGGCTGACGAGGCTCGTACACTCAAGGTAAGAACAAACGCTGACAACCCACGCGACGCCGCACAGGCTGTTAAGTTCGGCGCTGAGGGTATCGGACTTTGCCGTACAGAGCACATGTTCTTCGAAGACGAGAGAATCCCTAAGTTCAGAAGAATGGTACTTGCTGACACCGTAGAAGAGAGAAGAGAAGCCCTGGCAGGCATTCTGCCTTATCAGAAAGAGGACTTCAAGGGCATGTTCAGAGTAATGGGTGACAGACCTGTTACGATCAGACTCTTAGACCCACCTCTGCACGAGTTCCTGCCTAAGACAGAAGAAGACGTAAAGCAGCTTGAGGAAGAACTCGGCATTCCATATGAGAAGATCCAGGCGAGAGCAGCTGAACTTCACGAATTCAACCCGATGCTGGGACACCGCGGATGCAGACTCGCCATCACATATCCTGAGATCGCAGAGATGCAGGCAGAGGCCATCATCGGTGCTGCTATCGAGGTAAGCCAGGAAGACGGCATAGAGATCGTTCCTGAGATCATGGTACCGCTGGTCGGACGTGTTACCGAGCTCAGATATGTCAAGCAGGTTATCAGTGCTGTAGCAGACAGGCTGATTGCTGAGGCCGGTATCGACATGAAGTACATGATCGGAACAATGATCGAGATCCCAAGAGCTGCTCTTACTGCAGATGAGATCGCGCAGGAAGCAGAGTTCTTCAGCTTCGGAACAAACGACCTCACTCAGATGGGCTTCGGATTCTCAAGAGATGACACAGGCGCTATCATCAAGGAATACGTTGAGAAGGGCATCCTTGATAACGACCCGTTCCAGTCCATCGATCAGACGGGCATCGGCAAGCTCGTTAAGATGGCTGTTGAAGGTGGCAAGAAGACCAGACCGAACATCAAACTCGGTGTATGCGGAGAGCACGGTGGAGATCCAGCTTCCGTACACTTCTTCCACGAAATAGGACTCTACTACGTTTCCTGCTCGCCATATAGAGTTCCTATCGCAAGACTGGCCGCAGCTCATGCAGCTATCCAGTCCAAGAATAAGTAATTGGCTGATATAGGCTTAGAATATTGAAAAGATGGCGTCATTTCCCGAGCTTTAAGGGAAATGACGCCAATTCATTGGGTCAACAGTTTTACTGCTTGGCACATTAATAGGCGAGGACTATGAGAAAAGAGATAGAAGAACTTAGAAAATATGTAAAAGAAGCCGGGATGGACGCGTATTACGTGCCATACGGCGATTTCCATTGCTCTGAATACGTTTCCGACTACTTCAAGGTCACAGAGTTCCTCACAGGTTTTACTGGAGAGTCTGCGACGCTTGTAGTAGATGATAAAGGCGCATATCTTTGGACAGATGGTCGCTTTTTCATTCAGGCGGATAAACAGCTTGCTGGAAGCGGTATTGAGATCATGAAGATGGGAGAGGAGGGAGTTCCTACTCCTGAGGCTTTTATCGCCGGGCTAGCAAAGGATAAGGGGTCTTCTGATGGAGGCGCCGAGTTTGTGCTCGGATTCGATGGAAGAGTAGTACCTGCTTCATTCAGAGGCAGACTTGAAAAAGCCGCTTTAGAAGAGGACGTTTCCATATCGGCAAGCAGCGATGAAGATATCGCCGGAATGTTATGGACTGACAGGCCTGCTATACAGGCGGGCGAGATATGGAAGTTACCTCTAAGCTCGGCTGGCTTAAGCTCTGAGCAAAAGATCGCGGCTGTCAGAGAAGCTATGGCTAAAGAGGGTGCGGATCGTCTGCTGCTGACAGGCCTTATGGAGACAGCTTGGCTGTTCAATTTAAGAGGCACCGATATTCTTTACACACCAGTGTTCTTCTCATTTACTATGCTTTCACAGGATGAAATATTCCTGTATGTCATGGATGAAAGCATCAAAGACAGACTTGACGATGCGCTCAAAGGCGTTGAGATCAGGCCATATGAGCAGATTTACGATGATATAGCAAGGCTTAAAGGGGGATCTGTATGGCTCGACAGCAGTTCTTGCAATTTCACTCTGATAAATAGAATAGATACCGATATCACAGTTATCGACAAAGAGACCCCTGTAGCTAAGATGAAGGTCGTCAAGAACGATATAGAGATCGCATGCACTAAAGATGCTCATATAAGAGACGGTGTTGCGGTCACAAAGCTTATTAAATGGCTCAAAGATACTGTTAGAAACGGTGAACAGGGCCTTACCGAGATAGGCGTAGCTGATAAGCTTCACGGTTTCAGAAGCGAGCAGGAAGGCTTTATTGAGGAGTCCTTTGAAACTATTTCCGCTTACGGACCAAACGGTGCCATAGTGCATTACGCTCCGACTGAAGAGACAAATGCTGATGTAAAGCCGGAAGGATTCCTGCTTCTGGATTCCGGCGGTCAGTATATAGATGGTACTACGGATATCACTCGTACCATCGCTGTTGGTCCGCTTAGCCGTGAGATGATCGAATGTTATACATACGTGCTCAAGGGGCACATAGCTATGGCGATGTTTGAGGCTAATGACGGATTCTGCGGCGTGGATATCGATTCCGCTGCCAGAAAACCGCTTCAGGATCACGGCATGGATTTCAATCACGGTCTTTCGCATGGTGTTGGACATGTTTTAGGTGTCCACGAGGGCCCAAGGGCTGTTGCCAAGAAAGGACCTGTAGCAGAACTCAAAGCCGGAATGATAATGTCCAATGAGCCCGGAGTTTATCTCGAGGATAAGTTTGGCGTAAGGATCGAAAATCTCGTATTGTGGCAGGATACAGGGCATGGGACGCTTGTAAACAAGCCGCTCACATGCGTGCCATACGAAAGAGATGCGATAGATAAGACTCTGCTTACAGAAAGTGAGATACGCTGGGTGGACGATTATCACTCAAGGGTCAGAGAAACTCTGATGCCTTTACTTGACGATGAAACTGCCGCTTATCTTATCGAGGCGACAAAGCCTCTGTAATGGTAGTCGGAATTTACGCTGAATGATGACTGAAACTAAGAATTATAAATACAGATTGATAATCGAGGGCGCGCTTATCGGGCTTATCACGGGCGTCCTTATTTCAGTGTTCAGATTGATGCTTACATATGCCGACAAGGGAAGAGGCATGCTGGCTGAATACGCTGTTTCAGGGCCTAAGGGCGCAATAGTACTTGCGATAGTCCTTGTGGTCATTGCTTCGATAGTAACAGCGCTACTTATCTGGGAGCCGGATATAGCAGGCTCCGGAATACCTCAGACTGAGGCTGAGCTTCGCGGACAAAAGGAAATGAAATGGTACAGGGTGATCATAGGAAAGCTCGTAGGATGCGCTCTCGCTATCGGCGGAGGGCTGGCTCTTGGCCGAGAGGGTCCGAGCGTTCAGCTCGGAGCGATGGTCGGCAAGGGATTTGCCAGGACCTCGCATCGCCCGCTCACCGAGGAGAGATTGCTGGTGACATGCGGGGCGGGAGCGGGACTCTCGGCCGCGTTTGGAGCCCCACTCGCCGGAGCTATCTTCAGCCTCGAAGAGATGCACAGGAACTTCTCAGCGGATATACTCCTGACCACTATGGCTGCAAGCGTAGCAAGTGACTTCATCTGCGCTAACGTACTTGGCCTTACTCCGGTATTCGGCCTCGATATGGAGCATTCCATTCCTCTCAAATACTACTGGGCAGTAATACTGCTTGGCCTGATTCTCGGCTGCTTTGGAGCTCTGTATAACAAGACTATCGATCTGATGCAGGACGTATTCGAGTATGTGGGAAAGGGCATATCCAGATTCATATGCCGCATCACAGGCAAGGACTACAGTATTATCAGTGATGGACTTCATCCTACTATATTCGCCGCCAGAGCCGCTGTATTTGGCCGTATGATCGCGGTATTCTTTGCGGCATACATATTGTTCTTTCTCTATCCTGACGCTCTCGGAAGCGGAAGCTTCCTCGTCAGCGATATAGGTCATGGCAAGTACGGACTGTATGCTTTGCTGATACTTCTTGTGATCAAATTCATATATTCGACAGCAAGCTTTGGTTCCGGCTCGCCCGGCGGCATTTTCCTGCCGCTCCTTGTGCTCGGATCGATCACAGGAGGCCTCTTTTCAAGAGTCCTCGGCCTCGCCGGTTTCGACCAGTCGTATATCGAAGGATTTGTAGTTGTCGCAATGGCAGGTTATTTCGCTGCTATAGTCAGAGCTCCGGTCACAGGCGTTGTACTTATCACCGAGATGACAGGTGATTTCACTACTCTGCTTCCGCTGGTACTGACATCACTTGTAGCTTATCTCGTCGCAGAAGCTCTCGGCGTGGTTCCTATCTACACCCAGCTTCTTGATAGGAACATGAGGAAACAGGGGACAGTGAGACGCAGCAGGAGCTTTGAGGCACTTCGCGAACGAAAAGCGGTTGTCGATGTCGAGGTGTATATAGGATCACGTATGGATGGAAGTCATGTTTCTGAATTCAGACTTCCTCCTGGCACGCTCATAATCTCCGTCATCCGTGAAGGCGTTGAGATAATCCCTGATGGAAACACATATCTCAGGGGCGGTGACAAGCTTGAGATACTTACGCGTGAGGCCGATATACCTGATGTGGAGATCATAGCAGACGAGGCTTGCCACAAACTCGTGTAAGCGCAATTGTAGTAAGGCGCCTGCCGTGTTAAAATATTACGTCATGAGAGATTCTCTGATAGGAGGTAATAAAATGCTTACACTGGAAAGAGCAAAAGAACTCAACGATTCAATGGTATCCGAGGAGCATCTCAGACTGCATGCTCTCAATGTTATGTCAGCTATGGAAGCCATGGCTGAGCACTTTGGCGGCGATAAAGAACACTGGATGGCTGTAGGATATCTCCATGATTATGATTATGAGAAATATCCTGAGGAGCATCTTCTTCATACAGAGCAGCCTCTGCTCGATGCGGGAGTAGATTCTGAAGATGTGCGTGCAATACTTTCGCATGGCTATGGCATTTGCACAGATGTAGAGCCTCTGACAGATATGGAGAAGTCTCTCTTTACTGTAGACGAGCTTACAGGCATCATCCAGGCATATGCGCTCCTTAGACCTGAAGGGATGAACGGCATGCAGGTCAAAGGCTTTATGAAGAGATTCAAAGATAAGAGATTCGCGGCAAAGTGCGACCGCGAGCTCATCAAAAAGGGCTGTGAGATGCTCGGCATGGAACTTCGCGATGTAGCTGAGATCTGCATCAGAGGTATGGAGAGCCACGCTGAGGAACTCGGCCTTACAGGAAAAGAGGAATAGTTTTAAATGATATATCCTGAATTTCCCAAAGAAGGGGACACAATAGGAATATGTGCGCCAAGTTTTGGTGTCGGTCATAAACTCGAGTGGTTTGATCTCTCAATGGAGACTCTTGAGGAAGCCGGATTCAACTTGGTAGAGACAGAGAGCGTCAGAAACGAAGCGTTTCCTTCAGCACCGGCTGAGATAAGGGGCGCGGAGTTCAACTCGCTCTTTGATGACGATAATGTAAATATGGTGATGTCGGCTTCGGGCGGTGATTACAACATCGAAATGATCCCTTACATCGATCAGGAGCTTGTCAAAGCTAATCCGAAGTGGTTTGCAGGATACTCGGATCCTACATCGATAGAGATGCTCCTGACAACTGTGCTCGATATAGCCACTATCTACGGCGTAAACGCTGGCTCATGGGACTGGAGACCTCTCCATAAGTTCCAGTATGACGCGATCTCTGTCATCAAAGGTGAGCTTCCTGCACAGACTTCTTATGAGATGTGGGCTTGCGAAAACTTCGACGAAGAAGAGAGCGAACATGAGATGAATACCCCGGTAGAGTGGACGCTGCTTCGAGGCAACGGTGAAGAACTCGTCGAGGAGAATGAGCTTGATGTAAGCGGAAGGCTTATCGGTGGCTGCATCGATGTCATCGACTGGGTCATCGGCACGCCTTTCGAAGATCTCACAGGATTCTGCGAGAGATATAGGGACGATGGATTCATCTGGTTCTTTGATAATTATGATCTGAATCCTATGGCGCTTATGTATATAGCCAGAAAGATGAGAAATATGGGGCTGTTCGATCACGCCAATGCCGTTATCTTTGGCCGTGTATGTTTCCCCGGCGAAGCTTCAGATATAGACTATCTGGAGCAGCTTGAGAGGGTGTTTGCGGATATCGACGTTCCACTTATATGGGGAGCGGATATAGGACACACAAAGCCTTCATTCACGCTGATCAACGGAGCGATCGGACATCTCAAATATGAAGATGGCCGGGCAGAGCTCACAATGGAACTCAAATAGATAATAACGGCTGAAGAGCCGATTTAAAGATAGTTTAATCAACGGAGGATATAATGATTCACGATAACGCATGGACACTTTATGACGAAAAAGAAATTTCTAAGCTTGAAAAACTCAGCAAAGACTATATGGACTTTCTTGACAACGGAAAGACTGAGCGCGAATGCACAAAGCTCCTTGTCGAGATGGCCAGAGAAAACGGATACAGAGATCTGGCAGATGTAATCAAAAACGGTGACAAGATAGGAAAGGGTGACAAGATCTACGCTGTCAATATGAATAAAGCCGTCATGATGCTCAACATCGGTGAGGACATCATAAACGACGGTATGAACGTTCTCGGAGCGCATATCGATTCTCCTAGACTCGATATCAAGCAGAATCCGCTCTATGAGACAGAAGAGCTTGCTTATCTGAACACTCACTATTATGGCGGCATCAAGAAGTATCAGTATGTGACACTTCCTCTCGCGCTTCACGGAGTAGTGGTAAAGCCGGATGGAAACAAGATAGAGATAAGTATCGGAGAGAAAGACGACGATCCGGTATTCTTCGTAAGCGATCTTCTTATCCATCTTGCACAGGATCAGATGAAACTGACTGCTTCAGAGGTAGTAAAGGGTGAAGACCTCGATATCCTTGTCGGATCAAAACCTGTAAAGGGTGAAGAGAAGGAAGCAGTCAAGAAGGCTATCCTCGATCTTCTCAAGAAAGAATATGACATAGAGGAAGACGATTTTGTTTCGGCTGAGCTCGAAGTTGTTCCTGCCGGAAGGGCAAGAGAAGCCGGATTTGACCGCTCCATGATACTCGCGTATGGCCATGACGACAGATGCTGCGCTTATCCATCAGCTCTTGCTATGATGGACGTAGCGGATCCTAAGACAACAGCATGCGGACTCTTCGTAGATAAGGAGGAGATCGGAAGCGTCGGAGCGACAGGAATGGAGTCTCATTTCTTTGAAGATATGATGAGAGAAGTACTCAATGCCATGGGCATCTACAGCGAGCTCAATCTCACCAGATGCTTCAGGAACTCAAGGATGCTTAGCTCCGATGTAAATGCCGCGCTCGATCCGCTTTACGCCGATAAATTTGAGAAGCAGAACGCCTCAAAATTCGGTCACGGACTCGTATTCTGCAAGTTCACAGGATCAAGAGGAAAATCCGGAAGCAACGATGCTAACGCTGAGTATCTCGGACAGCTGAGAGCGATGATGGACAAGCACGATGTCGTATATCAGACTGCTGAACTCGGTAAAGTAGATATTGGCGGCGGCGGAACTATCGCTTATATCCTTTCGCTTTACGGCATGCAGGTCATCGACAGCGGTATCGCGGTGCTTTCGATGCACGCGCCATGGGAAGCTATCAGCAAGAGCGATCTTTACGAAGCATATAAAGGCTATAAAGCCTTCTTGATAGAGGGATAATGTTTAAAGAAGCTATAATCACATTTCTTACTGCAATGGTACCGGTCATCGAGCTAAGGGGCGCGATACCATACGGCGTTCTTGCAGGGCTAAGCGTGCCTGTAGCGTTTGTGATATCCGTGATCGGTAATCTTGTACCTATACCTTTTGCTGTATTATTTACGCGCAAGGTATTCGAGTGGCTCCGAAGTATCAATGAATTCTTTGACAGGATAGTCAGATGGTTCGAAGCCAAGGCGGACAGGAACAAAGAAAAGGTACTTCGTTACGAATTTTGGGGACTGGTGTTATTGGTCGCGATCCCGCTTCCTGGTACAGGGGCATGGACCGGGGCTCTTGTCGCAGCTATGATGGATATGAGGATAAAAAGAGCGATGCCGGCGATTGCTCTTGGCGTACTTATAGCAGGCATCATAGTGACGACGATCACTTATGGGGCAGGGGCTTTGCTGTCGCTGTAAACAGCTAATGCCATTGACTCTAAGATAAAAAATAAACTATCGTTCAATCTATTTACAAACGGTTGTTCGAATGTTAAAATACAGCAGTAAACACACAAGATCGCTGTAATAGCAATCATTCCGGACAATAAGGTATACCGCACTTATGAAAAAGGATTTCCCAAAAATCGGTCCGACAGTAACGATGTTCGTACCGTACGATTGCAACAATGCATGCCCGTTTTGCGTCAATAAGAAAGAGTATCGTGATACATCCTCATTTGATCTTCAGAGGTGTTACAGATCCCTCGATCTTATGAATCGCATCTTCCCTCATAATGATATAGTGCTTACAGGCGGTGAGCCGCTTGCTGAACTCGAAGCACTCCAGGATATTCTGGATCATATCGAGGAAGGCCATCATATCTACATCAATACAACTCTTCCTGTAGCGGAAGATCAGCGCATGGAAGATGTAGCGGCTGTTCTAAACAAGTACAAGGATCGCATCAGTTGCATCAATGTCTCAAGACATCTCAAGCATTACGTAAAAGAATGCCCGGATGAGATGTTTGATCTTCTTGAATTCAGACATCGAATCAACTGCGTTGTTTTCGAAGATGCCAAAGAAGAATCAACAAAAGAAAAGCTCATTGCTTTCCTCGACAGATTTAAAGGTCACGAGATACAGCTGAGGGCAAATTATTCTTTCCTCAATCTTGAGAATGTATTTGACAGCGACAACGACAATCTCTTCAAACTCATCTCAGAGATCTGCGAATACAAATATCCGCTCGAAAAAGAACGTTTCCGTACAGGTTTTGTATTCGAACGAGAGGGGAGCAAGATCACCTATCATAAGACTCTGCCGTTTGCTAAGGTCGATGGCATTGTCGGGGATATCATCATAAGACAGACAGGCCGTATTTACGACGACTGGAATGAATACGGTCACGAACTCAACATCAATGATCTGGTAGATCAGCAATATAAATAATAACAATACGCAAATGTCATAACTGGGGATTGGGGATGCATCAGGAGGATGCTATGAAAAAGAGTGAGATCCGTCAGAATGAAATATTGGATTTTATGAAAAAGACCATCGCCGAGAAAGGGTACTCGCCAACGGTCAGAGAAATTTGCGCAGCACTCAAGATCAAATCTACTTCGACAGTGCACAGTGATATAAAGGCTCTTGAAGATAAAGGTCTTGTAAAAAAAGATCCCGCGAAGCCACGTACTGTGCTCCCGGTATCAAATGAATACATCAAATCAACTTCAGAGTCATTCGATACTGTATCTCTTCCTGTCATCGGAAGGGTAGCTGCCGGAGAGCCTATACTCGCAGAACAAAACATAGTCGATGAGATGCCTATTCCTTCACGGTTCGTCGGAAACGGCAATAATTTCATCCTTACTGTCCATGGTGACAGCATGGTAAACGTAGGAATCAACGATGGTGATTATCTCATCGTGCAGGAATCCCACGAAGCCTCCAATGGCGAGATCGTGGTTGCTCTTGTCAATGACGGCATGGAATCCGGAGCCACAGTAAAGCGCTTTTACAAAGAGTCCGATCACATCAGACTCCAGCCTGAAAACGACTACATGGATCCTATTATCGCAGAAGATGTTACAGTAGTAGGCAAAGTCAAAGGCGTATTCAGGTATTTCAATTAGATAATAACGGCCTTTGCGGGCCGTTATATTCCACCTTGTGACCAACTTTCGCAAGGTGTTAAGGGCGGGCATTTGAGACAGTCTTCAGACGTTGATCTCATCAGCCCGCTAATATATTGTAAAACTTACAGCTGCAACTCATTTGTTTCTAAAAAATCCAAAAAATATATGTCAAATCCATTGCTTTTACATTTACTAAGTGATAGGCTCTCATCAACCTGATATTGCAAGACAATATCAGGTTTTTTTTAGCAGGGGGTGATTCGTCTTATGAAAATCATACTTGCTTCTGCGTCTCCGAGAAGACGCGAAATAATGGAAAAACACGGCATTCATCCGGTTATTATGCCTACTGCCACAGACGAACATCTTCCTGATAATGTAGAGATGGCAGTGGCTGTGAAGACTTTGGCAGAGCGTAAAGCAAGTTCTTGCTATTCTTTTATAATGCAAGATCCAGGTCTTTCAGAAAAGTACAAAGGTTATGTGGTAATAGGCTCAGATACTATTGTATGGAAAGATGAGATCATGGGGAAGCCGGTTGACGCAGATGATGCTTTCCGTATGCTTGATTCCATAAGAGGAACATCTCACTACGTCGTTACCGGAGTATGCCTGATAGATGTAGACAGCGGTGACACCGCTGTCATAAGTGATTTAACTACCGTCTGGTGCAAAGATTACAGCGATGAAGATATTTATGATTATATCTCTCGCGAAGAGCCATATGACAAGGCCGGGTCCTACGCTATACAGGGATATTTCAGCAGATATATCGATCACATAGATGGTGATTATGAGAATGTTGTCGGACTTCCTTTTTACCGCATTGAAGGGTCTTTGCAGAAATACATATAGCTTCAGGATCGGACATATTTCTTTTAAAATTGTATTGACACAGGCCCTGCCCGTGCTTATAATATCTAAGGTCAAAGCAGAAGTTATCCGCTTCTCGCCTTACAGACTAGCGTTGGTAGGGCTTAATACTATGAAACATCAGCCTTTAAGGCATGTTATAGTCGCGGATGCTTTTGCACCCGCGATTTTTTTATAAATAGCGGTTAGCATTATCGGTTATTTGGGGACGTTAATTCAAGAAACGGAGGGCAGAAAGATTAGCGCCAGAGATAACAGAAAACAGCAGCAGGCCCAGATAAATGAGGGCATCAGAGCCAGAGAAGTTCGACTCATTGACGAAGAGGGTGAGATGAGAGGCATCGTAAGCATCAGCGAAGCGCTTGCCCTGGCGGAGGAAGCCGACCTCGATCTGGTCAATATTTCTCCTAATGCCGATCCACCGGTCTGCAAGATACTTGATTACGGAAAGTATCGTTACGAACAGCAAAAGAAAGAAAAGAACGCCAAAAAGAACCAGCATGTGACTGAGATCAAAGAGATCCGTCTGTCAGCGTCGATAGAGGATCACGATATCGAGGTCAAGTCCAAAGCAGCTATGAGATTCCTGCAGGACGGCGACAAAGTAAAGGTATCGCTCCGCTTCCGCGGAAGAGAGATGGGATACACACAGCTCGGCTATGACGCGATGCAGAAGTTCGCCGGATTGGTTTCAGAATATGGCGAGATCGAGAAGGCGCCTAAGATGGAAGGACGCAGAATGCATATGTTCCTCGCGCCTAAGAAAGAAAAGAAATAGTTAATAACAGGGGAGGTTAATAATAAAAATGGCTAAGAACAAAATGAAGTCACACAGAGGCGCTATGAAGCGTCTGCACGTTACAGGTTCCGGAAAAGTCAAGAGAAACAAGGCTTATAAGAGCCACATTCTGACTAAGAAGACAGCAAAGAGAAAGAGAGGCCTTCGCAAGGCTACTACTCTTACAAGTGCAGATCTGAAGCGTATGCTGAGATCAATGGCTAAATAATTCGGGGAGGTGTAACAATGGCAAGAGTTAAAAAGGGCATGAACGCTCATAAGAGACATAAGAAAGTACTGAAGCAGGCTAAGGGTTTCTACGGTAGACGTAAAAACACATTCAGGGCAGCTAATCCTGCAGTTATGAGATCCCTGAGATCCGCATACGTAGGCCGCAAGAACAAGAAGAGAGAATACAGAAGACTCTGGATCGCTCGTATCAACGCAGCAGCAAGAGCAAACGGAATCAGCTACAGCAAGTTCATGGACGGACTCAAGAAGAGCGGTATCGAGATCAACAGAAAGATGCTCTCCGAGATGGCTATCTATGACGCTGCCGGTTTCGCTCAGCTTTGCGAGACAGCTAAGAAAGCTAACTAATTTATGGAATACTTCTTCAGTCATATAGGGATAATATTCATTGCTGCGCTCTTAGTCGCCGTTTGTGCTGTGGTATGGTGGCTACTTACGGAGAGAAACGCCAGGCTTATAAGGCAGCGAGCGGAGGCCAGGCGAAAAGCAGTTGAAGCAGCGAATTCGCAAAACCCTGATCCTGATAGAGGCCATAATAAATAATAGCAATGAAAATGAAAAGCTCCGGCCACGATGCCGGAGCTTTTCTTTTGCGAAAATATCTAACTAAGAAAGAACAATCAAAAGAAAAAGGTTATCATTGTCAATATCTCTATTGACAATTGCATTTTAACATAGGATTGTGATGTATTTATTTGCCGAATGTGAAGGAAAATTCACAATGCTCAAAGTCTGTTAAGGATAGGGGTTGTTTTGTTGAAGACCACTATATCTTGTGATACCATCGAATTGTAATCAAATGGTAATGCCGGTTTACAACGTTACGTTTTGCCGGATATGGAGGAAACCAAAATGAAATGCCCGTATTGCAATCATGAAGATACCAAAGTCGTAGATTCTAGACCTGTCGAGGATGGACTAGCCACAAGAAGAAGACGTGAATGCGTCAAGTGCGGTAAGAGGTTTACGACATTTGAAAAGATCGAGAACTCGCTTCTTGTTGTAGTCAAGAAAGACGGGACAAGGGAGAGCTTCGACAAAAACAAGATCATAAACGGTATCATGAAGGCCTGTCAGAAGACTAAGGTCACATATGAGGATGTACAGAGAATTGCGGATAATATCGAACGCGGCCTTTCCAATACGATGGAAAAGGAGATACAGTCGACCAATATCGGCCTTCTGATCATGGAAGAACTCAAGGCTATCGACCAGGTCGCCTATGTAAGATTTGCTTCTGTATATCGTGAGTTCCAGACTATCGATACATTTATTGACGAGATCAATAAGCTCACAAAACACAAAGGAAAGTAGAAGAGAAGAGGTAGGATAAATGCTCAGAGTAGCTATTGACGGACCGGGAGGCACAGGCAAAAGCACTATCGCCAAGGCTGTTGCAGAAAGGTTTGGTATTGAATATATAGACACAGGGGCGATGTACCGCTCTATAGCGCTGAAATCTGTAAGAGAAGGTATTTCGGCGGCAGACGAGTCTGCTGTTAAAGATATGCTTGCTTCTACTGATATAGATTTTAAAGACGGCAGAGTATGGCTTGATGGTGAAGATGTAGGCGGACTCATCAGAACCAATGAGATATCCATGGCTGCTTCAAACATCTCTAAACTACCATGCGTGAGAGCCAAGGTAGACGAACTGTCAAAATGCCTTGCTGCCACTAAGGATGTGGTTATGGAAGGAAGAGACATAGGCACTGCGGTCATTCCTGACGCTGAGGTCAAGATCTTTATGACTGCAGACCCTGAGGTCAGAGCTAAGAGGCGCTACGATCAGCTTATCGAGCAGGGCAAGGAAGCTGATCTTGAAAAGATCGCCAGTGAGATCAGAGAGCGCGATTATCAGGACAGCCACAGGGAACTTAATCCCTTGAGACAAGCTGAGGATGCTGTGTTCCTCGATTCTACAAATATGACTATCGAGGAGAATATCGATGCTGTTGCGGAGATAATCAACTCAGCTCGCTGATCCATGCTGAAAACTACATCAATAAAGAGCCGCGTCTAATGTGGATGCGGCTTTGTGTTATCGGTTATCCGAAAAGAATACAAAGGTATTAGAAAATGAAAGTAACAATTCAGAATTTTATCGACGCGCTCGAAAAGGCAGGTCTCATAACAGGCATAGGCTGCCAAACCTCATTCTCAGGGTCAGAGGCTTCATCCTTTGCACCGGAACTGAAGGATGCTTTCGGCAAGGAAGTTACCGGCGTCACATACAATTCACTGCTAGCCGGTGAGGGTTCTCTCTTTGTATGTAAAGGAGCTCATTTCAAAGAGCAGTATCTTAAGGATGCTGTGTCAAAGGGCACTGTATGTTATGTAAGAGAAGCTGCTGACACGACTTCGCAACTGCCATGCATCGGCATTTTTGTAAGTGATATCAGAAAGGCGATGCCGATCATCGCTGAAACCTTTTACGGAAAGCTTTCCGATGATCTTCACATGGTAGGAATAACCGGAACAAAGGGGAAGTCTACGACTGCTTACTTCGTCAGATACATACTCGATGACTGGATGGCAGCGTCGGGCGGCAGAAGAACAGCCATATGTTCCGGGATAGACAACTACGATGGCATAATAGAAGAGGAATCACACCTTACATCGCCTGAGATCATGGAGCTTTATCAGCACATGGACAATGCTATTAAAAGCGGCATAAACTACATGACTATGGAGGTATCAAGCCAGGCTCTGAAGTACGACAGAGTGACCGGAGTCACATTTGAGGCAGGGGCTTTCATCAATATAGGAAGTGACCACATAAGCGCTATAGAGCATCCGGATTTCAATGATTATCTAGAGGCAAAACTCAGGCTTTTCGGGCACTGCCGTAAGGCTTGCATCAATCTTGACTGCGATGAGCAGGAACGCATCAGGGCTGCATCGAAGGATTGCCCGTATGTCATCAGCTTCAGCCGTAATGATGAAAGCGCTGAGGTATACGGATATGATATAAGGTCGAAAGAAGGCAAAGTCACTTTTAGGGCAAGAGGAAGATCCATTAAGGACTATACTGATTTTGACGAGGAGTTTACGCTTGGCACCTTCGGGACAATAAATGTGGAAAACGCTCTTGCCGCTATCTCACTTTCCGCACTTCTTGGTGTTCCGACTGAATATGTTAAGAGCGGGCTTGCAAAGGCTAAATCACCCGGGCGAATGGAAGTATTCTACAGCGAGGATGAAAGGCGCATTGCCATTGTAGACTATGCGCATAATAAGCTCAGCTATGAGAAGTTTTTCGAGACGATCAAAGACGAGTTTCCTGGTAAAAAGATCATGATCGTATTCGGTTGCCCTGGAGGAAAAGCGTTCGCCAGACGAGAAGAACTCGGCACTATAGCCGGGCAGAACTGCTCGTACTCGATAATCACAGAAGAAGATTACGGAGAAGAAGATGTAAATAAGATCTGTAGTGAGATCGAGGGATTCGTTAAGGCCGCCGGAGGAAATTGTGAGATCATCACTGACAGAGTAGAGGCTATAAAAAAGGCGATCGACCTTATGGACGACGATACTATACTCTTCCTGCCGGGCAAGGGCCGCGAGACGCGAGAGAAACGAGGGATCGAGTACATCGATACTCCATCTGATGCCGATGTGGTGATGGAATATCTATAACAGACGCTTTTCACTTCTCCAAAACTACACACAATAAAAAGCCACGTCTATTGTGGATGTGGCTTTTTAAGTGATATCATATCCGTGTGTGCTCCGGAAAGGAGAAATATGCAAATCAAAAACATGCCTGAGAGCGAAAGGCCTCAGGAAAAACTGCTCTATAAAGGAGCTTCAGGACTCAGCAATTCCGAACTTTTGGCGCTTATCATAAGGACAGGGACTGATAAGAAATCCGCTATCGGACTTGCCGAAGACGTGATCGCTTATGCTGCCGATTATATAGGTGATCTGGGCATGGCCGAGGTCAGAGAACTTACCGAAATAGACGGTATTGGAGAGGCAAAGGCCTGCTCTATCGTTGCGGCAATGGAACTTTCAAAAAGACTCATATCTGAGAGGCGATCTGCTGTAAAGGAGAGGGTCAGGGACTCAAGCCGGGTAGCAGAGCTTTTGATGGAAGAGATGATGTATGAGACGAGAGAGTTTTTGATGACTCTTAATCTGAACACAAAACTTCAGATACAGTCTAAATCGATCATTTCTATCGGCAATATCGACAGCGCTCCTATGCATCCGAGAGAGGTGTTCGGGCCGGCAATAAGGCAAGGCGCCGCTGCTGTCGTGGTAGCTCATAATCACCCAAGCGGTGATCCTACTCCTAGTTTACAGGATATCGAGGTAACAAAAAGACTATTAAAAGCCTCAGAAGTACTTGGCATCAAATTGATGGATCACGTAATAGTAGGTAACGGGAGTTATCTGAGTATGAGATCTGAAGGGTATTTCGAGGAATGGGAAGAGAAGTAGTTTTCCGATAAACATTTGTAAAAAGTATCATATCGATACATAAAAAATATTGAGCCGGAAAAACAGTTAACCTATTGTAACTACTGCAGCGTGTAACATTGACGCGCTGCATTTTTGTATGTATAATGGAGTGTAAATTTATGTCATCTAACCGCATATATTGTGTCTATCAATGGTAACATACCCAAGATAAAGCCGGGGCTAACAGAAACCGACTTCCCTGCGATATATGCCTTGGATAATCATACAATTTAAATCTTTATAAAATGATAAGGAGGTGCTCATGTCACCGGTTTTAACTGTTGTGATCAGCATTGTAGTCCTTATCGTCGGTATGGCAATCGGTTATTTACTCCGTAAAAACATTGGAGAGAAAACTATCGGAAGCGCTGAGCAGCAGGCAAAGAATATGATCCTGGATGCTCAGAATACTGTCGAGAACCTCAAGAAAGAGAAGGTACTTGAGGCAAAAGAGGAAATACACAGGCTGAGAGATGAAAACGAAGCGGAACTAAAGGCCAGACGGGCTGAAGTTTCAAAATCTGAAAGAAGGATCCTTCAAAAGGAAGAGAACATCGATCGCAAACTGGAAAATCTCGAGAAGAGAGAACACGGACTCCAGAGAAGAGAACAATCGATGGAGGAAAAGCACAGAGAGATCGATTCCTATCTGCAGAAGCAGGTAGAAGAACTCGAAAGGATCTCAGGTTATACCAAAGAAGAAGCCAAGCACTTGCTACTCCAGGAACTCGAAACCGATATTCGTAAAGAAGCTTCGGAGATGATAGTGGCTATCGAGAATGAAGCCAAGGAAGAAGGCGACAAGAAAGCCAGAGAGATCATCACTACGGCTATCCAGAGATACGCGGCGGATCAGGTCACAGAGACCACAGTATCGGTAGTAAATCTGCCTAATGATGATATGAAAGGCCGCATCATCGGCCGTGAAGGGCGTAATATCAGAGCTATCGAGACATTGACCGGCGTTGATCTTATCATCGACGATACACCGGAAGCAGTTATTCTGTCGGGCTTCGATCCTGTAAGACGTGAGATCGCAAGAATAGCTCTCGAAAAGCTGATAGTCGACGGACGCATCCATCCTGCGAGGATAGAGGAGATGGTCCAGAAGGCTACAAAAGAAGTTAATACGATCATTAAGGACGAAGGTGAAAGAGCCTGCTTCGAGACCGGCGTACACAACCTCCATCCTGAACTCGTAAAACTTCTCGGAAGACTCAAATACAGAACATCATACGGACAGAATGTGCTGCAGCACTCAATCGAAGTTGCTACGCTTGCCGGTATGATGGCAGAAGAGCTCGGACTCGACCCTAAACTCGCAAAAAGAGGCGGATTGCTTCACGATATCGGCAAGTCCATCGACCACGAAGTCGAAGGTACTCATGTAGAGATCGGAGTCAACATCTGCAAAAAGTATAAAGAGTCATGGAAAGTCATCAACGCAGTAGAAGCTCACCACGGAGACGTTGAAGCGACTACACTTGAGTCCATGCTGGTTGCTGCCGCCGATGCACTCTCTGCTGCAAGGCCTGGCGCCAGACGCGAGACACTTGAGTCATATATCAAGAGACTCGAAAATCTCGAAGCTATCGCGAATACAACAAAGGGTGTAGATAAGTCCTACGCTATCCAGGCAGGTCGTGAGATCCGCGTAGCCGTCAAGCCAAATCAGGTTAAAGACGAGGAAGTTCCTATGCTCGCCAGAGAGATCGCTCAGAAGATCGAACAGGAACTCGAATATCCTGGGCAGATCAAGGTCAACGTGGTCAGAGAGACTCGAGCGACTGATTACGCGAAGTAGCATTTAGTTCTTATAGAATCTTAACGATTCTATGGACATAGAAAGTCAATTCAATTAATATATGCACTGAATGTAGGCTCCTCTATATGGGGAGCCTTCTAAATGAAAGAGCAATAATAAGTCTTCGGTAAAAGGTACTGGAAATGATATATCTGGATAACAGCGCTACTACAAGGCAATATGATGAAGTGACCGAGCTTATGTATAAGGTAGCGAAGGACAACTTCGGAAATCCTTCTTCACTTCATACGCTCGGATTTGAAGCCGGCAATCTGCTGTATGACGCGCGCAGGCAGGTCGAAGACCTTCTGCCGCCGGCAGGGCACGTCATATTCACTTCCGGCGGCACCGAGAGCGACAACATGGCGCTGCTCTCGTCTGCGCGCAAACTGCGCCGCCGCGGAAATAAGATCATCACTACAAAAGTAGAGCACCCTGCAGTGCTTGAGACCTGCAAAAGGCTCAAAGATGACGGCTTTGAAGTAGTATATCTGGATACGGATGTTGACGGATATGTAGAAGAGCAGGCTGTAAAAGCGGCTCTTGACGAGAATACTATTATCGTTTCCGTGATGGCGGTAAACAATGAAGTCGGTACTATAATGCCTGTAGTCCATATAGGCAGGGCGGTAAGGGACTTCAATCGCCAGCACGGTACTGATATCATCTTCCATACAGACGCTGTCCAGGCATTTGGAAAGCTTTCGATGGACGATGTAGATGCGGATATGATCTCTGCAAGCGGCCATAAATTCCATGGCCCAAAAGGTACCGGTTTTCTCTACATCAAAAAGCGCCATCATATCCCTCCGTTCATAACAGGCGGAGGACAGGAAGGCGGACTCAGATCTTCAACTGAGAATACACCTGGAATTGCCGGCCTTGGGCTTGCGGCTGAGATGGCCTGCAATAATCTGACTGTAAAGATCAGCGAGATGGGAATGATCAACAACTATCTCTTGAACGGTCTCAGGACAGAGATCAAAGACATCGTTGTCAACGGCCCTGAAGAACTCGGCTATAATATGCTTGATAGCGGTAAACGCTGCCCAAGCGTACTCAATATAAGTTTTGAGGGAACAAGGGGAGAGGTCTTGCTCCATACACTTGAGCAGGATGGCATCTATGTATCGACAGGCTCAGCCTGCTCATCGCACAAGACAGGTGACAGCCATGTGCTTAGCGCGATGTCCATGACTCACAAGGAGATCGAAGGCGCTCTCCGCTTAAGCTTCTCGGAGTTCAATACAATAGAAGAGATGGACTTTGTCATAGACCGCGTGAAGGTCGCAGTAGAACGCTTCCGTAGACTTGGAAGCTTCCGCTAAACTAAGTAACAATTCATTATTTATAAACAAGGAGAATTCGTGGAAAAGAATATATATATAGTAAGGTGCGGCGAGGTCGCTCTTAAAGGGATGAACCGTCCATATTTCGAAAGGATATTGCTCGAAAGACTGAAGAAAGCGCTTGAATGCTATGAGGATACAGAAGCTCGCTGGATCGACGGTCTTATGATAGTTCGTGTCGACGCGTCGGCTCCTGAGGATGAAGTCATCGGAAAATGCGTAAGAGTATTTGGTGTTGCTTCCGCCAGCGCAGCTGTACAGGCTCCTAAGGATATAAACGAGATCGGCAGACTCGCTGCCGAGTACATGCAGAAAGTCATAGAAGAGGATCATATCAAGACTTTCAAAGTTAAAGCCAAGAGAGCAGATAAGTCATTCGCCATTGAGTCGCCTGAGATAGCGCGCCAGGTAGGTGGTATGGTGCTTAAGGAATGTAAAGTCCTCGGCGTTGATGTTCACAGACCTGATTGCACACTCACGGTTGATGTAAGACGCGAAGCGGCATATATTTTCCGCGACAAAGTCAAGGGCTTTGGCGGACTGCCACTTGGCACTAATGGTAAGGGACTCATTCTTATGAGCGGCGGTATCGACAGCCCTGTAGCTGCATTTATGATGGCTAAGCGTGGAATGAGCATCGAAGCTGTACACTTTCATTCATATCCTTATACAAGCCCAAGGGCTCAGAAGAAGGTAGAAGATCTCGTCGGCGTACTCGCAGGTTATATGGGCACTATCAGGATGCATGTCATCAATCTGCTGCCTATCCAGGAACAGATCGTAAAGAATTGCCCTGAAGACGAGACTACACTCCATGTAAGAAGATACATGATGAGGATCGCCGAGGAGATCGCTAAGAAGAACGGCTGCATGATGCTTATAACAGGCGAAGACCTCGGACAGGTAGCAAGCCAGACAGCAGAAGCTCTCGTCGTTACAGATAACGTGGTGAGCATGCCTGTAATGAGACCTCTTATCGCTATGGATAAGGTGGATATCATCGACAAGGCGCGTGAGATCGGTACTTACGATATTTCGATCCAGCCTTACGAAGACTGCTGCACGGTATTCCTGCCAAAGCATCCTGTCACAAAGCCTAAACTTGCAAGGATAGAAAAGTCGGATTCCAAACTCGATGTAGAGACGCTCGTCAAGAACGCAGTAGAATCCGAAGAGATAGTCGAGATAAGGCCGTAGGTTCTTTTCTTGACAATGCCCGTGATGAGGTTTATCATATGCGGGTAATTAAAACGATGACGAGGACAGTAAGTTCATCAGGGGGCTTGCCAGAGAGGGATGGCAGCTGGAATCATCCTAAGTCCCGATGTTCCGAAAACCACCTCCGAGTGGCACCAATCCTGCCCGCCTGGACAGCGTCAAATGTCTGAATGAGTGCCGGTAATGTATTACCGGAAGATGGGTGGAACCACGGATACTCATACATATCAGAGTATGCGTCCCTTCTGACTAATTGTCGGAGGGGACTATTTTTTGTCCCTTTCCGAATCAGCCCGCGGCGCTCTCGTATGGCTGCCGTGTAGAAAAAAGGAGGAAAAGAAATTGATAATCACACTGAAAGACGGAAGCAAAAAAGAGTACGATCAGCCGATGTCAGCATATGACATCGCAAGAGACTTGAGTGACGGTCTCGCAAGAGTAGCTTGCATCGCCGAGATCGACGGAGAAGTCAAAGATCTCAGAACGATGATCGACAAGGACTGCACGCTCAACATCCTTACATTCGATTCCGATGAGGGTAAGCGTGCATACAGACACACATGCTCTCACGTTCTCGCTGAGGCTGTAAAGAATCTTTATCCGGATGCAAAGCTCGCGATCGGACCTTCTATCGACAACGGATTCTACTATGACTTCGATATGCCGCCTCTGACAAGAGAAGATCTCGACAAGATCGAAAAAGAGATGAAGAAGATCATCAAGAAGGGCGACAGACTCGAGTACTTCGAACTTCCAAGAGAAGAAGCGATCCAGATGTATAAAGAGAAGGATGAGCCTTATAAAGTACAACTTATCGAGGATCTCCCTGAGGATGAGGCTATCTCGTTCTACAAGCAGGGCGACTTTGTAGAGCTTTGCGCTGGCCCTCATATCATGAGCACAAGACCTATCAAAGCCTTTGCTCTTACTTCAAGCTCCGGTGCTTACTGGAGAGGCGATGAGCACAACAAGATGCTCACACGTATCTATGGTACAGCCTTCACAAAGAAGGAAGACCTTGAAGAGTATCTCGCTTATCTCGCAGACATCAAGAACCGCGACCACAACAAGCTCGGACGCGAGATGGATCTTTTCACGACTGTAGACGTTATCGGTCAGGGACTTCCGCTCTTTATGCCTAAGGGTACAAAGATCATCCAGAAGATGCAGAGATGGATCGAGGATCTTGAGGAGTATGAATGGGGTTATGTACGCACAAGAACTCCTTTCATGGCTAAATCCACGCTCTACAAGATATCAGATCACTGGTACCACTACAAAGACGGCATGTTCCTTCTCGGATATGACAACATGGACGAGATCATGGCCGGCGAGGACCGTTCAAATGAGATCCGCGGAGTAGAAGACCTCAACCTCATCGAGCATGACGCTGACGCAGATGTAATGGCTCTTCGTCCTATGACATGCCCGTTCCAGTACTATGTATATAAGGCTCGTCAGAAGAGTTACCGTGACCTGCCATACAGAATGGGTGAGACATCGACACTGTTCAGAAACGAGCAGGCAGGTGAGATGCACGGACTTACAAGAGTACGTCAGTTCACTATTTCCGAAGGACACCTGGTAGTTGCTCAGGATCAGCTCGAAGAGGAATTCAAGGGCTGCGTAGAGCTTGCTAAGTACTGCCTCACAACTCTCGGACTCGAAGGAGACGTTACATACCGCCTCTCCAAGTGGGACCCTGATCATGCTGAAGACTACCTCGGAACAGCTGAGGAATGGGACCGCGTAGAGGGCTTCATGAGAGACATCCTCAATGACATCGGTCTTGAGTTCAAGGAAGCAGCAGGCGAAGCAGCGTTCTACGGACCAAAGCTCGACATCCAGGCAAAGAACGTATATGGCAAAGAGGATACGATGATCACTATCCAGATCGATACATTCCTTGCTGAGCGTTATGATATGTACTATATCGACAGAGACGGACAGAAGAAGCGCCCATATATCATCCTCCGTACTTCGGTCGGATGCTACGAGCGTACACTTGCATGGCTCATAGAGCACTATGCAGGCAATCTTCCTACATGGCTCTGCCCTGAGCAGGTTCGTATTCTGCCTATCTCAGACAAGATGGCGGATTATGCTGAGACAGTTCGCAAAGAGCTTCGCAAGAACGGCGTAGACGTAACTGTCGACGACAGCAGCGAGCGTATCGGATATAAGATCCGTAAGGCTCAGATGGAGAAGGTCCCTTACATGCTGGTACTTGGTGCGAAGGAAGCAGAGGAAGGAAACGTCTCTGTTCGCTCAAGATATCTCGGAGACGAAGGAGTCAAGCCTCTTGGTGAATTCGTCAGCGCTATTTGCGAAGAGATCCGCACTAAAGAGATCCGCAAGATCGAAAAGAAGGATGCATAGGGAACAAATCGCATAAAGATAGAGGTGCCTGATTATATTAAGATATTCGTAGTGAGAGACCTGCTTTTATGGTAATATAAGTAACGAAGTTATTTCTTAAGCAGGTAGGTAAATATGGCTGTAAAATATAAAAGAGTACTTATAAAAATTAGTGGCGAAGCTCTTGCCGGCGAAGACCATTTCGGTGTCAACAGCGAAGAACTCGCCAAAGTAGCTGATCAGATAAAAGAGATACATGACGCCGGCGTTGAGGTCGGCATCGTAGTCGGAGGAGGCAATTTCTTCAGAGGGCGTACAGGCGGTAATATCGATAAACCGACCGCAGACTATATGGGAATGCTCGCTACATGCATGAACGGATTAGCTGTTCAGGATGCGCTTCTTTCAGCAGGCTGCCCGGCTAAATTAATGACTGCGATAGAGATAAGAGATATGGCTGAGGGTTACGCCAGACGCAAGGCTCTCGATTATCTGGAAGAGGGCAAGGTAGTTGTATTTGGCGGAGGTACAGGTTCTCCTTTCTTTACAACAGACACTACAGCAGCTCTTAGGGCAGCTGAGATCGGAGCCGATGTACTTCTTCTCGCAAAGAATATCGATGCCGTCTACTCGGCTGATCCAAGAACAAATCCAGATGCGGAGAGGTACACCGAACTTACTTACATGGATATCGTCGATAAAGATCTCAAGGTAATGGATCTCACAGCAGCTACTCTGTGTAAGGATACAGGCACAAAGATATATGTATTCGCTCTCGCTACCGAGGGAAATCTCATCAAAGTGATCAACGGCGAAAACGTCGGAACTCTAATTCAATAGATTCAAAAGGATAGTAAGGACTTTCAGGAGGAATATCATGGCTAAGAAAACACTCGAAGAAAGAATAGAAGGCGCAAAGGGCTTTCTGAAAGAGAATCTCAATACTGTCAGAGCAGGCAGAGCCAACCCGGCTCTTCTCGACAAGATCCAAGTCGAGTATTACGGCACACCAACTCCGCTCAAGGCTCTTGCAAATATCTCGGTTCCTGATCCACGCACATTGATGATCAGCCCATTCGACCCTAAGTCGATCTCAGATATCGAAAGAGCGATCAACGAGGCCAATATCGGCATCAATCCGGCCAACGACGGCAAGGTGATCAGACTGGCTATCCCACAGCTTACAGAGGAGAGACGTAAAGAGCTTACTAAGGTAGTAAAGGGATATGGCGAGGATGCCAAGGTCGCTGTCAGGAACCTCAGAAGAGATGTCAATGATGAACTCAAAAAGGCTGAGAAAGCCGGCGAACTGACAGAGGATGATCTCAAGGACGAACTCGAAGAAACTCAGAAGAAAGTCGAGAAAGCGATCAAGGAGATCGATGAGATCATCGCAGACAAAGAGAAGGAGTTAATGGAAGTTTAATTAATTTCAGACTCGGGATTTATGTAAAGCGTGGCTTTATGCCACGCTTACTGTTTGAAAACGGTTAAATGATCTATGGATAAAAAAATACCAACTCATGTAGGAATCATTATGGACGGCAACGGCCGATGGGCTAAGGCTCACGGAGTTCCCCGCGTGATGGGGCATAATGCCGGCATGCAGGCGATGAAGAAAATAGTCATCGCTTCTTCTGAAATGGGAGTAAAATATCTTACCGTTTACGCTTTTTCTACAGAGAACTGGAAAAGAAGCACAGAAGAAGTAAGCGGCATTTTCAAGCTTATCATCAAATATGTCAATTCGGAGCTTGAAGAACTCGACGCAAATAATGTTCATATCAACATATTCGGCGATTACAGCATGCTGCCAAAAGCATCTGTCGAAGCGATAGACAAAATGGTTGACAGGCTGGCCGATAATGACGGACTTATTTTCAATATCGCTCTAAATTACGGCGGAAGAGACGAGGTTACAAGAAGCGTCAGAGAACTAGCCGCAAAGGTCGCGCAAGGTGAGCTTGATCCTGCAGATATCACAGAAGACGATATTTCCGCTCATCTTTGGTCCGGCAGCGAACATTTCAATGTGCCTGACGCAGATCTCATTATCCGTACCGGTGGCGATTTCAGGATATCCAATTTCCTGCTGTGGCAGTCTGCGTACAGCGAACTTGCTTTTACAAAAACTCTGTGGCCGGACTTCTCCGAAGAAGAATATTCGTCTATACTTGATAACTTCGGATACAGAGAGAGGCGTTTCGGCGGACGTATCGAAGAAGATAAGTAATGGAGTAAAGAAAGAATGAAAATACGTATTATTTCCGGATTTATAATGGCACCGCTTCTGGTTGTGCTCTACCTTGGCGGGTGGTGGCTCTGGGCAGCAGCCTTGATCATTTCAGTTATGGGTATACACGAATTCTGTAACGGCTGGGAAAATCTTGGTGTACATCCGTCAAAGACTATTTGCTATGTGATGACAGCTATCCTTTACTCATGTGTATTCATAACGGGAGCTTTTTCACAAAACGCAGCGTCTATAAGCAGCGTACCGCCGTTCTTCAACAACATGATGCTCATAACGATTTGGCTGTTTATAGCTGTAGCCGCTGGAATGATATACGGTTGGAAGATCAACGAAAGAGGCCCATATGACGCTATAGCTACCGTAGCAACAATGGTATATATCCCTTTCTTCACATATCATATGGTGCTTATAGATATGACTGAATACAGTCTCTTTATCTGGATAGTTGTGATAGCCGCGTTCGGATCGGATATTTTTGCTTACTTCACAGGCTACTTCCTTGGTAAGCATAAAATGGCGCCTAATCTCAGCCCTAAAAAAACCATCGAAGGAGCGGTAGGCGGACTTATAGGAAGCTCGCTTCTTGCCTGGCTTTTCGGATTCATTTTCATGAGAGAAATGGCTCTTGTATGTCTGGTGCTCGGACTTGTCGGCGGAGCAGCCGGTATGGCGGGCGATCTTACAGCTTCGATGTTCAAGCGTAAGATGGGGATCAAAGACTACGGCACTCTGATACCGGGTCATGGCGGCATCATGGACAGATTTGATAGTGTGATTTTCGTAGCGCCTGTCGTATATTACGCGATCTGCGCGATGACAGGAATACTGAATATATAACAGACGCCGGATGTCCCCCGCCTCTATAATGCTTCCTCCGGATTAAACGGCTTTGCCGTAAGGTCGGAAGCATTGATCTTCGGAGGCTAAGCTCCTCCGATAATGGCGGCGGGTTCCATTTTCGACCGTCGGTGGT
>JAZQBC010000024.1:0-32632 GCA_045545495.1 Anaerovoracaceae bacterium | reverse complement strand
TCCGACTTATGATTTATCCCTCCGGACCAGAGAGGGGGACGCGCGTGCGCGCGCATAGATGAAGATGAGCGTTACATCAAGGCTAAAAACATCAGTAAATAAGGCCGTAAAAGCCGGAGTTATCGACAGGAAAAAGCACGGTGCTGCCATCGAGGCGGCGCTCAAGCTTGCTGCGGTGATGGATGCTCCGGGCTGGCCGATCATCGACAAGCGGTATGACAATGTAACGCCGAGTACATTCCTGAAGTACTGCCAGGTCCTGCATTTGACTCCCGGTGAAATAATCGAGGAGAAGCAGGAGGACAGCATGGTGGGAAACAGCAAGTGGAAGAAGACGGATAATGGAGCTTAGAGGTAATACAGAGCCGAGGATATACACGCCGCCTCTCAGGCCGCTCACTGCTGATACATCGATGGGATTCGAGATAATAGACTTCGCGAAAGAAGTACTCAATATCGAGCTCACGCCGCAGCAGAAGTGGCTGCTTATACATGCCTTTGAGGTGATCGATGATGAAGAGGCCGGGTGGAAGCTTAGATTTCGCATCGTAATCGTGCTGGAAGGCCGCCAGAACGGAAAGACCACTCTGGGATGCGTGGTGGCTTTGTATTTTTTATATCAGCTCGAGGTCGGGCTTGTGCTTGGCACGAGTCAGGACGTGAGCAACGCTGAAGACACATGGCAGAAGGTAGTGGAGATGACGCAGGAGATACCTGTGCTATCGAAAGCTGTAAAGCATGTGTGGTATACGAACGGGAGCAAACGACTGCAGCTGGTCGGTAATCGTGATTACAGGGTGAAGGCCTCGAACCGTAAGGCGGGGCGTGGGAAGACAGCGAATCTGATTCTTATGGACGAGCTGAGAGAGCACCAGACATGGGATGCGTGGGCTGCGCTGTCTAAGACCGGCATGGCCGTGAAGAACTCTCTGATATGGTGCATGAGTAATGCCGGAGACGGTACCTCAGTAGTTCTTAGACACTTCCGGATCAAAGCGCATGCGAGACTCGGGGATCCGGATGGAATAGCGAAGGCGATGGGCGAGAGCGAGCCGATCGCGGACGAGTCGGCTGATACCGAAGCGCTTGGTTTATTCGAATGGTCAGCTGATCCTGATGCAGATCCCGGTAATGAAGAGGCGTGGTGTCAGGCGAATCCGTCACTCGGGTACACCATCGATATATCAGCTCTGAAAGAAGCTTATGCGGACGATCCTGCGGACGTATTCAAGACTGAGTGTCTTTGTCAGTGGGTGACATCGACGGTAACGTCGCCATTTCCTATCGAAGCATGGGAAGCCGGACGCGATGAAAAGAGCAGGATAGTAAAAAGCTCTCCGCTCTGGTGGGGAGTAGACATATCCGCGGACAGGACGCATACGAGCATCGGTGTTTGTGGTCGAAGAAAAGACGGGGCATGGCACATAGAGCTTGCTGAATACAGGAGCGGCACTGCCTGGTTGATCAAGTGGTTTGAAAAGGCTGCTCCGAAGTATCCGGGCGGCATGAAAGTGGCGCTCCAGAGCAAGGGGGCGCCTATCTCGAGCATGATGGACGTGCTCGCCGCGATAGAAGGTGTTGAGATCGTGGAGTGCTCCGGGAAAGATGTCGCGGGATGGTGCGGAAGGATGTATGACGCGGTCGCTGCTGGCTCAGGAGAGTCTGATGCGGTGCGCGCGTATCATATCAGTCAGCCAGCGCTGGATCTCGCGGCGAACATAGCGGCAACGAGACCGATGGGAGACGGAGCCTGGGCATGGGATAGAAACAAGTCTCAGGAGGACATATCTCCTCTTGTGGCAGTAACGATGGCGCTGGGGTCAGCGACGCAGATCGAAAAGCCTAAGTCCTATGACAGTGTATATAATTCAAGAGGCGTGCTCGTCGTATGAGGAGGAGACATATGTCGATATTATCGAGCCTGAAGAATCTACTCAGGCCGGAATACAAATATATTTATTATAACAGTGATTATGGAGTAAGCGTGGCCGAGATGGATGCGGCTACGCTTTATAAATCTCAGCCGAACTTGAGAGCCGTGATATCGTTCCTGGCGGATAATGCTGCGGAGGTCCCGCTCAAGGTATTCGACAGACGGAGCGACACGGACAGGCCGAGGGTGCTCGACAGTCCGGCGGCAAAGCTTATGGCGAATCCAAATCCGGATATGACAGCGTATGAATTCAAGCGCTGGATGTATTCGGATCTTCTTTTATACGAAAGATTTCTGACTCTGATACTTCCGAACAAGGACACGGACAGCGGCTGGGCGCTCTGGCCTGTTCCATCGACGTGGATCCTGAGCTACAAGGGTGAATCTCCATTCGCTCCGGACTTTATCATAATCGGGAACAACGGCCTTGAGCCTATCGAGATCCCGAGTGATAAGTTCATCCTGTTCCATGGCTATGATCCAACGGATCCGATGCGTCAGTACAGCAGAATAAGCGCGCTGACAGACTCGCTGCATGAACAGGTCGAGAGTAACAGGTTCAGACGCCAGATGTGGCACAGAGGCGGGAGATTCAATTCGTATATTACTCGTCCGAAGGATGTGGCGCCGTGGAATGACGAGGCTTTTAACAGGTTCAAGGAGACTTTCAAGAGTTCATGGGCCGGAGATCAGGGCTCCGAAGCCGGCGGAATGCCTATTCTGGAAGACGGAATGGAGATCAAGAGCGTCCAGTTCAATTCAAGGGACGCGCAGTGGGCCGAATCCGTGAAGTTGTCACGTGAAGACTGCGCAGCGGTATACCATGTCAATCCGGCTATGATCTGGCCGGGCTCCGGACAGACATACGCAAGCGCGAAAGATAACGCCAGGGCATTATATAACGATTGCCTCGCGCCTACTCTGATGCAGGCTACAGATCGCCTTAACAAGGTCGTTCTTCCTACAGTAGGCGAGCCGGAAGGCCATTATATTGCGTATGACATCACTATAAAGACCGAAGGGACGTTTGAGGAGAAGATCCAAACGCTGTCGAGTGCAGTCGGAGCTCCGTTTCTGTCGAGGAATGAAGCGAGAGCGAAGCTCGATCTTCCGGCGATCGATGGCGGAGACGATCTTGTCACTCCGCTGAACGTGCTGGTCGGAGGACTCGCATCTCCGAGAGATACGGATCCTACGAGAGAGAGGTTCAATTCCGTTGATGATATAAGAAAATCTTTAGGCCTCAAGGCAAGAGCGAAGAAGACACGCGGAAAGCCGACGGAAGACGAAAAGAAAGAGCTGTCAAAGGTCTACCGCGACTTCTTCAGGCGCCAGAGCAAGACGGTGCTTGCGAGGCTTGGAGCTGATTCTGACAAATGGTGGGATGAAGAACGCTGGAACAACGAGCTCACAGAGGACCTGTTCAAGGCAGCTTTTCCTATAAGCAATGCTGTAGGCAAGGAATCCGTGAGAAATCTCTATGAAGACGGCGAATATGACGCTGATAGGACGGAAGCGTATATCAGAAGCATGGCAAAACGCCGCGCCGAGATGGTGAACCAGACGACTCGCAGCGAACTTGAAGAGGCTCTTTCGGGGGATCTCGACGAAGACGCGGAGAAGTCAACTCCTGAAGGCGTATTTGAAAATGCCGAAGAAAACAGAGCGGATACAGCCGGAGCTGCGTTCGCGGGAGCTATCGTTTCGTGGGCCGCTCTGGAAGCCTGCAGGCAGAATGATAACGGTGATCATAAGACATATAAGACATGGATGGTGACATCGGGGAATCCGAGGGCGTCGCACGCAGCGATGGACGGAGAGACCGTGGAATATGATCAGCCGTTCAGCAATGGCGCAATGTGGCCGGGAGACATAGACGCGCTGAGCGTCGAGGAAGTCGCCGGGTGCCAGTGCGTAGTAGAAATTGAGGTGAGATGATGCTGCATGTGATTTTGGGTCCGCCGTGTTCCGGTAAATCGACATATGTCAAGGAACATGCCGCTGATGGAGATGTGCGGGTAGATTACGACGTCATAGCTCAGGCTCTGGGGAGTATGAAGCCTCATGCCTGTGATGAACCGGTTAGAAGTGCGGCGTATAAAGCAAGACTTGGAGCTGTGCTTTATCTTCTGGAACATCCTGATGTGGAAGGCTGGGTGATCCACAGCGAACCTACTGCGTGGCAGATGGAAAGATACCAGAATGCCGGAGCTGACATCATCGTACTTGATGAAGACGAAGAGACGTGTCTTGCGAGGGCTGAAGAGGATGACAGGCCTCCGGAAGTCATAGAAGAGATCCACAAATGGTTTGAGAGGCATCAGAAAAGCGCCTCTGTAGGAGGGAATATGAAAATTAAAACAAAGACAGTCGAAGCCAAGGCTGATAACGGATCCATAACAGGATATGCGTCCACATGGACTAGAGAACCCGACAGCTGGGGAGATGTAGTGAAGCAGGGGGCTTTTGCTGAATGCATCGAGAAGATGAAAAAAGAGGGGAAGGTCATTCCGCTGCTATATAACCATAACGAGATGGAGCTGAGAAACTTCATCGGGAAGGTCACAGACCTTAAAGAAGATGATCATGGTCTCCTGTTTGAGGCTGACTTCGATGATACGGAAGAAGCGCAGCAGGCGAGAAAACTTGCGATCGATGGGAGGCTGTGCAAATTCTCATTCTCATACAATGTACTGGACCAAGGCACTGTCACACTGGAGGATGGCCGCGAGGCGAACGAGCTGAGGAAACTCGACATATTCGAAGTCAGCCTTGTGCTGTATCCGGCTAACCAGGACACATCGGTGGTAAGTGTTAAATCCGGCAAGAGGAACAGCGCGAAGGACGAGGAAAAACTGAGACAGATTATCCAGCTCGCTCAGGAGTGCCTGGGAGAGCTTGATGATACAGACGAGCAGGAAGATACGGATGCCAAGTCGAAGGATCTGGATACGGACAACGACAAGGAGCAAAAGGATAAGCTGCTCAAAGAAGCTGATGATATTGTATCAAAGGAGTAAGAGAAAATGACACTGAAAGAAATGCTAAAGGCTGCGAAAGATAATCTCGCAGAAGTGAAGAAAGGTGTGGAGAGCGGCGAGAAGACAGCTGAAGATCTCTCTAATGCCATCAATAATGTAAAAGACATCCAGGCAAAGATGGATGCTGCAGCGAAAGCTGATGAGCTCCTGAAGGGACTTGGCAAGCCGGAGACAGCTCCTGCATCCAAGAACGAGAATGAGCCGGAAGCTAAAACTCTTGGAGAGTATGTAGCTCGTGAGCTCAAAGCATCAGGCGCAGATCTCAAGGAGAGAGGCGCGAACGTAACCATCGAGCGCAAAGCGGCTGCAGTAATGGATAAACCATCAGATGTCGCTGGTGCTACTATCGAGTACGAGAAAGAAGTTATCGAAGGATACAGAAGAGAGCTTCTTATCGCAGATCTGTTCAGCTCAGCTCCGATAAGCCAGGCTGCGGTACAGTTCTACCGTGAGTCCAGCACTGTGGAGGGTGGACCTGATGAAGTAACTGAAGGAACGAAGAAGCCAATGATGAGCTTCGGAGATCCAACTCCTGTTACAGTAGCTCTTGACAAGATCGCTTCCTACATGAAGGAAACAAAAGAGCTCGTCGAGGATACTCCATGGCTGGCTCAGGCTATCAACCAGAGAGGCATGTATGAGCATGCACTCAAGGTAGAAGGCTATCTCGTAGGATCACTGATGGGAACGAGCGGAGTCCAGACAAAGACTGGGCTTGACGCTGACAAGATCTTCGAGGCTGCTATGGATGTAAAACAGCAGACGAAGCTGTCGGCTGACGCTGTAGTCATCAATCCAGTCGACTATCAGACTCTCAGACTGGCAAAGGACGGCAATCAGCAGTACTACGGCGGCGGATACTTCTACGGACAGTATGGCCAGGGCGGCGTAGTAGAGCAGCCATCTATCTGGGGACTCAGAACGGTAGTTTCTCCTGCAGTTCCTGCCGGCACAGCTCTCGTCGGAGCGTTCAAGCTTGGCGCCGAGATCCTCAGGAAGGGCGGAATGTCTGTGAACTTCGCGTATGAGAACGAAGATGACTTCATCAAGAATCTCGTATGCATCCTTATCGAGGAAAGACTTGCGCTCGCAGTGAGAAGACCGGAAGCCTTCGTGATCCTGAGCACAGGAAGCGAGTCTTAGTCCGAAATGGAGGGCGTGATGATGAAGATCTACAAATGGCACGGCATGACTATTCAGATCGCGGACGAAGATCTGAAGCAGTATCCAGGCGCAGTTCCTGTGCATGAAAAGAAAAAGCCGGAGCCAAAAGTGAAGAAGCAGACTGCGAAGAACAAATCCCGCAAAAAGCCGGAGAACAAATGAGAACTGCTTGGGGCTATGAAGTAAGCGAGGAGCTCAGACCGATAATCTCGGTCGAGACTTTCAACGCGCGTACGAACAATGCTTTTGCAGGCAATCAGCGAGTAGGGGCGGCTCTCAAGGCCGCCTCTCAGGCTGTTCGCAACTACTGTGGCTGGCATATCTGTCCGTCACTCGAGTGTATGGCCCGTCCTGAAGGCGGAGGCGTTCTTACGCGCCTTCCTGCGGCATATGTGAGTGACATAAAGTCGGTGCAGGAAAACGGTGAGGAGCTCGAAGCTGATACAGAGTATGAGTGGCGTGAAGATGGTCTCCTGAAGAGGTCAAAACCAGGCAAATGGGCGGAGAAGTGGAGGAGCATCGAAGTAAGCTATATGGCGGGCTTTGATTCTGAAGCTGTTCCTGATCTCGAAGAGACGATCTGCGCCATTGCTGCCGGAGTTCTTTCGGTAGCATCCGGAGTGACGTCGGAAAGCTCGGACGGTGTGAGCATAAGTTACAGTTCTTCGGCATCGAGTATAGCAGCGTCGCTGACTTCGCAGCAGAGAAGCGCCCTCGAGCCTTACAAGGTGGTGGGAAGCCATGCCGCTTAGTTTTTGTGATGAAACAGTAGAGGTGCTCAGAGCTCCGTTTATAAAGAAGAACGGGATGGAGCTGCGTGACTGGGATAATGCTCAAAGCCATAACGAGCATAGCATTCTGATCACAGCGCAGGCTACATCGCAGGAGTTTGCGGAACGGACGGAGCAGAAGACTGTTCGGAGAACACTGAGAGGACCGTATGATGCGGATATAATAGCGGGAGACCGTATCGTATGGAATGGCGATACATACGACATCGAAGGCGAGGTATTCCATAGTAAATCGCCTACGGGTCGGGTATCATCTACGAGATGCACACTTGTGAGGTTTAATGGATAATGGGCGCAAAAGTAGTAATTGAACATAATGGAGACGGATGGGCCGAGATCTTCAAGTCTGCAGGGATGCAGGCTGTCGTAGACGAGGCGGGAGAAAAGATCAGGGCGAATGCCGGTGACAACTTCCGCTATGATCGTGCGCAGAATAACAGGTTCACGGCTGCGGGTTTTGTGGGCGCGGACAATATCGAGGGCGCGTATGAAGAGGCTGAAGAGAAGGTCCTTACAAAGGCGGTGCATAGATGAGGGTAGCTAATGACATAGAGACAGCTCTATATGATATTCTGGCGGAGGAAGGGTACAGCGCTTCGGCACATGCGCTTCCGGCTACGCTGGGGACTAGTTATCCACATATACACGTGGTAAGGACCGGCGGCTACACGACAGATCTGGTCATAGAAGAGAATAGTGTAGACTTCGATGTCTATGCGAAAAATGAAGCGGATGCCATGACGGCTGCGTCGAATCTGTGTGCTTTTGTAAGATCTCTTACAGGTACACAGGTCGGAGCTCCCTGCTATGCATCTGAGATAGAGACTCTTCCATATAACAATCCGGATCCGAGACATCCAACAATAGGACGCGTCACTTTTAAGGCGCGGATAACAACGAGAACAAGGAGTGAGAACAATGCCTGAAGTAAAAGATGTAAGAGTAGGGCTACCTGAGCAGGGAACTACAGGAGCGATCCTGAGCGCGCCTCTTGGAACGGCTATTCCCGATCTTTCAGATATCACAAAGGACGGAATCACATATAATTCCGCTTTCACAGGCAATGAGTATGTCTCAGAGGATGGACTTACTCTGACGCCTACGATGAATACTACGGATATCAAAGACTGGAGCGGGGCTACTGTCAGGAAGCTCTTATCATCGTTTGATGGAACATTAGGATGGTCAATGATCTCGACGAATGAGAATCAGATGAAGCTCACGTTTGGAGAAGAGAATGTCACAGCCGAAGCCGCGACGACTACTCACGGCAATCAGACAAAGACTGCTCTGGGTGCACGTCTTCCTGATCCGAGGACATGGCTGTTCCTTATGAAAGACGGTGACGCAAGAATGGTGATCGCGGTTCCTAAAGGACAGATCACGGAGCTTGGCGAAGTAACATTCAATTCTTCGAATGCGGTAGGCTGGGGCGTAACGCTTGCGACTTATCCGGATGAGAATGATAACAACGCATACATCCTGACGGATGACGGACAGGTTATTCCTGTAGACAGCGAATCTTAAAAATGAGAAGGGAATGTGAAAGATGAGGAAATTCGGGAAAGACGCGCCGGAGCTTTTCAGCTTCCAGCTCCAGGGCGACAAAAAAGTATATAAGATACCACTGGCTGCATCGCTGCCATACAGCATCTTGAGAAAGATGCAGCTGCATTCGAATGACGAAAGCGAAGAATTCGACATACAGGTGGAAATGCTGCGCAAGTACATGGGAGATGTCGTGGACGAGCTTGATTCAATAACGCTTAGCGACATCCTCAAGGCTTGGGGCAAAGCGTCCAGTGATCAGGGTGCAGAAGTGGGGGAATCTTAGGCCTTGTCCGTATAATAGGCGAGCACGATCGCGCGCTTGAGTTTGATCTCATGACGCGGACAGGGCGGACTCTAAGTGAGTACATGGATATGGGGGCGGCCGGCATGGTCGCCCTCTTGTCGTTTATTAGTAACCTTGGGCCGGAATCAGCTCTGAACAGGGAACTGGATCCAAAAGATGAATTCGGCGCATGGTGCACGACGTTAAAGACGAATGCGATACTTGCGGACATCTTCGACGTATTTGTTCAGGCGAATACGAAGAAGGGACATAAAGCGAAAGAGTATCCGCGTCCGAAGAAGCATCAGACGATAGGTACTGATGCAATACCGGTCTCGGAGTTCTGGGACTGGTGGGATAAGAAGAGGTAAAACGAATGTCGGGAAGTGGCACAGAAGTCGCAAGAGCATATGTGACGATCATACCGAAGTCAGATGGAACATCAGACAAAGTCATAGATTCGGTTGTCAATCCACTGAATGACGGTGTAAGCAAAGCCGGAGAGACAGCGGGCAAGCTATTTAACGGTAAGCTTGGAGGAATACTTGCAAAGTTCGCCGTGCCGGCTGCGGTAGGCGCTGCGCTCGTTGGTGTGGGCAAGATAGGCTTTGACGCGTTCGAACAGGTCCAGGAGGGCACGTTCAACGTCATCAAGGCTACCGGAGCGACAGGAGCCGCTGCGAAAGAGCTTGAAGGAGTATATAAAGATGTCGCCTCTAATGTAGTGGGCGATTTTGGAGATATAGGCGCAGCTGTCGGTGAGGTCAACACAAGGCTTGGCCTGGAAGGCGATGCGCTGCAGGCTGCTTCAGAGGAAACGATGAAGTATGCCAAAGTCAACGGAGTGGATGCAAAGCAGGCGGTCCAGGAAGTTACCCGGATGATGAACAATGCCGGGATATCTTCCGACGAATACGCATCCACGCTGGATAAGCTGACTGTAGCGGGTCAGCAGGCAGGCATAGACGTAAGCAAGCTGGCGAACGATGTCAATACGAACGCGGCGAGCTTTAAGCAAATGGGATTGTCTACTGACGATGCCATAGCGATGCTCGCGAATTTTGAGAGATCCGGAGCGAATACGTCCGCGATCCTCGCGGGTATGAAAAAAGGCGTCTCCGAATGGGCGAAAGAGGGCATCGACGCAAAGGAGGGCTTTGCGGAGTTCGTGAAAGGCGTCGAAGAAGGAACGGTAACGTCAGCGGACGCTGTCGATCTCTTTGGAGCTCGTGCCGGCATCACGATGTATGATGCTGCGGAAAAGGGCCAGCTTTCGTTTGAGGACATGTACGCTGCCATTACAGGCGGAAGTGAAGGCGCGCTTGATCAGGTATATGAAGATACGCTTTCAGCATCCGAGAAGATGGATCTCGCGATGCAGAACGTCAAGCTCGCTGGAGCTGAGATGTTCGCTCCTATCGCGACTGCGATCTCAGATGCGCTGACTAATGTGATCATTCCGGCGGTGCAGACCGGACGCGACGCTGTTGGAAGCGCAATGGCGACTGTCGGTGAATGGTATAACCAGTATGTCGCTCCTGTAGTCGATGCTGCGAGAACATATATCGAGCCTGCCCTGGTAGAAGTTCAGAATACAGTTACGACAGCTATTGGTTATGTCCAGGGCGTTTTTAACAGCGCCATGCCAGCAGTCAGGAGTCTGGTAGCTGATGTATGGCCGGACATCAAGACGATCATTTCTAATACTATGGCGATTATCAGAGCGGTGGTCGTTCCTGTGTGGAATTTCATAAAGACGGTTATAGGCAATAACGTAAAGACGATCGTCGCGGTCGTAAAGACGTCTTGGCCTGTTATATCGGGCGTCATCAAAACACAGATCAGCGTAATTAAGACAACGATTGGCACTATAAAGACGGTGATCGGAGGAGTGAGATCCACGTTCAATGCTGTGAAGGATGCGATAACTCATCCAGTACAAACGGCTCAGAATGTGATAAAGGGCATCGTGAGCAGGATCAAGGGGTTCTTTAGCTTCTCGGTGCCACATCCGAATATTCCGCTGCCGCACTTCAGTATATCGCCTGCGGGCTGGACGGTGGGCCAGCTCATCAAGGGCAAGATACCGTCGCTTAGCGTGAAATGGTACAAAGAAGCTGAAGAGCAGCCGCGTATATTTAGAGGCGCGACTATCTTTGGCGCCGGAGAGCACAATGACGAAGTGCTGTACGGGAAGCGGGCGCTGATGAGTGACATCAAGAACGCTGTGAGCGGTGGCTCTAAGTCGACTGTTATAACCTTCGGCGATGTTAATATCAGCGGCATATCGAATATAGAAGATGCGACGAGACAATTCGTTGATATAGTCAAGTCAGAGATGGAGATAGCGTAATGTCGGAAACGGAAAAGCCTACAGGGCTCAAGATAACACGTGACAAAAACAAATTCATCCTGGAGTGGAAGAAAGGCGACAGCGACTATGGTCAGGGACAGCAGTTCCAGTATAAACTGGACCGCGCATCTAAATCTGACAAATGGAAACCGTCTTCGGCAGAGAAGCTCGGAGGAAGTAAGAGTTCTAATAAAATAGCGATAACGCTTGCGGACTATTATCCGAACTCCGGAAAGCCGAAACTTGCGAAGGTATGCATGAGAGTCCGTGGCAATCGCAAGAGATATAAGAAAGGCAAGAAAACAATAAATCCGAGCTGGTCGGACTGGGCATCAAAAGAATTCGATATACAAGTACCGAGCCGGCCTACGCTTACGGCTGAACTGGATGGCGATCTCAGCAATAAGAGCTTGTTTACGTGGTCGACGAACACATCGGACTCCGCGAATGCTTATTTTGTTGACGTGAAATGGGATGCCATCCTGGTAAAAGATTGCACGGAAACAGATGGTGCGAAGATCAATTTTGATAAAAACGCTTCGTCATATCTTACTGGTACAGGAACGGCGTCAGGGAGCAAGCCTATTACAGAAGACAGTGCGACTCTTGCGACGGGATCATATACCAGATGGTTCAGGATCTGCGCGCGAGGACCGAAAGGAGCCTCGGCATATAGCTACGCGAAGCATGTGTATGCAAAGACTGAACAGGCCGTCATCGATGCCGCTCCGTCTGCGAAGAACAATGATGCTAATGGCATGGATGTAGTAGTGGACTGGGAGGCGCCGGCGGACGCTTCGAAGCCTATAGACAGAACAACGGCTCAGTATTGCATAACGGTGCCTGCGGCGGGAATGACATGCCCGGGAGGAGCTACTTGGACGGATGCGGATATTTCAGGAGATACTTCAGGGAAGGACGCTGCGGCATTTACCATAGACAATGTTCTGGATGCGGATGAATGCTTGTTCGTCCGTGTAAACACAAAGCATGATGACAATATAACATATGGAGCTCCTAAACTTGCGAAGGTAGGGACTCTTTCGGATCCTTCAGCTCTGTCCGTGGTGACGGACAACGTAACACATAGAGCTACGATCACAGCGACCAATAACAGCTCGGTTCCGGATTCAAAGCTTGCAGTCCTGTATCGCGATGGAAGCAGAAGCTTTATCATTGGGATCATAGCGCATGGTCAGAGCAGTACGACTGTTCAGGGACCGGACTGGGATGAAGAGGATGCCATATCGTTTGGTGTAGTGGCTGTAGTCGGAACATATTCGGCGGTAACGAGACCTGATGGAGCTGACAGCTATGAAGGCAGCTACCAGATGCGTAGCGCGAACGAGCTGTGGGATGGCGGAGCTGTACCGAAAGCGCCATCGAGCGTAACGGTGGAAGCAACGGACAAAAGAGGAACTATCGCGGTAGGTTGGGACTGGCCTTGGAATGCGGCAAATGGCGCCGAGATCTCCTGGTCCGATCATGACGACGCTTGGGAATCGAATGATGAACCGGATTCATATGAAATTCCGTATCTAAAAGCATCGAAGTGGTACATATCTGGACTTGATACCGGAAGAACGTGGTATGTCAGGGTCCGTCTGTTTATAAAGAATGGAGACGAGTATACGTTCGGAGCGTGGAGCGACATCATTTCTATAGACCTCGCAGAGGTGCCGAGCGTCCCAGTGCTCGTTCTGGCATCCGGAGCGATAACGCCGGACGGATCCGTGAACGCCTACTGGGCGTATTCAGCAGATGACGGTACGTCGCAGCTCTATGCGGAGATCGCGGATGCTGTATACGAATCTGGAGCATGGCATTATGATGATGTGATCGCGCATGTTGCGGGTGCCCAGAACGTGGAGCTGAAAGCAGCGGAGGTCGGCTGGGCTGCCGGGAGCACGCATTATCTCGCTGTAAGAGTAATGTCATCGGCAGGGAAGTTCTCCGATAAATGGAGTAACTTGGTTGCGGTAAAGGTGGCGCCGGCGCTGTCATGCAGCATAGCTTCCACGAGTCTGATAGACGAGACATTGCTGATCGAGGACGAAAGCATTACCGTGAAGGCTCTTAAGGATCTTCCGCTTAGCGTAACGGTAGAAGGCGCGGACGAGGAGTGCACGACGGAGGTCGCTATAGAAAGAGTGTCCGATTACAGAGTAATGCGTCCTGACGAAAAGAACTTTGACGGATTCAAAGATGAGACTGTAGCGTCTGAAGTGATTGAAGGGTCCGGGACAGTAGAGATAAGCGCGGATGATGTGACGGGATCGCTCGATGACGGAGCTGATTATAGAATAGTAGCGACTGTCAGAGACAATCTCGGAAGATCTGTGTCGGACGAGATCCTGTTCGTAGTAGACTGGGCGCATCAGGCGCTTATTCCTGAAGGAACCGTCCAGGTGGATAATGCGAATTATGCAGCTTTGATAACGCCGAAGGCTCCTGCAGGGGCGCTTTCAACGGACAGGGTAGATATATACCGTCTATCGAATGGATATCCGGAGCTCATATACCCGGATGCGGAGTTTGGAAAGACGTATGTGGATCCATATCCCGCGATAGGTGAGCTGGGCGGACACAGGCTGGTATTCAAAACGGCAGCAGGTGATTATATCACAGAAGATAAAAGGATGGCCTGGAAGGACTTTTACGACGAGGATAATGATCAGCTCGACATTCCGGTCAACATAATCGATTTTAACGGCATACGCGTGGAAATAGAGTATGACATCGACCTATCAGATAAATTCGAGAAGGATTACGAAGAAACGGTATATCTCGATGGCAGTATAGAAGGTAATTACGGGAAATCCGTGAAGAGAAAAACTAATATCGGTACGTCGGTAGTTACAGATGACATCGAGCTTATTCAGGAACTGAGCAGACTATGCGACTATTCGGGACCGATGCATATCAGAACGAAAGACGGATCATCTTACTGGGCGAATGTCGACGTACAGAGGGACCTTGCGTCGGATACGGCGCACAAGATTGCGAAATTTACATTCAACGTACAAAGACACGGCGCTCAAGATTATGACGGCGTGCCTCTGGAGGACTGGAGATAATGAACTGGGACAAAGGATTTATAGCTACATACCATATGAATCTAGTTAATCCCGTGACATGGCGCGATCAGGGAGCGGTAAAGATGCTGTCGGGAAGTACGTCGAGGACCAATGAAGGCCTTCGTCAAACGGCTGACATTACTGTAAGTGATTTTGAACGAAAGTGCGAGAAGTACGTAAGAGTATGGCTGGAAGCTGAGCAGGGCGGCGATGCTGCTCGCGTGGATCTCTTCACGGGGATAGCGAACGCTCCGAGCGAGAGCATTGGAACGTGCAGGACGGAGGTAGATCTGGAGTGTTATTCCGTGCTCAAGCCTGTCGAGGGCATTCCGCTCGAGCGGGGGTGGTATGCTCCTGCTGGGATGCCAGGAGGAGAGCTTATCAAGAATCTGCTCTCGGTAACACCGGCGCCTGTCCTGATCCATGAAGGCTCTCCTGTTCTCGCTGATTACATAATAGCGGAAGATAATGAGAATCGTCTGACTATGACAGACAAGATTCTGCAGGCGATAGGGTGGAGGCTCAGGATAAATGGCTCGGGGCTCATAGAAGTAGGGCCTATGCCGCAGCGGATCTCTGCGACATTTGGAGGCAGCATGATAGAAGCTCCGGTTAAACCGAGCGATACATGGTTTCAGACGCCGAATGCGTTCAGAGCGATATCGGGTGATTCGGCAGCTGTGGCGATGGACAGCTCGACGGAAAGTGCCCTGTCGATAGTAAATAGAGGACGTGAAGTATGGGAGGTGGAGAGCGACTGCTCTCTAAACGATGGAGAGTCTCTTGAGCAGTATGCCTTGAGACGGCTCAAGGAAGAACAGAAACGGGCTGGCTCTCTGGATTATGATAGAAGATTTGATCCTGATGCTATGCCTTCGGATCTCATTCGGATCCACTATCCGGAATATGGTCTTACGGGTACGTTTTATATAGAGTCTCAGGATATGGATTTTGATACAAAAGCGAGCGTATCTGAAGAGGTGAGCGTATGGGCATGAGGGCTCTGATAAGAGAATTTATACGAGAGATGCGCGCATCTTCCGGCGGTACGACTCCATATAACACTACTGCGAAAGTAGAGAGAATTGAAGACGATAAGGCGTGGGTGTCGATACCGGGAGGTGTTCCGGAGACTCCTGTCGATATCGCAGGCAACGTAAATGTAGGTGACGAAGTAGAAGTTGGAATCGGCGGAGGGCGTGCCTGGGTTTACGGGAATTATACAGATCGTCCTGTGGGCCGTAAAACAGCGCAGGCAATAAGAAAGATCGCGAGCGATGCCGGGAAAAGAGCTGAGACCGCAGCGGAAGGTGTAGAACGTCTTATAGTCGTAACAGACCATCAGGGAGAAGAGATAGAGGCTGTTATCGTAACGGCAAACGGGAAAAACAGGACATACCATCAGACTACTGCGCCGACGGGCGGCAAGTATGCTGTTGGCGATGTATGGTTCGATACTGACGACGATAACAAAATGCATCGGTGGAACGGAACGCAGTGGGTGGCCGTGACGCTGGGCGATGATGCGCTGGATAGTATATCGGCGGATAAAATCACAGCCGGCACGATCGATGCAAGCCTGATCACGGTGTCTAACCTTGATGCGGGCAATATCACATCGGGATTCCTCGCCGCAGCCAGGATCGAAACGGGATCTCTCTCGATAAGCAAGACCAGCGGCCTGCAGACCGCGCTGGATGGCAAGGCGAGCACGGCTGCAGCTTCGGGCGACGGACAGCTGATATATATAAGCAAAGTGTCCGGAACGGCTTCGGTAAGCAAGAACACTACATGGGTCAGCAGGGCTGATGATGTTCAGAATACATGGACGACGAAGCGCCCGACATATAACAGCAGCTATCCGGTGCTCTTTGTGGCCAGACAAAACAAGATGGTAGATGGTACTGTGTCGTGCACAACACCGGTCAAGGATGACACTACTACTGTTATCGATGGCGGACACATAACTACCGGCACGATCGACGCAAGCGTAGTCACGGTGTCTAACCTTGATGCGGGCAATATCACATCGGGCTTCCTCGCCGCAGCCAGGATCGAAGCGGGATCTCTCTCGATAAGTAAGACCGACGGCCTGCAGGCCGCGCTGGACGATGCGAGCAAAGTAGCGGACGATTTTCTCACAACGATAAGCGGCCAGAGCGGTATATGTGTACATGATACCGGAGATCTCACGAACTTCTTGAACATCAAATCCGGGGAGGTTGGCATATATGTCGGTGGTACGAAAGTGGCCACATACGGAGCTACAGACGCGTCGATAGGAGAAGGAAGCGGCACCTCGAGCATAGGACTTTGCGGCGACACGTTTCATCTCACAGGCCGTCAGGTAACAAATGCGGGCCTGTCAGGCGGCGTCCTGTGTCTTGATAACGACAGCACATACACGAATAAATTCATGGTAGTAACTACTCTGACTCAGTCTGAAGAAGCAGGGTGGTTCGGAACGACTTCGAATATCCCGAATCAGGACTTCGGAGTCATGATGGTGAATAAAGGAAGCTCGGATGGCGGAGCGTTTTCCGTGAGCACGCGCAAGAAGAACGGAAAGATGGCGAACATGTCAATGACGCCGACGCAGTTCGTGCTGGGGCTGAATGGTGCGGTATCGGGGAATACGGTTACGACTGACAATACTTTATCGATTACCACATCGATGATGTCATACTCGAAAGACTTCAAGGCGTTCGGCAAAGTCGGCACGGTATATGGATACGATAATCCTGTCAGTACATCGATAAACGTACACATCACAGAGAATGGATTTCTTTACAGGACCACAGCTTCCTCCAGGAAGATCAAGAAAGAGATCACGGACATCAAAGAAGAGGATCTCGCTCCGGAAAAGCTGTACGATCTTCCAATAAGACAATTCAAATACAGGAAGAATCGTCTTGGTGAAGAAGACATGAGGTATGAGACATTCATCCCGGGCTTTATCGCTGAAGAGGTCGCAGAGGTGTATCCGATCGCGGCGGATCTCGACAGCAAGGGCGAGCCGGAAGACTGGAATGTCAGATATGTCGTTCCTCCGATGCTCGCACTGATCCAGAGGCAGAAGCAGGCTATCGATGGTCTGGCTGAACGTATAGAAACGATAGAAGGGAGAATAATGTGATGGAAGAGAAGCTTAAGTACATCGACAATGAGCTAAAGGAGATCTCCGTGAAAGATTCCGATGTAGTTCATATGTTCAATGCGAGAGTGGAGCTGGCGAATGCGCTTGCGGAAGCAAAAACTATAGAGGCCTCGCTGAAAGAGCTGCAGGAAAAGGAAAACAAGCATAAAGAAAAAACAAAGTGATAGAAGCTCCTCCTGAAGAGGGGCTTTTTGATATCGGTTATTTTTATCTATAGGAAAGGAGAAAGGCTTTGTTTACTATAGACATCGACGTGCAGAAAAAGCCGGGGATAATAGAACTCGGCGTCCAGGGCGAAAATGCCGCTGAAGCTGCCGTGTTTGATGTGACTCCATGGGTGGAGGAATACGGGACCGGCACAGCGTACATTTATCATCAGAGACTATCTGATGCGGCGCCGTATTTCAAAGAGCTTCCGATAGTCACATCTGATGGAAGAAGTACGGCGACATGGACGTTCGATGCTGCTGATACCGGAGTGAAAGGAGAAGGCGCAGCTCAGCTGCTCTTTGTGAAAGACGACGTTATCAAGAAGACAGCGATCTATGTGACTGTAACCGGCAGGAGCATCGGTGAAGCAGGAGGCGACGTTCCGGATCCGTATGAGGATCTTATTCAAGCGGTAAGAGAAGTATACCAGCTGATCGTGAATGAGAGGGAAGCGACGCAGCAGGCGGCCGGGAATGCACATGAGTCCGAAACGGCGGCAGCGGCTTCGGCGGAAGCAGCATCTGAGTCAGCTGAAGACGCAGCGACATCGGCTCAGATAGCGGGTAATACATTTTCTGTAGCAGGGAATGTTGCATTTTCTGTGGATCCTAATACGGGTGCGGTTTATGCGGTATTTAATGAGGAGGAATAAGAGATGTCAGTTACAGTTGATTTGATTAGAGACAGCTCATTTACAGCCAAGATGGACAAACAGAATGCGCTGCTCGAAGTAATGGCTGCGCAGTCCCTTGAAGCTCTCATGAGCGATTGGACCGGGCTTGAGCAGCTTGCGAGCAGTGGCCTGTTCGGAGACGCTTACGACATCGGGACACAGTTCACGGATGAATGGCAGGACAAAGCGAACAGCCAGAAGTATTCATATCCGCTTCAGCTCAACCATATCGGCAGCGTAGAGCTGGAAGATGGAGAAACGCTCGAAAACAGACCGTTCCTTCAGGCACACTTTGCGCATCCGTTCGGAGTACAGTTCTCGCATCAGAGGGCGTTCCTTAGATGTCCTTCGGGACTTGCTGCGGGAACATACTATTTCACGATTGAGTCCGCATGGGGCACGAATGTGCAGGCGGGAGACATTGTATGCTTCACTACGACGATCGCGGTGCCGGCAGGCGGCAGGGTCTCCGGATGTTATGGAGCTCCTGATCAGGCGAAAGCGAACTGGAGAATATATACACACTCGGCAGATGGCAAGACTGTACTCGAGACCATAACGCCTACATTTACGGCTTCCGGAACGAGCCTGGGAACGATGAAATATGCCGTAAGGAATGGTGATATAAACAGCTTGCAGGAAATGGCTTACGGCTGGAACAGGTGGAAGACATCCGCTCTGAGACAATATCTTAATTCCGCTGCGGGAGTAGGTGCCTGGTGGACAGCCCAGGATGAATGGGACATCGCTCCGACTGAGCTCACGACAAAGCATGGGTTCCTGTCCGGATGGGACGAGAGCTTTGTGAATGCTCTTAAGGCTGTCAAGGTAGTGACGTATCCGAACACGGTACAGGACGATACCGGCGGCAACACTCCGGATATAACATATGACAGAGTGTTCCTACCTTCGCTTGAGCAGATGTATATAAATCCGCAGAAAGCCGGAGAGGGTGAGTTCCATGAATACTGGAAGAGAAAGAGCGGAAGGACCACGGTAATGGCTCAGGGACAGACATATCCGCAGATCATTACATATGCTGTGGAGAATCACGCAAGTGCGCAGTACGTGCGGTTGCGCTCGGCGAACCGTGGCGGCGCGAATAGTACGTGGCTTGTCAACTCTTCGGGCCACGTCAACATCAACTACGCGAGCAGCTCGATTAGGTTCGCTCCGCTTGTGGTCCTGTAGAATCGATGTATCTTAGTATCCCCGCACCCACTGGATGCGGGGAAGAAGGAAATAATTATGGCAGTTAACGCTGGAGAAAGAAATGTGCCGGATACTCCGCAGAATAGACAGCTTGAGGCTTGCGAGAAAGCTATGGATCTGGCGATCCATACGATCCAGATCTGCAAGAACAAGAATATCTTCACGGTGGAATACCAGGATGCTCTGACGAATGACATTATCCGCTGCGCCAAAAACATATACATACACGCCTGGGAGGCTAACAACGTATATGTAAGAGAAAGCGGCGATGGCAGATGGCCGCAGAGAGAAAAACTCCAGTTCCTTGCGATATCGGAATGTAACGAGCTCATCGCTCTGATCAATATCGCAAGGAGGCTGTTCCATCTGAAAGGAAAGAAGGTTAGATATTGGACGCAGCTCGTTATCGATACCAAGGCGATGCTTCGCAAATGGCACGAGGCGAATGCGAAACAATATAGGGTGTAGGTTATGCAGAACGTGCGGTTGCGCTCGGCGAACCGTGGCAACGCGAATAATACGTGGAATGTCAACTCTTCGGGCAACGTCAACAACAACAACGCGAGCAACTCGAATAGGTTCGCTCCGATTGTGCAGATGGTGGAGCACAGAGCCTTCGCATAGCGGAGGAGCTCCCGATTACAGACACAAGGAACCGAAGCCCTCGCCGTAAGGCGGAACAATACTGTAGCAATGCGGAGGACTTACGAGCCTGGTCTGCTATCATGTTATGGAAAATATAATAGAATATGACGCTTTATGGGAATCGGGAATGAAGTGCAAACGCTGCGTGTTATGGAAGCCGTCGGTAAAGCACTTCGATCTTAACGCTGTAGAAGAAGTGTACCGAATGGAGAAGAAGCTCAAAAATGGTACATGGAAGAACGGCAAGCCGAGGCCGATCAAAATTTTATATCCGAAGAAGCGCGATAGTCTGAGCATAGCGATCCGGGACAGGATATATCAAAGAAGCATAAATGATAATGTTTTGTATCCCGCCGTAACGAAAGCCTTTATCATCGATAACTGCGCCTGTCAGAAAGGCAAGGGCATCGACTTCGCGAGAGCGAGGCTGAAGAAGCATCTGTGGAACTACTACACGCATTATGGAGCCTCGGGATATATCCTGCAGATAGACATCAAGGGATACTATCCGAATATGCGGCATGATGCTGTGAAGGCAAAGTTCAGACGCTATCTCGATGATGATACTTATGAGAGAGTGTGCGACGTGCTGGACACGCAGTACGTCGGAGATGTCGGATACGATCCGGGATCGCAGATGGTACAGATCGCAGGCATATCGCTCCTGGATGATCTGGACCATTACTGTAAGGAAAGACTCCATGCCAGATATTACATCAGGTACATGGATGATATTCTGATCATAATGAATGATGAAGCTGCTCTTACAGGCGTGCTTAAGGATATAGAGGCAGAACTCCGGAAGATCGGATTCAGGCTGAATGAAAAGAAAACGCATATCTCGTCTCTTGAGCGGGGATTCCTGTTTTTAGGGTTCGAGTACAAAGTGACGGAGACCGGTAAAGTGATAATGTCACTTAACAGTGGCAATATCAAACACGAGCGAAGAAAGCTCCGGAGAATGGTGAAGCTGGCGAAGCTCGGGAAGATCACAAAGTCGAAAGTCGACGAGTGCTATAACAGCTGGAAGGCTAATGCTGAAAAAGGGAATACGTTCAAGCTGATCGAGAGAATGGACCGTTACTATCGCGATCTTTGGAAGGAGTAAGACATGGTAAGAGTAGAACGTGTGAACATTGCGGAGCAGACCGAGAGGGAAGCTGCTAATGCAATGGCTGCGCAGACAAAAGCTGCAGTAGAGTACAACATCATGATGGGAAACATGGAAGACCCGGAGGAGGAAGAAGATGAATGAGCATAGCGAGAAGTATGAGACCGTAAAGGGCTATTATGAAGCTGGCTTCTGGAAGAAGAAGGCTGTAAGGAATGCGGTCATCAAAAGCTGGATCACAGCTGAAGAATATGAAGAGATCACAGGCGAACCTTATGAGGGATAGTCTTGAACTCGATGAGATGATAGCGGGGCTCGATCTTCCGGATCTGATTGACTTATTACGTAGGATCGCCGAGGAGATAGAGCTCCGGGTTATGGAAAGGCAGGAATGACATGGAGAATTTAGCGGTAGCTTTCCTTACGCCGATCTTGACGGGGCTTATTGTTTGGGCTATCGAACGCCACAGAATGAAGGAAGAGGCTGTTCGCGAGGAAATAGAACAGGTCAACCGGGAAGTAAATAATGCCACAATGGAGCTGTCGTATGCGACGTCGATTGCTGTAACTGATGGCAAGAAGAATGGTGAGCTTAAGAGAGCGAGAGAAGCATACAATAAGGCGGTCAAACATAGAAACGAACTCGGGCAAAAACTCATGATGAATAAGAGGTGATGTGAAATGAAATATCTTATTCAACACAGAAAGGAATTCGCCATCACTGTAGCGGCTGCTATAATGGCGATTATCAATCTGATCAAGGCGATCCGCTCAGGCATACTCAGCGAGGACGCGATAATAGCCGTGATAGTGACGGTGCTGGGCGTTCTCGCGTGGTACTACAATATGCCTACATCGCAAGAGAACCATGAAGCGACCGAAGCAATGCGTCAGAGGAAAGAAGAAGCGAAGGCTGGATATGTAGGCGAGAGATTCTTTGATGATCTGGACGAGGAGGATGTAGATGAATAAGACGGTATTCAGTCAGCTCGATCGCAGATGGGCCGGTCTTCCGTATCCTGTAAGGCCGTGGACACTGAGCACGAGCGGCTGTGGATGCGTGTCAGTCACGCATCTTCTGATCGAGACGGGAAAGTATAAAAAATACACTCCGAAAGATGTGCAGCCGTATATGAAGCGGTTTGCCGTTGCGGGTCAGGGAACATTATGGTCTGGCATCAAGACATCGCTTGAGCATTATGGCTTCAAAGTCATAAATCATTCTACGATGACTGGGATCTTCGATACGCTGAAGAATAGGAAACAGAAGATGGGAATCATCCTGTTCAGGAAAGGAACGAAAGGCGGCGTCACATGGACTACAAGTGGGCACTTTGTGGCTTTCCTGGACTATAAAGTGTCGAATGGTAAGCACTATTTCTACGTGAAAGACAGTGGCGGGAGAAGACATACCGGATGGTATTGCTATGAGACTCAGATGAAAGGACTTATCCCACAGATCTGGAGCGCGCTTCCGCCGGCTGAACCTAAAAAGGTCGTGAAGGCGGCTGAGAAACAGACATATAAGATCAAGTTCGCGAAGAACGGCGGATCCGGAACGATGGAGACCGTGACTTGCAAAGTCGGTGAGAAGATCAAGCTGCCGAAGAACCTGTTCAAGCGTACCGATTTCGAATTTGTCGGGTGGAGCGTAGGCAAGAGCAAATATGTCAATATGGATCACTTCCAGCTCGGCAAAGTCAAATACAAAGATAAACAGGAGATAAAGGACATAGCGAAAGCCGGAGAGACGGTCGTGCTATATGCGTGCTGGAAAGGTTGCGGAGCTCTTGCTGCGTGTTTATGGGCGCGGAAAGTGGCTAAAGACAATTCGTTCATGTACGGAGCGGCATCGGGCGTGTGGAATAACGGCAGAGATCGAGCTCATCAGGTAGGCTGCTACTTCTGCGGCACGACTCGGACCGGCCCGAAGAAAGCGAAGAAAGGCAGCGACTGGGAAAAGACCTATTGCTGCAACTCTTTCGTGGTAGCGGCGTTCGTTCACGGAGCGAACCTTGCCGGGAAGTGCGTCGGCGGCAGTACAAGAGCGCAATGGTGGCCGACATGGAAACCGGGAGGGAAGAAACGCTTTGAGAGAATGGGAAAGAATCTCAAATACTCGAAACTTCCGCCAGGGACCGTTCTATGCAGCGGAACGCATGTGAAACTGTTTACAGGAAACGGCGTGATATTACGCGTCACGCATGCTGCGGGTGAAGGTTGGACAAAGAAGTCCATAAGAACTGAACTCGTATCCGGCAGGATAGGAAAGAACTATGAAGCCATTCGTTTTTTAGGATAGCAATCATCTTTTTATACCTTTCATTCTTGTAAGGCTCTCAGAGGGACGTACCTCTGAGGGCCTTATTTTATTTATGCGGCATAAGGGTAGCCACCTGGGTAGCCACTTGAAAGGGGTAAAAAGGGGTAAAAATGGGGTATTTTTGCACCGAAAACGGCCTTAAAAAGAGCAATAAAAAGGCCCTGCAAGTGCTCGGAAAGTGAGTGATTGCAAGGCTTTGCGGGTTTGGTGCACCAGAGGCGATTCGAACACCCGACGCACGGTTTAGGAAGTTCCTACTGTTTATTGATATTTCAACGATTATCGGCAAGGGTAGCCACTTGGGTAGCCTTGCTGTTAAGGATCCTGGCCACTTCATAAAGGTCATCCTTCTCCACATGAGTGTAGATATTGGCTGTTAATTGTATAGTCGAATGGCCCATGAGCTTCTGAGCCGTCCTGATATCGACTCCTCGTCTGGCAAGATCTGAGCAGTATTCGTGCCGGAAGCAATATGGAACGAGATCCGGAGCCACAGGGTATGGAGGGACGAGCTGATTTCTGTAAGTCTTGCATCCCATGTATAGGTTAAGCTGCCGCTTGAAAGAATGCCAGAGCCTGTCGAAGTTGGTTATCTTCTTCCCAGCGCGTGTCATGGCGATGTACTCGAAGGCAGGCGTCTTGATTATGAGCTGTGCAAAATCATCCGGTATAGGGACGTACCTGTCTGACTTCTCGGTCTTGGTCCCGCGGATATGCAGCATATAACAATCCTGTTCGCGGGATATATCCCTTCCCTGGCATTCGGCCGCTTCGGACGGCCTGCATCCGCATAGCAGCATAAGAAGATAGAGATAGTATCTTCGGTCGGTCTTGGCCACTTCGATCGCTGCGGATCTCTCTGAAGAGGTCAGTGCTCTTCTTCCGTGATGAGTTCCGGAGGGCTTGACAAGGTACATGGTAGGATCGTCAGATCTGAGACGGTTCTCAACGGCGTGCCGGAAGATAAAACGGAGCGCCTGGTAGACTTCATTGATCTGAGTCTTGCTCTTCCCGGTCTGCATGTTCAGGACCTGCTGCAGCTCCATCGGCGTGATATCTCCGACTGTCTTATCTCCTATATATTTTAGAATGCAGCATTTCACTCGAGACACGTACTTCTTATGCGTCTCTTCTTTTTGTTTTGTCTTATATGTGTCGATGCATCTTAAAGCCCAGTCTATGATCAGCATATTGCTGTCTACGGTGACGAGGTTCTCCTGGAGATCCCGAAGCTTCTCGGAGTATTTTTTGCCGAGCTCAATTAAGGTATCGGCATACACCGAATAGCTCTTGCCCTTATATGTGAATCTCTTTCTGTATTTATACTTCTTCATAAACGTAATTAGTTAACTACTAAATAAATGAGTTTATTTATTTACTACCGATGCGTTTGGATCCACCAGCCCATTCTGATTATTTTTTATATATTGTCTTGAAGATACAAGATCTCTGGCATATTCGAAGACCTTTTGCTGGCCTTCGGAGTTTAGCTGGCTGAAGAGGCTTAAGAGATCTTGCTCCATAGTAGGCAAAATTTGTTTCTTTACATAGTCCGAATCCACAAAATCGTCAAGAGTACAATTCAGTGCCTTTGCTATAGCCGACATGTTGTCCAAAGTAGGGCTTTTTGTATCGCCATAAATTATTTTGTTGAGAGTGCCAAGCGGGATTCCGGATAAATCTGATAGTTCGCGATTCCCGACTCCGCGCATTTTCATTATTGATCTAAGGTTGAAAGTATCCATATCTGTAGCCTCCTGTCTCAATGCTATTCCATCTTCGGGATAAAATCAAACACAATAATTCCAAAAAAGGTAAAAAAAGTTCTTGACGAGTTCCGAATACGGTAGTAATATGACAATAGAAGTTCCGAATAAGGGACGAAACACTAAGTATAGTTAGGAGAGAGCGAATGTTCCACAATTTAGAAGCGGAAATGGCCAGAAACAAAGTGACGGTTAAGGACATAGCTAAATGCATAAACAAAACTGAGAAAAGTGTCCGTAATAAGCTGCAGGGAATAAGACCTTTCACATGGCCGGAAATTGTGATGATCAGAGACAGCTACTTCCCGGATATGGATCTACAGTACCTGTTCGAGCAGAGCGCCTGATCAGATGCGCATTGATATACTACGCATATCAATCTTTATTACTTATTGACATAAGTAATAAAGAAAACATAAGGGAATGAAGGAGAGAAAACAAATGAAAAAGAATCCAGGGCGCAAAGAGCGCAGGAGGCTCGAACGTGAGCACAAGCGTGAGCTTAGTAAGCAGCTTCAGCACATGCACATAGTTGAACAACGCAAAGCCGTAATAGCGAAGCGTCGAGAGGTGAAGGTAAATGAAAACGAAGCTTAAGAAGGCGCAGGAAGTGCTCGAGAAGGAGTATGAGATAGCAAAGACGCTTGAGTACATAAAAGATCCATTAGCCTGGGCGCTATATGAGACCTGGAAGATATTTGATAGAACGGATCCTACGGGAACATCGGAGGAAGAATGATGGTTGAAGATATGAATGAGATGAAGATGCACGAGGGCGAGTGTAGATTCTGCGGACAGAAGCAAGAGATCATGGCGGCTCACCAGGAAGAGGCTGACGAGATAGCAACGCTTAACTGCAACTGTTCTGGATCCGAGGAATATAGACGGAAGCAAGACCTGGCGGAGCTGATAAATGAGACGTGCGAGCTTGTTTTGCCGGAGACTGGATTTGTAAAGATGTCAGATGAACAGCTTGAAGCGCTGCATCAAATAGCCACGATGCTGGCTTCCGGCATTATAAGCAAAGTCACGCTGGATATAGCTGACTCGCGATGCGTAATGAGCGAGCATAAGGATGGAAGTTTCACATTCAAACGAAATAAAGTCCTCCAGCTCGGGGGGGACATTTAAACAAAAAAGGGATTTGAAGAGGGATTTGGCAATGACTAAACAGGAATGCATCAGGGCGATGCAGAAAACAGCATCGGCTGACGGCTTCATAACGATGACTGAGTTATGTCAGTTTATCGGGATCAAGAAGCCGGACCATGCAAGAAAGTATGTGGAAGGGCTTCCTCGTCTGGGAGGAAAAAGATACTTCATCCCGGAAGTCGCGGAGAGGATCCTGTCCGATATGAGGTATGACAATGAGCGAGTATGAGGAAAAGATGGAAGAGCTCAGGGCCTTGGCACGATACTTTAATGAACATAACGAGGGGATCAAAAAACGTGATGATGCTGTGGTGATATGCGCGATAGAAGGCCGCCACTTTACCGAGTGCACGCAAGGGCGAATCGACTATATCGTCGCGGTGGTAGCGGCCTTAGTTGATCTCGTAAAACGAAACCAGGGCAAGGATGAACGCGAGACATTGATGTAAAGGGGGATACAACAATGAAATGGGATTGGGACTATATCAAATCACAGCTCGAGGCGCTGCCATACATTCTGGCAGCATGTGCGGTTTGCGGTGCACTGTGGTTTATATCAAGCATGCTGATAGTGATATGCGAATAGGAAGAGAGGTAGAACAATGGGAACGGTAAGACAGCTTATATGTGACGCAGTAGAAAAAGAATATGAAGAGGCTAACAAGAAGTATCCGATGTTCGGATCCGCTCACGAAGGCGAGTCCGTTATCAGAGAAGAGATCGAAGAGGTAAAGGAAGCACTGCAGGGAGTAGACACATACTACGATGCGATGTGGGATGCTATAAGGAACAATAGGAAGGATGAAAGTATCCGCCTGGCCGGAGGACTCGAGAAGGAAGCTCTGGAAGTAATTGAAGAAGCTATCCAGGTGGCGGCGATGGCTGAGAAGTATGTGAGCAGCCTGGATAAATAAGCCCCATAGAGGTCCTGCGGGATAGGATGTCGATTACCCCTTTTGAATATCTCATTCCCATAAGCCCCTGCAGGACCTTTTAAATAATATCGTTATGAAAAAAATAGAAGCAAAGCCGTGTCCGTTTTGTGGGTGGCACATAGTAGAGGGAATAATTGACAAGAGAGGGCGCTACCAGATCCGCTGCAAGTCGTGCAAGGCGGGGACCGGCTGGTTCAAGTATTGGGCGGATGCGGTAACGGCCTGGAATAGGAGAGCGGATGATAAGAGGGATGACGGGTAAAGACCTCATACAGCTTGAGAATGAGGTGCTTGAATGCCTATCGGAACATCCGATCTTTGCTTCACAGATCGCCGACAAGCTACAGGCAACGACCGGCACGGTGAATGATACGATCCTGTCGCTCCGGAGCCGAGGATATCCCATCTGTGGAGACGATACATACTACGGCTACTATTACGGGTCCGAGCTCGAGCGTAAGCGTACAGCGGAGGATCTCGAAGCACAAATGACTTTACTAAAATTATCTATAAGGTTTCTAAAAGGAGAAAAGGAAAATGATGATCTACAAGAGTGATGTCGTGCCGGATACCACATATGAGATGTGGCAGGGCGACGAAGGCGACAGATTCAGGATAAAGAATATGTGGGGCATACTCGAATTCCCGGTTCCGGAGCACGAGACGAAGCCTACATATTACAGGCTGATCGACAACAAGATCGTCCACAGGGAAGTGGACAACATGATCAAAGCCTTCGAGTACATCAAGGAGCGCCCGATCGGACTTCCTCAGCAGGATTTTGAGAACGCGATAGCGAGCTTACTGGGGATGAAGTATGGAAAGTACCAGGAGAAAAAAAGAAGAGGCGAGATCAAGTTCGAACCTTACGATGGACAAGATAACAAAAAAGCCGGAGTCTCCATGTCTTGACTGTCCGGATAGGAGTGAGGCATGCCATGGAAAGTGCGAGAGATATGCTGCATTCGTTAAGGAGAACGAAGTCTATAGAGCGCACGTCAACGCCGAGCATAATATAGACGCATATTTACAGGACCGGCATACCAAGATCGCAGAATATCTACACAGTCACAGAGGAAGGAGACAGCGATTCAAATGATATACGCAGGATGCTTTGTAGTGGGAGCCGTGTTCGGCATAACGTTCATGATCATACTGAGCGTGATCGCCGTATCAGGGAAACAGAGCGACGAGGAATACAGACGTGAGCTCGAGCGGATGAAGAAGGAGAGCAGCGGTGACGAATAAAGAATGCGATACGCTGCGTGAGCGAGTACGCTTTGCTGAGAGGACTTTGCAGGATCTCGGCGAGAGCGTAGAGAGCCAGGTCAAAGAGATCGCGCGCAGACTCAGAGACTCTTTTATGGAATGCGACGACTGGCACATGAATGGCAGCGGCGCGCATGCACCATATCAGACGATGTGCCTGATCATTACTAAGGATAAAAGAAAATATGCAGCTGAGCTATATAGTTTCAATTCCAGGTTCCACAGTAAGGCGCCAGTAGCTGATAGGTGGAGAAGACCTGAGCCGAACCTTAGCAAAAAGGAACGCTGGATAGATGACGAGGATGTAGTTGTCTGGAAAGTGATATAGGTGTACAGGAGCAAGAGTATGAATAAGCAGCTCGAAGAAGGCAAAGCATGAAGAGGAGAGCGGGCACCGTCTACAAATTCAACTCAGCAGAGCAGCCGGTCTATGACGTCTGGGGCCGCCTCGTGCTGATCAGCGGGCCTCACACGCTGGTCAAAGACAAAGACACGATAATGGACAAAATACACGGCCGCTCGTGGTACATCCTCGACGGCAGCCTGCTCGTGGACGTAGGACGTGGATCATACGTAGAAGAGCGGTGCATGTATGAAGAACAGGGAGGCTGAACATGATTGATGAAAAAGACAGGGTTTTTCCGTTAGACTCATCCTTCCCTACAAGGCTCGTATTTAGGGCACAGGATGTATATGGGAACGAGAGAGACGTCGCGTATATCAGAGCAGACACTCAGGTATTAATACACGCGAGCTTCGAGTCGTGTCATTCGGGGATAGACTTTAACCAAAAAGTAAAGCTCGATTTTGATAAGGGGGCTGATCAGGATGAGTGAGTACATAAGAGGATATCAAACTTACATAGGTATCGAGTCCACTTCCGGGACTACGATATAGAGCCATCGCCTCCGATGGTAACAAAGAACAGGTTTCAAGGGGCGCGCTTCGGTGCGCCCATGAAACTTGATAAGAGTATTAAACTTACGACCGTATATATAAAAATGAAGATAGACAAAGACATAACAGTAGCGGGAAGAACGATAGACGTGTATATACATCCTCATGCCGGGAGCCATGTTCACGGGAGGACCAGGCGGCACATGATCACAGCCGACAGGGTTAGGAAGAACAATGACAGGATGGCGAGGAAATATCTTGCGGAGCTTATCAACGCGAACTTCGGAAAGGGAAGCGCACTATTCACTCTGACATACAAAGAGCTTCCGGATCCGGAGAGAGCGAAGAGAGAGCTGCAGAATTTTATCAGAAGGATGAAGAGAAGGATACCGAAGCTCAAGGCTGTCTATGTTACTGAGTACGAGAACCACAGGCCGCATCATCATATCGTGATGAATACGGTCGATGCCGAGCTGGTGAAAGATGCCTGGGGAGAAAGAGGATACGTCAAGGAGAGCGTGCTTGATGATACGGGGGAGTATAGCAAGCTCGCCGACTATCTGATCAAAGAGACTGCGAAGACATTCAGGATGGTCAAAGGTCTCGATGCGCAGCGTTATGGCTGCACGAGGAATCTGACGAAGCCTGTCACGGTGAGGACGCAGTCGAACGTGCAGGAGCTCGAGGACGAGCCGGAGCCTATCAAGGGATACTGCATCGTCAAAGATTCCGTAAGAAGATACGAGCATCCTGTTACAGGACTCATGTGCCTTGAGTATACGATGGCAGCGTTAGGCGAGCCGAGGAGATATAAGCGATGGCCGAGAGGAGTAAGGGCATCGAAGGAGAGATTCATAGTGGAGGAATGGAACGAGCAGGATGATCTGTTTGATATCTTTTGGTATGCGGGGAGTATTTTATAAGGTGCATCCGGCGGAGTAAAAATAACAGGGTGAACTGCAAGCGGCACCCGTGCTAATTGCAGAGGGAATAGGCAGACGTGCCAAGCCATAGCATGGATAGCACTGAGTACAATTCCATGAATGACGAGCCTTGTTGGTGGGGGCAAGGCAATTAATTGAAAGGTTTTGCAAGGTTTTAAAAGGTTCTACGGTGGCGGAATAGACTCGACTAGTGCCACTAGCCGTGGTAAAGCGGAATCGGCGAAAGCCCAAAACGCAATAGTAGACGCAAATACAAATTCACAGGGATTGCGACAGTCAACGGTTGGCGGTCATGCGAGGGTCGAGACTACGTGCCGAAAAAGTAGCATCAGCTGGAGAGCATAAACTCAAACTGTGAAGAAAAAGACCGCATGCAAGGTGCAAATCCTTGTCCGTAGACATTTTATGAAACGACATATTGTTTACGCTCAAACGGGAACTGTATTAATTGATGAGAATTGAGCAGGAGGGGCAATGACAGGGAAAGAATATCTATGGCAATATCGTGAAGCCAATGCTGAACTCAAGCGCATAGAGAGTGAGATCTCATCGATCGACGATCTCCTTGGCAGCGTGACGGTAGATCCGACCAGCGAGAAAGTGCAGTCGTCGCATGATCCTGATCAGATAGGCAAGCTGGTAGCGCGCAAGGTCGACATGCTAGACGAGCTGGACCGGAAGAAGGCCGCTATGCTGGAGCTGCTCGGAGAGATATGCGGCGTGATAGAGGAGCTGTCGGATCCGGATGAGAGGCTGCTCATCCAGCTCAGGTACGTCAAGATGCTGTCGTGGAGGATGGTGGAACGCGAGATGCGTAAAGCCGGAAAGTTTTATAGCGAGGAGTGGATGATGAAGCATCACAGGAAGGCGATGAAAGAGGTCGAGATGCTGACGAATTGTACAGTCATTTACAGCAAAGACGGTAGTATAGTCTAGGTGGAGAGGAAGCGGCGAGGAGCTGGTGCGACTTCTTGGGTTTCATTCTTTCATCAATTTCCTTTTTTTCAAACATTCAATTAGTGAAGCGGAAAGAGTATCGCCGGATAGAGCAATGCTCTTTCCATTTTGCTAGGAGGAAACATGGAAAAGTACGACGTAGTATACTTCCTGAAAGAAGGCATAGAGCCGGCGGAGCTCAAGTATAGCCTCCGCAGTGTAGTAAAGAACTTTCCGCATAAAAAGATATGGTTCGTAGGCGGGCAGCCGAAGAAGCTTGAACCGGACGTGAGGCTGCACATAAAGCAGGATGCTCTTACGAAGTGGGAGAACGTCCGGAATATGCTGCGGAAGATCTGCAGCGACGATTGCATCACTGAAAGCTTTTGGCTGTTCAATGATGATTTTTTTATCATGCAGCCATGGAGTGCGAAAGAGCCTTTGTATAACGACACGCTTGAATATCACATCCAACACATCGAGCAAAGGCATGGTGATGAAAAGAGTGAGTACACCATCAACCTTCGGGAATGCAAGGACATACTTGAAGCTTCCGGATATGGAACGCTGAACTATGCGATCCACTGTCCGATGCTGATCGACAGGGAAAAGATGCTGGAGACTCTGGATAAATTTCCCGATTGTCCGATGTTCAGGTCGCTCTATGGAAACATGCATAACATCGGCGGGGTGAATCATCATGACTGTAAGGTCGCAGGCTTCGACAGGATAATCGATGATGAGTGGGTGAGCACTACGGACGCATCGTTCCGTCTCGGAAGAATAGGACGGTACATCCGGCAGAGCTTTCCGGATCCAAGTCCTTATGAGGTTTAGGGAGGGGGTCCGCTGTGCAGACGCTGGATACAGGAATGAGAGATCCGCGATGGACTCCGGCATGGAGGAGGCTGAGGCTCGAATGTTTTGAGAGAGACAAAGCTCGTAATGCCAGATGCGTTCATTGTGGACAGCCGATAAACTATAACGTGAGACCGTCCAGTACGGATGACAGCTACGAGCCGGACCATAAGATAGACGTCTCTACTCATCCCGAGTACGCTTTCATACCTGAAAACGTGCAGCCATCTCACAGAAGATGCAATCGTGCTAGAGGCAATAAAGCGGGAATAAATAATCTCGGAAATAATACGCGAAATTGGTCTGAGGGAGTAGGGGAGTAAAAATCTTGGAAGATGGAGGCGTCGGCAT
>JAZQBC010000023.1:0-12150 GCA_045545495.1 Anaerovoracaceae bacterium | reverse complement strand
CTTCACTCCAAGGACGCTGTTGTAGCGGCTGACAAGAAGCGTTTCGACTTCACAAACAAGATCGTTTCTTCGGTTGAAAAGCGTAAGGTTCAGACAAACCAGCACAATGCACAGGATAAGATCGATGCAGTTCTCACAAATAAGTGGCTCGGTATTCCAATCTTTGCTGTTGTAATGTTCCTCGTATTTGATATTTCACAGTCTACATTCGGTCCTTTCCTCGCTGACACACTTGTTGGCTGGATCGAAACATTCCAGGGCTGGGTAGCAGCACAGCTCGAAAATTCACCGGCTATCCTGTCGGCACTCCTTGCTGACGGTATCGTCGGCGGCGTAGGAGCCGTAGTCGGCTTCCTGCCACTCGTAATGGTAATGTACTTCCTGATCGCTCTCCTCGAGGACTGCGGCTACATGGCGCGTGTAAGTGCTGTAATGGACCCTATCTTCAAGAGAGTCGGCCTCTCGGGTAAGTCAGTTATCCCTGTAGTAATCGGAACAGGCTGCGGAATCCCGGCCATCATGGCATGCAGAACTATCCGTGACGAAAGAGAGAGAAGAGCAACAACGATGCTCACGACATTCATCCCATGCGGAGCTAAGATCCCTGTGATCGCACTCTTTGCCGGCGCATTCTTCGCGGGCGCAAGCTGGGTGAGCCTGCTGAGCTACTTCCTCGGTCTCGTCCTTATCTTCCTCGGAGCGCTGCTCATCAAGGGGATCACCGGATACAAATACAGAAAGTCCTTCTTCATCATGGAGCTTCCAAAGTGGAAGGCACCTAGCCTTAAGTTCGCATTCAAGATGATGATGGAGCGTGCAAAAGCATACATCGTAAAGGCTGCAACTATCATCCTCGTATGCAACACAGTCGTACAGGTAATGCAGAGCTTCGATTGGCACTTCCAACCGGTCGAGGAAGGCGCTGAAAGCACATCGATCCTCGCTTCGATCGCAAGCCCATTCGCAGTGCTTCTTATCCCTCTCGGATTCGGAGTATGGCAGCTCGCGGCGGCGGCTATCACAGGCTTCATCGCTAAGGAGAACGTAGTTGGTACACTGGCTGTAGTTTATGGACTGACAGCATTCATCGATACAGAAGAGCTTGCAATGACGGGCGGAGCTAACACAGTTGCCATGACTATGGGTCTTACTTCGGTAACAGCTCTCGCGTACCTCTTCTTCAATCTCTACACACCTCCATGCTTCGCGGCTATCGGAGCTATGAATTCAGAGATGAAGAGCAAAGGCTGGCTCTGGGGAGCTATCGGGCTTCAGCTCGGAACAGGATATACTATCGCATTCCTGGTCAACCAGTTCGGCACACTCTTTACAGAGGGCCACTTCGCAGCAGGCTTCGTACCTGGACTTATCGCAGTACTCTGCATGGTAGCGGCTTTAGTGCTGATCGCTAAGAAAGTTAGAGCTCACTTCGACGAACAGTATGAACTCCACGCAAGTGCTTCGAAGGAAGGCGCAACTGCATAGTTGAATAAAGCAACATAACATAACATCTCCATTTGGGTCCGTGCAGAGGGTATAATAATAATATCCTTCTGCGCGGACCTCATATCATACAGCGCATAAAATCCTAGTTGTTTCTGTTTTCGAAATAGAGCAAAGACAGTAGAAGTAGATAAGGCAAATAAGGACAAAAATAAAAAACATATCGGATGAGTCGTATGACATCTGATTTGTCGAAGGAGCGACAAAATAATTATGAACTCGGCAACATTGATAGCAATAATCGCGATCATAGTGATCGTGGGTCTGGCGATCAGATACATATATAAGGAAAAGAAAAAGGGCACCAAGTGCATCGGATGCCCGTATGCGGACTCATGCCCGTCGAAGATGTTCGACCCTGAGACAGGGGAGTATCGCTGCGGTCATGGTGAGTAGTGAGTCGGGCGGGTCGCAGACAGTCGCTGAAGATGAGTTTTTTGGATTATTGTTCATATTGAAGGAAAAAATCCCAAATATGAACTTTAATTCTCCGGAAGCCAATGCCGCATTCTGAAAATAATGGAAAATGCTTGCCTAAACCCCGGATTTTGGGTTTGTAGACAAGTATTTTTTTGTTTATGCTTGGAAATGTAATTACGCTTTAAGAAAAAAGTTCATATTTTGAGAAAACTGTTTAAAAATGTACACTTTTTCAAAAAAGTCCTCTTTGATGGTATACTAACTGACATGGAAATAAGCACAGGAGCTCTCAACAGAAAACTGGCGAAGATCGCCGCGCCTATCGCGCTGCAAGGTATAGTGTCGGCCACCCTTACTATGGTCGATAATCTTATGGTGGGCTTTCTCGGCGAGACAGAGCTCGCCGCGGTCGGGGTAGGCGGGCAGCTGTTTATGATACATTATCTCGTACTGTTCGGGATGGTGAGCGGCACGGCTACTTTTGCTGCGCAGTTCTACGGTACGCGGGATATGGCTAATATCCGCAAGGTGGTGGGCCTCGCGATCACGATCCTGGCGGGGCTGGGCATTGTGATGCTTTTCGCGGCGGTTATTCTTACTTTCCCGATACTCTCGATATACACGGCAGATACTGAAGTCAGGGCTTTGGCTGCCAGATATGTTTGGATATGCAGTCCATCATTTTTGATGCTCGCTATATCCTCGCCTATGGAGATGGCGTTCAGGTCTACGCAGCAGGTAAAGATCCCTCTGATCGTCAGCAGTGTGGTATTCAGCAGCAACACCATACTTAACTACATATTTATATTCGGCAAACTCGGCATGCCGAGGCTCGGCGTGGCCGGGGCCGCTGTCGGAACGATATGCGCGAGGACTTTGGAATTGCTGCTCAATCTCTACTTTGCGTTCAGGAGTTCTAATGAGTTCCGCGGCAGCGTCAGGAGTTATTTCGGTTGGGACAGAGAACTCGTAAGGCGGGTGATAAAGAATGCCACGCCGACAACGATAAACGAATTTCTGTGGTCGCTCGGGCAGACGATGTATGTGGCGGCATATAACCGCATAGGCACTACGGCTTATGCGGCATACCAGGCAGCCAATTCCATATTCAATATATTCAGTTTCGCGTCATTCAGCATTGGCGACGCGGCCCTTATATTAATAGGAGAGAAACTCGGTGAAGGTAATACGGAATACGCGTGGAAGCTTTCGAAACACATCGTTAAAGTAGGCATCGCAGTGGGACTCGTGATTGGCATGATCACGATCGCAGCCGCGTCGCCGTTATCCGGGATATTCAAGCTTAGCGAACAGGGCAAGGCAGATACTTTCCATATACTTATAGTATTTGGGGCGACTATGTTCCTCGATGTGTTCGGAGGCCTTATGATCACAGGGGTTCTTAGAGCCGGCGGAGATACGCGTTTCGCTATGTTCGCGGAGTGCAGCACCGTATGGTTTGTCGCTGTACCGCTTGCATTCTTTGCCGCCCTGATTCTCCATCTTCCTATCCATCTTGCTGTATTGCTGACACGTACTGAGAGCGTGGTTAAGGCGGCGATACTGCTTCACCGATACCGCTCAGGCAAGTGGGTTAACACTGTAATAGAAGATCTGTAAGAAATGGTGTATACTTAAGGCTGTCAAGGACATAGGAATTGAACAAATAAAACGTGATATGAAGGAGGATTATTATGAAGATAATCAGTTCAGATAAGGCACCTGGTGCTGTTGGGCCATATTCACAGGCTATCGTGAGCAACGGATTTGTATTTGCATCCGGACAGATCGCTATCGATCCGCTGACAGGCCATGTAAAGGGTGGCAGCATCCAGGAGCAGGCGCATCAGGTCTGCAGAAACATAAGAGCGCTTCTTGCCGAGGCGGGCTCAGACATCACCAAAGTGGTCAAGACAACATGCTTCCTTGCCTATATGGGTGACTTTGCGGATTTCAACGCGGTCTATGAGGGGTATTTCACAGGCAAGCCTGCAAGGAGCTGCGTAGCGGTGAAAGAACTTCCGATGGGAGTGCTTTGCGAGATAGAGGTAATTGCTGAGCTTATCGAAGAAGAGCCTGAAGAAGAGCCGGAAGTCGAAGAAGCCGAATGATACAATTTCTTTAGCATAATGTAGATTTTGCACAGTATTGTAGATAATAGATTTGCAAGAACGCGATCGTAAGAGGTGATAAAAATGAAAGAGAATGTTATTTTCTGTTATTCCGGTACAGGCAACTGCCTCGACATGGCAAAGAACATAGCCAAGAGTCTCGGTGATACAGACATCATCATGATGCGTAAGTATCCTGCTGTTACTGATGTAAGAGAGGCCAAGAGAGTTGGTTTCATATTCCCATGCTATGGCGGCGGACTTCCTGGTCATGTTGAAAGATATCTTCACGACATCAAGGTTAATCCTGATTCATATACATTCGCCATACAGCAGTGCGCGGCTTATGCCGGAGAGGGCCTTTACAAGCTCAACGAACTGATCCCACTCGACTACTGGAAGAAAGTCACTCATCAGTGCACAGCTATTTGGTTATTCCCACATACTTTGATGATGCCTCCGATGGGCGCAGAGGCCGCTCAGGCAAGAAGTGAGCATTTCGCTGAGAAGATCGCGAATGAGATCAAGGCTGAGATCAAGACAAAGAGAAAACCATCCAAGGCTGTTGTAAATAAAATTGAGCACACTCCATGGACAGGCATGGCTATTTCTCTCGGCTCGACGCTCAAAGCAAATGACAACTGTGTGATGTGCGGACAGTGCGCTAAGCTTTGTCCGACCGGCAACATCCGTTACCAGGGCAAGGCCGTTATCTTCGGCGACAAGTGCATCTCCTGCTGCGGCTGCGTCAACTACTGCCCACAGGAAGCCATCAACTTCGGCAAGATCACAGAGAAGAGAGAGCGTTATCATAACGTGAATGTCACAGTTGACGAGCTGACAGAGGACATCATCTCGTTCTAATAAAGGGAAAGTGAACGACTCTGATGCGCATTTAAAATCTGTCAAATAAAATGTTTGACAAGCCATTAGTGTAATGCTAATATATAGCGGTGCGAGCGGCATAATGCCGTGCACCGCTGTTTTTTTCGGAGATGAAAATGAGAGAGGATATCGACAGAGTAGAATATGCGAGCATGCTATATGACTTTTACGGAAACTTGCTGAGTGACGCAAGGAAACAAGTCATGGCCTTGTATCACGAAGACAATCTTTCCCTCTCAGAGATAGCCGAAGAACTCGGACAGAGCAGGCAGGCGGTGCATTACACACTCAAGAAAGCAGAAAAGTCACTTGAGGAATATGAAGACAAATTAGGTCTTATAGCCGCTTATGAGAAAAATCAGGAGCGGGCTGCGGTAGCCTTCGGGATTATCGGGGATTCTAAGCTCAGCGAAAAAGAAGCGGAAAAACTCAAGGCGCTTATAACAGAGATCACGGAGTAGAGCATAAATGGCATTTGAAGGATTATCCGAAAAATTACAAGGAGCGTTCAAAGACCTCAGGGGACAGGGAGTTGTATCCGAGAAGGACTTTGAAGACGCTATGCGCGTCGTCAAGATGGCTCTTCTCGAGGCAGACGTCAACTTCAAGGTCGTTAAGGACTTCGTTGCTGTAGTCAAAGAAAAATCGCTCGGCGCGGGAGTGCTCGACAGTCTGACGCCTGATCAGATGGTCATCAAGATCGTCAAGGATGAGCTCGTCGACATGATGGGCGGCTCGGCCAGCAAACTGACATTCTCACCAAGCGGATTCACAGTGATCATGCTCGTAGGTCTCCAGGGTACTGGTAAGACAACGACCGCGGGCAAGCTCGCGGCATGGCTCAAGCAGACAGGCAAGCACCCGATGCTCGCCGCCTGCGATATCTACAGGCCTGCTGCTATAGATCAGCTCGAGATCGTAGGTAAAGCGGTCAATACCCCGGTCTATGTCAACAGAGATTCGCGCAACGCCGTACAGATCGCCGAAGAGGCCATCCAAGATGCTCAGCGCAAGGGCTGCAATGTGCTCATAGTCGATACGGCCGGTCGTCTCCAGATAGATGAAGAGCTTATGAACGAGCTTAAAAATCTCAAGAGCTCGATCAAGCCACATGAGATACTGCTCGTAGTCGATGCTCTCACAGGTCAGGACGCTGTCAACATCGCTGACGGATTCAACAAAGCCCTCGGTGTGGACGGGATCATCATGACAAAGATGGATGGTGACTCCAGAGGCGGTGCTGCTCTCTCGGTCAAGTCCGTCACAGGCAAGCCTATCAAGTTCATGGGTACGGGCGAGAAATACAACGCTCTTGAGCCGTTCCACCCTGACAGGATAGCCTCGAGGATACTCGGCATGGGCGATGTGATGTCGCTGATCGAGCAGGCTGAGAACGCGTTCGATGAAGAGGAATCACGCAAGCTTGAGGAGAAGATAAGGCGAAACAAATTCGACCTTGAAGACTTCCTCGGGCAGATGAGACAGATCAACAAACTCGGAGGTATCAGCAAGCTCATCGATATGATCCCGGGCATCTCCGCTGCTCAGAAGAGAGAGATCAATTTCGAGCAGAGCAGGGCAGAACTCAAGAAATGGGAGGCCATCATTCTGTCGATGACACCATTCGAGAGAGCCAAGCCTAATGTGCTCAATGCGTCAAGGCGTAAGAGAATCGCGGCGGGAAGCGGCCACACTGTTCAGGACGTCAATCAGCTCATCAAGAAATATGAAGAGATGAAAAAGATGACTAAGGTGATCGCGAATCCTGATTCCAAAAAGGCTAGAAGCATGATGAGGAATCTGGGATTATAACAATTAAGGCATGTCATTCTGAGCTCGCCCGTAAAAAGCGGACGGGGCAAAAGGATATCAGCATAACTAACAACATACTATTTATAAACGGAGGAAATCAAAAAATGGTAAAGATCAGACTTAAGAGAATGGGAGCTCACAAAAAGCCTTTCTACAGAGTAGTAGTAGCAGATTCGAGAACACCTAGAAACGGTAAGTTCATCGAGGAGATCGGTACATATGATCCACTGAAGGACCCAAGCGAGATCATCATCGACAACGAGGCTGCTAAGAAGTGGCTTGCTAACGGAGCTCAGCCTACAGATACTGTACGCGCACTTCTCAAGAAATCCGGCGCGATCGAATAAGGAGGCGCATCATGGGAAGTCTGGTAGAAGTAATCGCTAAGGCGCTTGTGACCAGACCCGATGAAGTTCAGGTAAGTGAAGAAGTCGATGGCAAGAACATTGTCGTGAGGCTTAAAGTTGCCGATGAGGATATCGGCAAGATCATCGGAAAGTCCGGAAGGATCGCTAAGGCGATCAGGACTGTGGTCAAGGCGGCTGCGATCAAGCAGAACGTCAGGGTCTCGGTAGAAATAGTTGAAGAAGACGAATAGCGAAGAGCAGGTCTTAATAGGCAAAGTCGGAAGTCCAAACGGGCTGAGGGGCGAAGTCAGGATCACGCTCTATCAGCATGACTCGACGAATCTGAAGGAGGGCAAAGTCCTCCTTCTTAAGCATGCGGGGAATCAGAAGGGTAAAGGGCACTCTGACAGTGATGGAGCTTCCGGCGAGCTTAGAGCTGAGGTGCAGCGAGTCAGGTATCAGAAGGACAGGCCTGTTGTAAAGCTCGAAGGTATCGATGACAGGAATGCTGCGGAGGCAATTCGGGGGCTGCAAGTTTATATCGAAGCGGACGCTCTTGAGCCGCTTCCTGAAGGGGAGCATTACGTCAGGAATATCATCGGATGCCGCGTTATTGATATAGCAGAGGGCCGCGAGATCGGGGTGCTGCGCGATGTGATACAGAACACAGCACAAAGCATACTTGAAGTCGAAACGCCGGATGGAAAGACCGTGCTGATACCCGCGGTAGATGAGTTTATGCGCGGGATAGATGAGGAAGAAGGGATCATAGAAGTAGAACTGATCCCGGGCTTCATCTAGATAGGGACGCAGATGAAGATCAACATACTTACTATCTTTCCCGAGATGTTCTCACCGCTTCGCGAGAGCATGACGGGAAGGGCGATAGACAACGGAATAATCGAGCTGAATGTCGTGGATATCAGAGACTTCACGACTGACAAGCACAACAGAGTCGACGACACTCCTTATGGGGGAGGCCCCGGCATGGTGATGCAGGCACAGCCGATAATGGACGCGTTTAGGGGGAGCGGCTTCGGCGGCGACGTCATTTACATGTCGCCGCGGGGCGAGATGCTCTCGCCCGAGCTCGTGTCCGAGCTCTCCGAAGCCGCCGAGCTCACCATTCTCTGCGGCCATTACGAGGGCGTAGATCAGCGTGCCCTTGATATGCTCGGCACCCGTGAGGTCTCCATAGGAGACTACGTGCTCACCGGGGGAGAACTTCCGGCGATGGTGCTCATAGACGCGGTGTCACGCTTTATCCCGGGAGTCCTTTCAAGCGAAGAGTCAGCATTTGATGAGTCCATTTACTCAGGGCTTCTTGAATACCCGCAATATTCCAGACCGGCAGATTATGAGGGAGAGCAGGTCCCTGATGTGCTCCTCTCCGGAGACCATGGAGAGGTAGATATCTGGCGATGGGAACAGTCGCTCGCGCTCACAAAGGAGCGTAGACCTGATCTTTTTGAAAAATATGTTGCCGGTGATCCACCGCTGACAAAGAGGCAGAGGAAGATCCTGGAAAAGTATCTGTAGTATGAGGCAAATCATAGTCTCTCTGAATAACACAAAATGTTGTAATTGCACCGCTTCCGAGTAAATATATATTGTATTCGGAAGCTTTTTTGTTGTATACTATGCGAAGAAGACTTATGAAGAAAAGATGGATCGTAGCGATAGCGATATACATTGGGCTTATCGCCACCTGTCTGATAGCGATCTACGCGGTCCCTTCAGTCAGGGGAATGCTCGAGAAGACATATATAGCGGAATACGGCAGCATAGACGTCAAAGATGAGGTCTCTGCTTTTATTGTGAGAGATGAGACGGTGTATGTAGCCGCGCAGCCAAGCACTATCAACAGACTTGCTGATGCCGACAAACTCGTAAAGGCCAACACTCATGTCGTAGAATTGACTCCAAGTGCTGACACAAACGTTGCCGATATCGTCAACAAAGGCGAGAGTGAGGAAGCCGCTCCTGATAGCGGAAGCCAAAGCCACGGCAAATATACCGATATACTTAATGAACTCGGTGACTCAGTCAAGAAGACAGAGCAAGGCTATAATGTCGGTGCCGGTTATGTCAGCTATTATGTGGATGGTGCCGAGGCGAAGCTCTCAACGGACTCTCTCGACAGCATATCTTATAAAGACTACAAAGCATTCACCGGGCGAAGAGCGATAGAAGTCCCAAAGAAATCGTGTGGCGAGGGTTACCCTATATTCAAGGTGGTCAAGAACGCCAAGTGGTATCTCGTCTTTTATATAAGCAATAAAAAAGCCGAAAAATATGTGCCGGGTGAGACTGTCATCATAGATGCGAACGGAAGTGACGTTGAGGTCACCGTGAGTCAGGTGCTAGCGGGGCGCAAGTACTCCAAGATCACCCTGTCGTGCAAGTCGTTCTTCGACGGATTCCTCAAAGTAAGGAATCTCGATACCACAGTAACTCTAAGGCGCGCTGAGGGCCTAGTGCTCGAAGACTCCAGCATCGTAGAGGATCCTAACGGACAGATAGGCGTGTTCGTAAAGAATAAGCTCGGAGAACACATTTTTACTCCGATTGCGATAAAGGCCGATAATGGTACACATTGCGTCGCTTATTCAGATATGTACGTGGACGCAGACGGTAATTACGTCGAGACCCTCGGTACATATGATGAAATAGTATCCGAGCCAAGCGAAGAGGATATGGCAAATCTTAAGGCCGCTTACGAGAAGGAAGCTGCCGAAGAAGCCGCTGAAAAGGCCGCTGCGGAGAAAGCCGCAAAGGGCGGACAGGAAACCGCAGAGGGAGCGGCAAAAGAAGAGAAAGAAGTTGAACAGTAAAGATATGAGTAATGTACGTGAAAGGTTTACAGAAGTAAAAAGACGGGCGGATGAAGCCGCAAAAAGAAGCGGCAGAGACCCCGAGGATATAAAACTGATAGCAGTAACAAAGACACATCCCGCTTCTGAGATCAATGAAGCAATAGACGCGGGCGCGACGGACATCGGCGAGAACCGCGTTCAGGAAGTGCTCGAAAAATACGAAGACGTAAAGCCGGTCAAATGGCATCTTATAGGCCACCTTCAGACTAATAAGGTAAAGCAGATCATCGATAAAGTCGTCATGATACACTCGGTGGATTCGCTCAAACTAGCCCACGAGATCGACAAGCGGGCAGAGGCTCACGGTATCGTGATGGACGTACTGATCGAGATAAACTCCGCTATGGAAGCGACCAAGTCCGGGATCCCGGCGGGCGAACTCAAACAGCTTTGCGAAGATATTACGGCTGAGTGTGGCAATGTGAGGATATGCGGTCTGATGTGCGTACCGCCTATCGCCGAAGAGCCCGAAGACTCAAGACCGTATTTCAAAGAAGCGGCGGCACTCTTCAATGAGATGAAGAACTGGGATCTCCCGGCGGGACGCTTCAATCCTACAGAGCTCTCGATGGGAATGTCGGGAGACTTCGAGGTGGCAATAGAAGAAGGATCAACAATGGTCAGAGTAGGCAGTTCGATATTCGGACCGCGCAACTACAGATAGAGGAGGATGCAATCAATATGGGTTTCATGGATAAAATGAAAGATCTGGTCGGAATCGTTGATGAAGACTATGAAGATATGGACGATATCTCTCAGGAAGAGATAGACGAATACAAAAGAGAGCTCAGAGGTGCTTCAGCCCCTGCTCCTTCAACGAGCAAACCGGCCAGCACGGGTATCATCAATCCGCCGCCGATGAGCGCGTTCGAGCCTCCTCAGAGATTTGCGGCCAGCAAGGATACAGTTGACAGAGCCTCGAGAAATGATTCAGGTGCGTTCAAAATGGTAGTAATCGAGCCGAAGAATCTCGATGAATGCCGAAAGCTCGTCGACAATCTCAGAAACAACAAGCCGGTGATCATCAACCTCGAAAAGGTCGAGACAGATCTGGCTCGCAAGATGTTCGACTTCCTCAGCGGAGCGACATACGCGCTTTCCGGCAACATCCAGAGAGTTAATCAGAACATCTACCTTTTTGCCCCTCACAATGTTAACATTAAGGCAATGGTAGACAGAGCAACAGAAGCGGGCAAGCCAAAAAACGAAAGCCCGTGGTAAAGATAAATACGATACGAGACACAAAGACATACAACCAACAAGGAAAGGTGAGGTGCAGACACTATGATAATGCCTATTGATATCGATAAGAAAGAATTCAGCCGTGACAAAAAGGGCTATAATTCCAGAGAAGTAGACGAGTTCCTGGATATCATCGTTGCGGATTACGAGAAAGTGCTCAACGACAACAGATCGATGGCTCACAAGATCAAACAGCTCGAAAAGCAGCTCGAAGAGGCTCAGAAAGACGACAACGCTATGGTCGAGACTCTCGAGACAGCCAAGAAACTGATGGCAGACATTTCGGCAAGCGCCGAGAGAAGAGCTGAACTGATCATGAGAGATGCTGAACTCGAAGCAGAGAACATGCTGCTCGACGCTAAGGTCAACGTAAGAAAGCTGACAGACGAGCACTCCATTCTCAGCTCAAAGGTTAGCAGACTCAAAGCTAACTTCCGCAAGATGCTCCAGACAGAGCTCGAAAGGATCGATGATGACGAGTTCGATCTGATCAGAGATCTTGAGATCGAGGCTGAGCCTGAAGTAGAAGCTCCTGTAGAAGAGCCGGCAACAAAGTCTCCTACACTTGTAATGGACAAGGCCCCGATCGAAGCAGCAGAAGCAGCTTCGGCTGATGACAGTAAGGCAGCAACAGTGTCTGATCTCGCTGAGAGCCTCAAGGCAATGGCAGATGAGCCACAGGAGTTCGATAATACTATCATCCTCAAGTAAGGCATTATCAAAACCCACGGGCGTTATCGCAGGAACAGCCTGCTATACCGTTTAGCTTGGGAAGTATAAAAAACAGGAAGCAGCTGTTTGAGCTGCTTCCTTCAGACTGTAGACAAAGTCTCGATCGAAAGGTCGAGGCTTTTCTCGTGTCACAACTTTTGGACCTGCCGTAAACTTCCGCATGAAACCGGAGCGGGAGCAGAGTCAAGAGGCAGAACGCTGACCGCGGAGCAAGGCATAAAG
>JAZQBC010000022.1:0-11088 GCA_045545495.1 Anaerovoracaceae bacterium | reverse complement strand
GGCGGCGGGTTCCATTTTCGACCGTCGGTGGTGGGTACAATCCCCGACCGACGCTCTCAGGAGCTGAAGCTCCCGGCGTCTGTTGACGGCGTCGCTCGCTCCAATCAAGCGAGCTTGTTGGAGCTTTGCTCCTGGTTGAATTTTTCACCGTTGAACGGGGAGGTTTTTTATGAAGGATTTGAAACTGAAAAGATCTCTGGTTTTGCTGCTTTGCCTGTGCATGACAGGCTCGATGTTCCTTGCATCGTGCGGCTCCAATGATCCGGAAGAGGTATCTGAGTTACCTCATAACTCTCTTACGGGCGCAACAGAGGAAGACGGCTATGACACTGCCGCGGATAATCAGCGTGTGACCGCTTTCGTAGTGGAGAACGCGCCTGACGCCAGACCTCAGTGGGGCCTGGATGATGCCAATTATTCTCCGGACATCGTTATCCAGGGCGAGGTTGAAGGTGGTATCACAAGGACGTTATGGATGTACGCAGATTATAACAAGCTGCCTGAGGTGATCGGACCAACAAGAAGTGCGAGACCTCCATTTGTAAAGTTTTCTGAGCTGTTTGACTCTGTATTCATCCACTGGGGAATGAGCCATTCTAAGGGCAAGTACATTGGTGCCAGCACTGTTTTCAAAAAAGATAAGGTCGACCACATCGATCAGATGAAGCTGGACGATCAGGAAGGTATGTACGGCAGGGATAGCACAAGAGCTGTCAGCTCTGAGCATCGCGGCATCATTTATGGCGACAAGGTAGTGCCTACGATCAAGAACGAAGGATTCAGAACAGAGCCTGAAGAGTACACAAAGCTTTACTTCAACAAGGAGTCAGAGCCTGTAAGCGAAACAGCTGCGACACAGCTTGGAATCACATTCTCTTCAAAGGCCTTTGAGGACTCTTATTGGACATATAACGAGTCTGATGGTATGTATCACACAAGCGACTACGATAATGACTTCGTTAGAGAGAATATCCTTATTCTCTACGATGATACAGAATACATCACAAAGGAAAACTATGCGGGCCCTGGAAGTACAGGCAGCGTCACATACTGCAACTATGAATTAGGCGGAGGCAAAGCACAACTCTTCAGCAAGGGCACAGTCAAGGACATCGAGTGGAAGGTCGAAGACGGCAAACTGATACTGATCGATCCTGATACAGATGTTGAGACAGCGATCGCGGCCAATGATGAGGCTTTCAAAGCAGCCAAGGACGCTAAGGAAGAGACATACGAAAAGCCTTATATAGTCGGAGGCATGGAAGAGGGCGAAGAAGCGGAAGAAGCTGCAAGCGACGCTTATGTAGTTCAGAGACTCAATAAGGGCAAGACATGGATCGGATGGATCTCCTCTAACAACGGAGGCAAGGTAGCTGTATCCTAGTCTGAGAGTCACGGGCAAGAACAACGTCTATCGCAGGCAAAGAAGACCTGCGCAATGATAAAAGAAACTTTGGCGGAGAGCAGTATGGAACGCTCTCCGCTTTTTCATGTGCTACATTATGTGGAAACGGAAAATGTTGCTCGAATAATAGCGTATTAGAGCGATTTCGAATATAATGAACGTAGAATGTCATCAAATTGTAACGATGAGTCGCAATGGCAGATTCTAGCGACAGATCACAGCGAAGGATCGCGGCGACAGATCAGAACTACCAGTTTCCTGACAGGAGGTATATGTATGTTCGGCAAACATTTTGAACTCGACGAAAAATCTATGTCGGTCGTTGAGGATATCGGAAAATACATGCCGGGGGGCTTCTTCATATATAAGGCTGAGGGCAAGGAAGAATTGCTCTATGCCAACCACGCGGTTTTCGATATATATGGCTGCGATGGCCTTGAAGACTTTAAAGAACTTACGGGATATACATTCAAAGGCATGGTACATCCCGATGATTATGCTGCCATATCGCAGTCGATAGATGATCAAATTGAAGAAAGCGATGAAAATATCGATCATGTTGTATACCGCATAACCCGCAAGGATGGAGAAGTGCGCTGGGTAGATGACTATGGTCACTATGCCGAGAGCGAGAGCCTGGGTGGTTTGTACTATGTCTTCATTTCGGATATCACGGAAAAGCATATAGAAGAAGAGCAGGCTCAGGTGGCGATGGAAGCAACTAAAAAGGAGAATCTCCGCCTGATGGATCAGATGGAGTCTGCGGCGGGCCTTGCTGATCTGATGGGCTCAGCAGCTTCACTTCTTTCAAATATGCCTGCGATGAGTTTTTCAAAGGAAGTGTCTACAGGGCGTTATCTGGCTTGCAATCAGGCCTTTGCCGAGTATGCCGGCAAGAAATCACCTGACGAAGTCGTAGGGCATACCGACCACGATCTGTTCGACAAAGACACTGCAGATCATTTCGTAGATGATGATGCCAAAGCTGCAGCGATGGACGAGCCGTATATCTTCTTCGAAGACGTTCCTGATGCTTCGGGCAAGGTCCTCCGCAATCTTCAGACAACAAAACTCAAATTCACAGACAGTACAGGGCGCCTTTGCACCCTTGGAATGTGCGTGGATGTCACGGAGATCTCTCGCATGAAAGAGTCTGAGGCGAGGCAGCGGGAGATGGAAGAGCGCATCGCCCTGCAGGACCGTCTGATCGAGGAACAGAAACAAAGAAAGAGACAGGACAGCATGGTGATCGCGCTGTCGTCAGATTATCGCAGCGTATATTATGTCAATCTGGATGAGGATGAGGCGATCTGCTACCTCGAAGCAGGGATCTACGACGATGACCCTGTGACCAGGGAGAAATTCCCGTTCCTTAAAGTCTTTACCGAGTTTGGTGAGAAGCATGTTCATGAGAGTTACCGTGAAGGCTACATGGAATTCATAAAGCCCGAAAACATACGCAAAGAACTGCTGAAGCATCCGATAATTACTTACAGATTCCTAGAGGTAAATGGGGATCAGGAAAAGTACTCAATGCTCAGAATGGCAGGTGTGCGCCATCTGGAGGATCGTCCTGATGGGCTCGTTCACGCGGCAGGCATAGGATTTACGGATATCGATGAAGAGATGCGCGAATCCATGATGCAGCAAAAGGCTCTCGCAGAGGCACTCAAAGTTGCCGAGCAGGCTAATGAAGCCAAGACCGCGTTCCTCTCCAACATGAGCCACGAGATCCGCACACCAATGAACGCGATAATAGGACTCGACAGGCTGGCACTCAACAATGAGAGACTCGAGGATGAGACCAGAGAGTATCTCGAAAAGATAGGTGAGAGCGCAAGGCATCTTCTGGGACTCATCAACGATATACTCGACATGAGCCGCATAGAATCAGGTAGACTTCTGCTTAGGAAAGAGGAGTTCTCGTTCAGCAGCATGCTTGAACAGATCAACACCATGGTGATGTCACAGTGCGACGAGAAGGGCCTGAAGTATGAGTGCAAACTTTCGGGCGGCGTTGGCGACTATTACATAGGCGACGACATGAAGCTCAAGCAGGTGCTGATCAATATGCTTTCGAATGCGATAAAGTTTACCGATGCTCCCGGCAGTATCGAGTTCGACGTAGAGCGCATAGGTACGTTCGTAGATCAGTCCACTCTGAAATTCGTCATAAAGGATACGGGAATAGGCATCGACAAGGAGTTCATACCTAAGATCTTCGATTCCTTTACACAGGAAAACAGCAGCCGCAGCAGCAAATACGGCAGTACAGGCCTTGGCATGGCGATCGCGAAGAACATAGTGGAGCTTATGAATGGCACCATATCAGTCAAATCCGAGAAGGGCGTCGGAACAGAGTTTACTGTGGTCATCAGCCTCAAGAACTGCGAGCATCCGCTTTCTGCCAATACATACATAAAGCCACAGGACATGAAGGTGCTTGTGGTCGATGACGAGGAGATCGCGGCTGAACACGCGAGGATAGTGCTCGATGAGGCCGGAATCTCTGCTGATACATGCTTCAGCGGCGAAGATGCTCTCAGAATGATCGAACTGCAGCACACCAAGCACACGCCATATAACCTTGTCCTTCTCGACTGGAAAATGCCGGGTATGGATGGTATCGAGACAGCAGCTGAGATACGTAAGCGCTACGACAGTGAGACCACAGTGATCATCCTCACATCGTTTAACTGGGATGAGATCATGGACGAAGCTCTGCATGCGGGAGTAGACAGCTTCCTTGCAAAGCCGCTCTTTGCTTCGAACGTCATCGATGAATTTGAACGGATCGCCCGCAAGAACGGCATGAATCACATAGCGGGAAAGAGACGCGCTGAGCTAAGCGGCAGGCATATCCTGATGGCTGAAGATATAAAGGTCAATGCTGAGATAATGAAGAAAATACTTGAGGTGAAGGACATTGATGTCGATCATGCCGAAAATGGAAGGCTCGCGCTGGATATGTTTGCAAGCAGCGCCGAGGGGTATTACGATGCTATCCTAATGGATGTCCGTATGCCTGAGATGGATGGCCTTGAAGCGGCTGCGGCGATACGTGCTCTCAAGAGGGCTGATGCCGGTACGGTGCCTATAATTGCGCTGACTGCGAACGCCTTCGACGAGGACGTACAGAGATCGCTACAGGTAGGCATGAACGCACATCTTTCCAAGCCTGTCGACCCGGATCATCTCTACAGCACTTTGGAGGAACTTATCTGGGAGGCGGAAAACCGTTCCAAATAGCGCTCATTCTCAAAACAAAAGTCACATTTTTCCAACGGTTCGACATTGTTCGGGCCGTTTTTCTTTGCTTTACAAGTGTCAAAACGACAGCTGCCCAACAGTGATTCCGCATAATGAAACGCTGTTCCATCTGGTGGGATGTGCTTATTGTTTCAGATTCTGAATGCTTTAGAGTAAAGGTAGGGAAGTATGCTTTCTGAAGGCTTCACAAGCCTGATGAACAAACAGCTATAACGAGAAACTTCTTGAAGAAACTAGATATTCGTTGATCAGTTAATTATTAGGAGGTTAATCATGTTTAAGACAAAAGTTGGTTACAGTCAGAATCCTGATGCATGTGCAAGCGGCGCTGAGTCGGCGGCTATGGCACAGTTGGCAGATGCCAAAGTAGGCCTGCTGTTCACATCATGTGTTCTGGATCAGGAAGCAGTAGTAAAAGGAATCAGAAGCGTAGCAGGAACACATGTCCTCGGATGTACTTCGTCAGCGGCCATCTGTGTCAAGGATGGTTATCTTAACAGCGAAGATGGTTATTCGGGGATCATGAGCTTTGGCGGTGATGTAGAAGTAGGCGTTGCCGGAGCTGCCAAGGGAGAGGGCGAGTGCGCGAGAGAGATCGGAAGAAAGCTTGCGTGTGAAGCTCTTAGCCAGCTCGGTGGCGCTGAGCCTGATTATTTCTTCATGACAGCAAGCCCTGCAGAAGAAGAAAAATATATTGCGGGCATCCAGGACGTCATCGGTGATGTGCCGGTGTTTGGTGGCTCTGCAGCAGACAATACAGTTGAAGGTAAGTGGAGCATCATTTGCGATGACAAGATCTTCGCAGACGGATGTGCTATCGCATTGTTCGCCTCGAAGGCACCAATGGCTAACATTTATACCGGTCAGTTCCACGAGAGCGATAACTTCGGTGTCATGACAAAAGTCGTAGATAACAGATGCCTCGTTGAGATCGATGGTGCTCCGGCTCTGTCGAAATACTGCGAATGGACAGGCAAGACTGAAGAAGCTTGCGCAGGTGGCAATCTCCTCGTTGAGACTATCTTCAAGCCTCTGGGCGTCAAGGACATCACAGGCAGAGTAACAGCGATCCGTCACCCAATGGCAGCAAACGAGGATAAGTCGATGAATATCGGAGCTCAGCTGATCGAGAAGACAGCAGTGATTCAGATGGAGATGACTCCGGATGAGATGGTAGCGGCAAATCCTAAGACTGTACAGGAAGTGGACGCTAAGCTCGAGGACGGCGCTGATTCATACTTCCTCGTTCACTGCGGTGGAAGAAGACTTGGTCTCCAGCTCGAGGGCAAGGAAGCAGAAATCTATCCTGCAGTTAAAGCTGTTACTGGTGACAAGGAATTCCTGATGGTATTCACATTTGGTGAATACGGTACAGCTGAGCACTCTGCCAATACAGTAGGCGGACTCTCGCTCTCCTTCACAGGTTTCAAGGGCTAACAGATGCGATCGTAGATTTTTATGAGACAAGAAAAGGAGACAGAATAGTCATGAAAATGTTCATTAACGGAGTACCGTGTGACGCGTCAGATGGCGCTACAATAGAAGTGACCAATCCTGCAACAGGGGCTGTCATAGATACCATCCCTGCTGCAACTAAGGAAGATGTCGATAGAGCTGTAGCTTGCGCAAAGGCAGCTCAGCCTGCATGGGCAGCTGTTCCTGTTTCTGAAAAAGTAGAGATACTTTATAAATTCCTCGATATAGTCGATGACAACAAGGAGAAACTTGCACAGACACTTTCGCAGGAGACAGGTAAGCCTATCACAGAGGCAAGGGCTGAGATCGGCAACATCAGAATCGGATTCAGCGGATTCTGCGAAAAAGCAAAGCATCTGTATGGAAATACTTTCCCGGCAGGTCTTGAGCCTGGTCAGGACAAGCATGTTCTGGTCACAAAGAAGGAGCCGATCGGAGTTATCGCATGCGTTATACCTTTCAACTTCCCATGCGACCTGTTCGACCAGAAAGTAGCTCCGACTCTTCTCGCAGGAAACGCGGCTATCGTAAAGCCATCGACAGACAACCCACTGACACTTTGCATGCTGACCGAGATGCTCGGTGAGGCGGGCGTGCTTCCGGGAGCTGTCGAGATCGTTACAGGAAGAGGAAGCAAAACGGGTACCTGGCTGTGCGAGAACCACGATGTCCACGGCATCACGCTTACAGGTTCGACTGAGGTAGGTATCGAGACTTACCAGAGAGGCGCCGCGCATCTCGCACATATCGCTCTTGAGCTCGGCGGCAATGACGCATTTATCGTACTCGAGGATGGCGATGTCGATCTGGCAGTCGAAGAGATGATCTGGGGACGCATGTACAATACCGGGCAGGTATGCTGCGCTTCGAAGCGTTTCCTTGTGCATAAGAACAGGGCTGCGGAATTCACCGAAAAGGCAGTTGCCAGGATCAGTCAGCTCAAGCAGGGACAGCCTGCCGACGAATCGACACAGATCGGATGCCTGATCAGCGAAAAGGCCGCGATCAAGGTCAAAGAGCAGATCGATCACACAGTGGAACAGGGCGGAAAGATCGTGCTCGGCGGAGAAAGAGACGGCGCGTTCATCACTCCGACTGTTATCGCGGGAGTTCCTAAAACAGCAGATGTCGCCATAGATATGGAGATATTCGGACCGGTAGTTCCTATTATCGAGTTTGAGACTGTCGAGGAAGCTATCGAGATCGCGAACGGCTCAAAGTTCGGACTTTGCGGATGCGTATTCACAGAGAATATGAAGACAGCTGTCAAAGTCTGCAACGCCCTTGAGTGTGGCGGCACAGTCATCAATGGTGCCAGCTTCTTCAGAAGCTTCGAGATGCCGTTTGGCGGATATAAGTATTCAGGCGTAGGAACTGAAGGTGTGATGTCTACCTTCGATGAGGTGACTAGAACCAAGACTATCGTGCTGAAGAATATCATCTAGAGTTCTGAAAAATAAAAGCTGTCTCTGTGGGGATCACCTGCAGAGACAGTTTTTTATTAAAGAAATATAGCGTCATACGCATTAGACTGATCACCCGATGTAGCCTATCTGACGAGAAAGCTGCGCTGCCCACAACTTGACTTTTTCTATGGTCTCATCGAGTTTGTCGTCTGTGAGAATGTTTGTTGAGCTGCTGGCACTTATCGCGGCTACAGGAAGTCCGCGGTAGTCGTAAATCGTCGCTCCTACGCAGCGGTGACCATCTTCATATTCCTCGTCATCCATTGCCCATCCCTGGACGCGTACCTGTCTGAGATGATTCACGAACTTGCGTCTGTCCGTTATGGTCTTCTTAGTGTATTTTTTGAAATCACAGGTGTCCAGTACATCATCAAGCTCCTCGCGTGACATGCCTGCCATCAGGCACTTGCCGATCGAGGAGCAAAATCCCGGTGATCTGTGCCCGATCTGAGTATAAAGCTGCGAGTTTGGATGCCCGTCAAGTTTCTCCAGATATACAACATCAGGTCCATCAAGGATCCCGAGGTGAGCGGTAAGATCGAGCTCTCTGGTGATCTTGCTGAGGAAAGGCTTGGCTTCTGTGAGTAATTCAAGATTGTTGATGCGAGTGCTCGCCATCTCTATGACCTTGAAGCCAATGATGTATGATCCGCTGTCTGTCTTGGCAACAAATGACCGGTCATGCATCGCACTGAGTATCCTGTGAGCGGTGCTCTTGCTCAATCCGGTAGATTCTGAGATTTCCGAAAGCGTCATAGGGCTGTTGACTTCGGAGAGTTTTTCGAGGATGTCGAAAGCTCTCCCTAGAACTCTGATCCTGTCTTCCATACCTGACCTCCGAGAAAAGGGGATCCGGCGCCTTCATTCAAATTTAGGCGGGGAATCTTCAATTGCCATTGCCATTACGAACGTTTAAGCGCACATTAATTTCTGTAATTTTACCATATTATGCCACTTCTCATCACTTCATTTTTCAAGGTAAAGATGATAATCTTGAATCAACAGGAGGAACAAACCATGAGTATTGTTGCAGGATTTATGGTACCTCACCCGCCTATGATCGTCCCGGATATAGGAAGAGGCGGCGAAGCTCAGATAGAGGAGACAACAAGGGCTTATGAGAGAGTGGCTGATGAGATCGCACGACTAGAGCCCGATACTATTGTGATCACCAGCCCGCATTCGATCATGTATGCGGACTATTTCCATATATCGCCGGGGATAGGCGCTACCGGTAGCTTTGCCGGATTCAGAGCGCCAGGTGTCAGATTTAACGAGGCATATGATGAGGAACTGGTTTCCAAGATATGCGCTCTGGCCGATGAAGAGGAGTTCCCGGCCGGAACGATGGGTGAGCGTGATTCTACCCTTGATCATGGGACCATGGTGCCCCTGTGGTTTATACGCGGTAAATATAAAAAGGGAAAGATAGTAAGGATCGGCCTCTCGGGGTTGCCTCTGATCGACCACTACAGACTTGGAATGATCATAAGCCGCGCTGCTGATACTTTGGATAGACGAGTCGTGATCGTGGCCAGTGGTGATCTGTCGCACAAACTGCAGGAATATGGCCCGTATGGATATGTGCCGGAAGGCCCTGAATATGATGATCGCATCATGGATGTGATGGGCAGAGGCGCATTCGGAGAGCTTCTGGATTTTGATGTTTCATTTTGCGATAAGGCAGCGGAATGCGGACACAGATCGTTCGTCATAATGGCAGGCTCTTTCGATGGTCTAGAAGTTAAAGCTGAGAGACTTTCACATCAGGATGTGACTGGCGTTGGCTACGGCATATGCACTTTCTACCCGGATGGTAGTGATGAGGGGCGGCATTTCCTTGATAACAAACTTGCCATGATCAGCAAGGAACTTGAAAGAAAACGCGAGGAATCAGACGATTACGTAAAGCTTGCCAGGCGGGCGGTCGAGGCATATGTTAGCAGACGTGAAACCATAGATGCAGGTCATGATCTTCCAAGTGAGATGCTGACGACTAAAGCCGGAGCTTTCGTATCGATACACGAGCACGGAGAGCTACGTGGCTGCATCGGTACGATAGGACCGACAAGGGCTTGCGTTGCAGAGGAGATAATAGGAAACGCTATAAGTGCCTCTACCAGAGACCCAAGATTCTCACCGATCAGGCCTGAAGAACTCCCTTGGCTTGAGATAAGCGTGGATGTGCTCGGAGAGCCCGAGTACATAGATTCTGAAGACGAACTGGATGTAAAGCGCTATGGTGTGATCGTCACGGCGGGCAGAAAGAGGGGATTGCTCCTTCCGGATCTTGACGGAGTGGACAGCGCAAGGCAGCAAGTAGATATCGCCATGAGCAAAGGCGGTATAGGAAGACATGAGAAGTACAGTCTTCAGAGATTCGAAGTGATACGGCACTACTAAAGGCAAGTTGCTCTCAAACACTTAGAAACGCGCAGATAAGAGACCAAACTAACGATTATGGCAATTTGTAAAACCTGTTTCAGACACTGCGATATACCGGAGGGCAGGCTTGGCTTTTGCGGAGCCAGGACATGCGCGGATGGGGTAGTTCATGCCGCTAACTACGGCAAGGTCACTTCTCTTGCGCTAGACCCGATAGAAAAGAAACCACTCGCCAGATTCCATCCTGACTCTATGATACTTTCACTAGGCAGTTACGGATGCAATTTAAGATGCCCGTTCTGCCAGAACTATCAAATATCCTGGTCGGAGGAAGCGTTCAGATTTGCGGAGACTGCGGAATGCATCCCGCCCGAAGAACTGGCGAACATTGCTGAGTCGTGCCGGGGCAGGGGAAACATAGGCGTTGCTTTTACGTATAACGAGCCACTTGTTGGGTATGAATACATCAGAGACACTGCGCGCATCATCCACGAGCGCGGAATGTATAATGTGATCGTCACTAATGGTACAGCTGATCTGTCTGTGCTTGGCGAGATAGCTCCTTATATAGACGCGATGAATATCGATCTTAAAGGATTTACCGACAGGTATTATTCCGACGTGCTCGGCGGCGACCGCGGCATGGTAATGGATTTCATAACTGAAGCTGTAAAGCATTGCCATGTGGAACTGACAACACTTATAGTTCCCGGCGAGAACGACAGCGAGGAGGAATTGCGCGAGCTTGCAGGCTGGGTCGCTGATTTAAAAGACGGAAGCGGAAATACGATAGGGCATACGATACCGCTTCACATAACGAGATTCTTCCCAAGATTCAATATGACCGACAGACCCGCGACAGATATAGACCACATATACAGGCTGGCAGATGTCGCCAGAGAGCAGCTGCAGTATGTTTACGAAGGTAATTGCTGAATCACAAAAGGGGCTGTCGCATTTGAATAAAATGTGGCAGCCTCTTAACGTAAACAGCAGACAGCTTCAGACAGAGAGCAAGCTCTCAGTCATCAGCAGTCTGCTGTTTTTACTTTTTGCGCACAATAACACTACGCTTTTATTCTTCTA
>JAZQBC010000021.1:0-29316 GCA_045545495.1 Anaerovoracaceae bacterium | reverse complement strand
CACCACCGACGGTCGAACATGGAACCCGCCGCCATTATCGGAGGAGCTTAGCCTCCGAAGATCAATGCTTCCGACCTTACGGCAAAGCCGTTTAATCCGGAGGAAGCATTATAGAGGCGGGGGACATCCGGCGTCTGTTATTATCTAGAAGCACTTGTCCAGCACGTCCTTGTCAGGCTCAGTGTTTTTGATCATACCTACGACGAAGTACGCGATACCGCCTACAAGAAGTCCGAGCACGATCTCGTGGATGCCGAACGGAGCGATCTTATTAAGGTTGAAGAATACGAATGTACCGACTCCGCATATGATCGATGCTATGCATGCTGCCGAGCAACCCTTCTTCCAGTACAGGCCACCGATAAGAGGCCAGAAGAATGTAGCTTCGAGTCCGCCCATCGCGAATAAGTTGATCCATACAAGGATCGAAGGCGGATTCATAGCGAGCAGGAACACGATAAGTCCGAGCACTATTGTAAGCGCGAAGCTTCCATACTTCATTTTCTTTTCGGTGCTCTCGCTGACTTCCACGTTTTCTGTCTGGTCAGCTCTCACTGCATCGACAACATCCTTCTTTGCAATGTATGTAACATACAGATTCTTGAGGATAGTCGCGGAAGCGAGTATCAGCAGCGAATCTACTGTCGACATAACAGCGGCCAAAGGAGCCGCGAGGAACAGACCTGCAGCCCATACAGGCATGTATTTATTGACAACATAAGGTATGAGCGAGTCTGTGTTCGCGAGCTGCTCTTCTCCTGCCAGAGGGAACGCGAGTGTTCCGGCAAAGTGCATCCCGATCATCAGGATACCGACTACAACAGTACCCCAGATCATCGCTTTGTGAAGTGACTCTGTATCTTTAAAGCCCATGCTTCTCACTGTTGTCTGAGGAAGTCCGAGCACGCCTACTCCGACGAGCACCCAGAATGAGATCAGGTAACCCGGTCTCAGGGCAGCTGTATCTGCGCCATATTCGCCCTTACCGATCAGATCCCAGCCCGGATTGTTTGCCGCGTTGAAATCGATGATATTCTCCATCCCGCCGCCTGCTCTTATAACGAAGAACAGAAGCAGGAATGTGCCGCAGGCCATGATGAAGCCCTGGATCGTATCAGTGATGACTACTGCTTTGAAACCTCCAAACGCTGTGTACACAATGACGATAGCGGAGAACAGCACCAGAGCGCCGATATAAGACAAGCCTGTTACGGTCTGGATCAGTGTAGCTCCGCCCTTGAACTGGGCGATCATCTGGGTGATAAAGAACACTACCAGCATGATGCTGCAGATGATGTCTACAGCCGGTGATTTATATCTCGCTCTGAGATAGTCAGAAACGGTTACTGCTTTGATGCGGCGCGAAATGATGCCGAGCTTCTTTCCTACAACTCCGAGCGTCAGGAACGCTGTACCGATCTGTATCGCAGCTACCCACGACTGAGTAAGGCCCCAGCTGGCTGCAAGCCCCGGACCGCCAAGGAAGGAGCTGGCACTTGTATATGTCGCGATCAGAGTCATGGCGAGTACAATGCCGCCCATTGTACGACCGCCGACGAAATAGTTCTGGATAAAGCCGCTTTCGGCGTTCTTCTTTGCTGACTGATGGCTCATCCACACGCCGATAACAGCGTTGATAGCCATGTATGCGAGGAGTATCGCGAGTATCGCTGTCTGTCTGCCTGTCATCTTATGCCTCCTCTCCCGCTGCTTCGTCCTCATCCTCGAGGCTGAAGTTCACGAAAACTTTTTTGAGCAGGTATACAACACCGACTACAGCTATAACGAATACTCCAGGTGTGCTAAGCACCCACCAAAGCGGCAGGCCAAATACCACAACACCGTTTCCGGACAGCAAGTAGGCACATCCCACATGCCAAATGAAGCAAATGGCAAAAAGGATCATGGTCGCCCTTGCCTCTTTTCTGATCTGATTGTCTTTCTCTTTTCTCGTCATTTTTTCACCTTTCAATTTCACGAAAGAAAATACCGCATAGGCGTAGGCTCTGCGGCAAGAAAAAATCCGCGTAGCCTTCGCTGCCAGCGGATGGACGATTCAAATATAATACGGATGCGTTGAAATAAGAACTTTCTTTGCGGGTGACGTTCCTTAGGATACGTTCCTGACTTAAGATCTCGTTTCTCTAAATCCTTATATATACATGGTATAGTTCCTTGCGGATACCGTCCATCAAGCGCAATATAGCATTTTTTCTGTTGCATGTAAATAATAATATTTTAAATGTGAGTTACAATCGCATAATTGTCGACCGAGTAAGTTGATAATAAATTAAAAAATGAGTATAATATCTTGTGTAAGAACTAAACACAGTCTCTTCGAAAACGGGGATTAGATAAAAAGCAGGCCGTTAGGCCTGTTTTCTTTTGAATCTAACTATGTATGTACCGAGCACCTGCCTGCACGGTATGGCCGCCGCATTCTCAGCGCTGAGTACGCATTTAGGATAATCTCGTGATGGCTCCTCATAGTACGCAGGCAGCGTCTAAGCTCAAACAGAAAAGTCGGAAGCGTGGCGTAGACAGACTTCTGAGATGTTATCTCTGCAAGCCTCTTTGCGTCAGCTTCAGTCATCTTTTTGAGGATGACCTTGTCATTATTAAGGAACGGATATTCCTTGATCGATTCATTCATAGCTTAACAGTAAACGTATTTAACCGTAATGTAAATACGCGCAGGATGCTGTTTCCTGCGCGCTTTTGTTTTTAATTAATCCGGCCAGACGAATTCGCATTTGCCGGCTTCTCCCCCATCTATCAAGAGATTCTGTCCCGTCATAAACCTGTTGTTAACGGCCACAAAATAGATCCACTCCGCGATCTCTTCGGGCTCTGCCCAGCGTTTGAGCGGCGTCAGTTCCATTATCCGGTTCCAAAGCTTTTCGTCCTGCATCACAGGCGTATTGATATCTGTGATGACCCCGCCCGGATCTATGCTGTTGCAAATGGCTCGTGGAGCCAGCCTCAGAGCCACGTTCTTAGTGTACGCTAACACGCCGCCCTTGCTCGCCGCGTAGACCGGGAATTCAGACCCGGTGTGTCCCGCGGCAGATCCTATGTTGACGACGGCCTTGATATTATCGTTTCCGATAGCGTAACGCTCGGTCACGTTGATCATACCCATGAGATTGACTTCGAGCTCTTCCCTCGCGATAAGCTCTCCGCTCTGTATGCCCGCGTTGTTGATCAATATCTCAGGCGAAAACCCTTCAGGCATCACTTCGTCAAAAGTCTCAGGCTTTGTAACATCGACGATATGATGATGATAGGCTTCGTGATCTATCGAGTTTACGGCTACATCCATGCCATGCACCTCATGCCCTCTTTCGAGGAAGTACAAAGCGGTCGCCCTTCCTATTCCCGATGATGTACCTGTGATAAGTACGGTCATTACTTTGCCGCCTCCTCAGCGTACTTAAGATACTGCGCGCCTACATTGTCTTTCTTCCAGTCGTTGCTCACTTTGTAGCCGACAGGGCTGAATATAACTTCGCAGAGGAGTTCTGCGAACGCGCCTGTCAGTGAACATACGAGCACCTGCGCGGCTGTCCAGCCAAAGAAGTGATAAGACACGATGATAGCGAAAGTGAGATTGTCCACAAACTGTGCTATAAATGTGGAGATGAATGATCTGGCCGCGAATGATCCGTAGCCATCCTCCTTCATACGCCTGGCGACTGCCATGTTGATGGCTGAATTGGTCAGTGCTGCAAGCACCATAGCCACGCTGGATCCAACAACAACATACCACGCTCCGCCGAATGTAGCGTTGAGGCCGTCATTGATCTCCTCCATGCCGGTCGAATAGAACTCACCCCACTTACCAGGTGCAAGAGTCGCCACCTTGAAGATAAGGCAAGCGCACAGATTCACGAACATCGCGAGAATGGATATCTTAGCTGCTGCTTTGCCGCCGAATCTCTTGCATATCATGTCCATACAGAGAAAACTGACCCAGCTTAGCATAAATCCGCAGTCGAGAGCAAAATATTTCCAGGATACGAATTCTTTATTCGCAAGAAGATTCATCATGATAACGCTCACGATGAAAAGCGCAACAACGAGCGAAGGAACACCGCGCAAAAGTACGCGGTAGTCCTCCAACTCTCTTTTAATAAGACTCATATTATATTTCCCCTTTGGTTTTAGTATTTTTCGAGCAGGATATCAGGCCCGAACTGCTCGGCAGCATTGATGCTTTATTTTTTATCCGTAGATCTTGTCTTCGATGGCCGCGACCTGTACAGAGAACTTTTTCATGTTCTCCTTGCGCCAGTCTTCGAGATCCTGGCACCACTCTGTTTCGAGGAAGGTCTTTACCATCTCTATGGCCATCTCAGGACCAACGATCCAGCCACCCATGCAGAGTATATTTGCGTTGTTGATGGCTCTGGCCATCTTTGCAGAATAAACTCCTTCGCAGGCTACAGCGTATACGCCCTTATATTTATTGGACACTACGCACATACCGGCTCCGGTTCCGCAAATAAGCACGGCCTTGTCGTATTCACCTGCCTGCACCTTAGGCGCTACTGTATCAGCCACTTCGTAATATGGCTTTACATTATCAAGATCTAAAGTTCCGAGATCATCAAATTCTACCCCGGCCTCTGTCAGATAAGCCTTTATTGCTTCCTTGGCATTGAAGCCCGATTTGTCACTTCCGATTGCGATCTTCATCAGTCTTCCCTACCTCCTATTTAAGCGATGCGGCTTCTACTATAGCCTTCTTGATGTCTTCTTTAGTGAGACCAAATGCTTCACGAAGGTATGGAAGCTTGCCTACTTCACCGAAACGATCCTTAATGCCTACTGCGCTTACAGGAACTCTCTCCTGAGCGAGAGCCTCGCAGACTGCAGAGTGGAGTCCGCCGATGATATTGTGGTTCTCGATGGTGATCACATTGCCTGTCTTACGGGCAGACTCGATCACGCTTTCCTTGTCGATAGGCTTGATAGTGTGGATGTTGAGAACATCACATGAGATGCCCTCAGCAGCGAGTTCTTCTGCGATCTCAACTACATCAGCAGTGAACATGCCGGATACGAATACGGAAATATCTTTTCCGTCTCTCAGCTTGTCAGCCTTGAAAAGATCGAACTTATAGCCTTCACCGAATACATCAGGGGTCTCTTTACGGAACAGTCTGATATATACAGCGCCGTCGTAATCATTGATCACAGGCATAGCGGCCTTGAGCTGTGTAACATCCACAGGCTCGTAAATGACCATTCCCGGGATCGATCTCATTACGCCGATGTCCTCCATGCTCATGTGAGTACCACCGTTGAGCTGAGCCGAGATACCAGGGTCAGTACCGACGATCTTTACGTTTCTCTTCGCGTATGCGATGGAGATAGTTGCCTGGTCGCAGATCCTTCTGGTTGCAAACGGTGTGAACGACTCTATATAAGGCTTGAAGCCATAGCTTGCCATTCCGGCAGCGATAGAAGCCATATTCTGCTCAGCGATACCGACATCAAACATCTGATCAGGGAACTGATCGTACATCTTACGTGTACCGCTTGCTTTTGAAAGGTCGGCGTCGAGCACGACCACGTGTTTATCCTCTTTCATCAACTCGGCGAGGCATTCCGCATATGCAGCTCTTAATTCCATGCCTTACCCCCTTATCTCTTCGATGGCACGCTTAGCGTCATCTTCACTAATATTAGCATTATGGTTAGCCACGCCCATTTCCTCAATGAATGAGACGCCGCAGCCCTTGATCGTGTTCAGAATGATCATTGTCGGCTTGCCGCTTTCTCTAAGGCCCTTAGCCTCTTTTACTGCAGCGGAAACCTGATCTACGTCATTTCCGTTCTCAACTTCGATGACGTTCCAGCCGAATGCTCTCCACTTGTCGCCAAGAGGAGCGATATCGTTGACCTTTGCGACATAGTCATCTATCTGCATCTTGTTGTAATCAGTGAATGCGATAAAGTTGGAAAGATTGCGGGATGCCGCGAACATAGCAGCCTCCCAGATCTGACCTTCCTGAGACTCGCCGTCACCTACCATCGCGTAGATAGTAGCTCCGTCATCCTCAAGCTTTGACGCAAGTGCGATACCTGCAGCGCATGAGAATCCCTGTCCGAGTGAACCTGCGGTCATGTCGATGCCCGGAGTGAGCAGCATATCGCAGTGACTAGGAAGATGTGTTCCGCCGATGTTGAGTGTCAGAAGCTCTGACTTGTCAAAATACCCTCTGTTGGCCAGAGCGGCGTAAACCGCAGGACCGGCATGTCCCTTGGAACATATAAAACGATCGCGTCCTTCCATCTGCGGATTCTTTGGATCGATGTTCATCGCTTCAAAGTAAAGTACCGCGAGCGCTTCAACAATAGACAAACAACCGCCGATATGACCGACACCGAGATGTCCGATGCATGTCATGATATCGCAGCGTATGTCTTTGCATACTTCTTTAAGATCGTAGCTCAAACTATTACCTCCCCACAAAAAAAAAGATTTATTGACATGTACATCAACTGATTATACGATATTTTTGAATAAAATAAATGGTTATTTGGGGGAAACTAATGATTAATTTTAAAGCTGTATATATTCCTGTAGGTGTGCCTACTTTTGACCTCGATCATGCAAGCGATCAATTTGAGAAATCTAAGGAGCTGCTGAAGAGCATCAAAGAGGATTTCATCTTTCCTGACGAAATGCTTCTGAGCATCGATAAGCTCAGTGCTTACCTTGACGGACTCGATCCTGATGTAATCGTATTCCAGAATCTCACATTTGCCAATGCGGCGTATATGTCCGAAGTGCAGAGGCGTTTCGACTGCCCTGTCCTGCTCTGGACACTTCGCGAGCCTGTGATCGACGGAAGCCGCCTGCGCCTCAACTCACTGACAGGTGCATACAGTGCTGCCAACGCTATGCGCGCATTCGGAAAAGACAGCTTCACCTATGTGTTTGGCGCTCCGGACGAGGACAAAGTAAAGGATTCCGTTTCGGCATTCATCAAAGCGGCCATGCTCATCAAGACGATGAAGAGCCTCAAGATAGCTGCTATAGGCCACACGCCACAGGGCTTTGGATTCGGAAGAGCCAGCGACAGCGAGCTTATGAGCGTATTCGGCGCCGAGCTTCTCTCGATCGAAGCCAGAGAACTCATCAACAAGGCTAAGTCCTACACAGACGAAGAGTGCGAAGAATTCATCACCCGCTCTGATAATGCCATGACGGGGCTCGATGCCACTCCATCTGACAGGATCAAAGACCACGCCCGTTTGTATAAGGCTTACACTGATTATGTAAAGGAAAGCGGTATCGAAGCCCTCGCATCACGCTGCTGGCCTGATTTCTTCACGGACTATGGTACTCCTGTGTGCGGAGTGCTCTCCATGCTGAATGATGACGGCATAGCATCGGCATGCGAAGCAGATATATACGGTGCCCTCTCGATGTGGATCGGCATGAAACTCTCGGGCGAGCCTGTATTCTTTGGCGACCCTGTCAGCATGGACGAAGATGAGAACACGATCACATTCTGGCATTGCGGTGCTGCTGCCTGCTCACTCGCCCGCAAGGACACAGGAGCTGTGGTCGGTGTGCATCCAAATCGCAAGATCGGTCCTGCCATGGACTTCGGCTGCGAGGCCTTCCCTGAAGCGACAGTGTTCCGCGTCGGAAGAGAGCCTGATGGAAGCTTCCGCTTCTTCATCACTGAGGGATCTGTTATCGATAAGCCAAAGCAGTTTACCGGCACTTCGATAGTATTTGAAGCGGACAGCTCGGCAGAAGATATAATCAACGAGAGCGTACTTGATGGATTTGAGCCGCATTTCGTCGTTATAAAAGGGCATCACGCGAATACCCTTGAAGCTATCGCCGATATGCTCGGTGTCGATACATATTTCTATTAAACAAATGGATAATCAGAATCACAAAGAGAAGGCGCATGTATTTGTGCCTTCCCTTTATTTGTTTTTGGTTATATAGTACGGCATTTTCTGCCCATTAATTTAGCCTTAGATACGAATAAGAGCTACAGGACTTCGGTGAGATTGCTGTGATCAAAAAGGCCATCTATGGATCTATCCTGACTTAGAGCCATACACAGCTCCAGAAAGATAAAACCAGCAACGTTATTACTCATAGTCGATTTTTTGCAAAAAAGACAAACATTGTTATTCCTTTACTTTGTTTTTTAGGGTTGCAAGCAATAACAAAACAGCCTCCCAGGCGGAATTACATCTGGTGAGAGGCTGTATTTCTCTGTTCTAAGCCCAATATAGTTCAAATAATGTCAAATAATCGGTGAATTCTTCGTAGTGTTATTCCTTCACACCTTTTAGAAGGATATGAGGCAATAACATTGTTATTCCTTCTCGCTATTTATACCGCTAGGAGCAATAACACAAAAAAGTCTTCATAGAATGTTTACACAGGACAATGACTGTGTTATGCAGTACGGCATTTTCTGCCCATCGTTTAACACGTTATCTTGTTACGTATAATGTATCAAATCAAATACTGTACCAAAGCTAAACTTGGACTTTGTTTGCATTTGAGGACGCGTAAACTTGCGCCTTTTTTACCAGCTGAATCTGCCAGATCGAGTCTTCTTGACGAAAGTATCCCCTGTCTTTCTGAATAGATCCGAAAACTCTGAGCCTTTTCTATAATACACAGGCAGCGCTCCAAGCGGCGCGTCAGACGTGAAGTCTGTTCCGCCGGTGTATTCCTTTCCGTCCCAGAATCCTATCCATTCACCATCAGGCAGATGTACTTCTCTCGTTGTGGCACCACTTTCGATCACAGGGCAAACGTACATATCATCTCCGAAGAAGTATGAGTATTCATCCCTGCTCTTTGAGTAGTCCATGGCATACCAGAAATCCGGTTTGATCGCCGGGATGCCTTCTTTGGCCTGCTCAAGCACTTTCTGTATATACGGCTTGAGCATTACATGTACGTTAGTCAGCCTTATCGTATAAGGTGCGACTTTAATATCGTCAAACTGAGCGTTTGCCCATGGACGTATGGACTCGTGGCTTCTCATAAGAGGCGAGAATGTGGACATCTCCATCCAGCGAGTGAAGAGCTCAGCATCCCTCTTCAGACTGGCCATCGAGAAGAAGCCTCCTATATCGCAGTGCGTCAGAGGAACTCCCGAGAATCCAAGGGAGAACGTAGCAGGCATCACGCAAGGCATACCGTAGTCCTTGGTATAATCCGTGTGCTGATCACCGTTCCACATGATAGGCGCGTAGCACTGCTCACCGATGTAACCGGAGCGTGTGAAGAACATGACATCGTCTGCACCGTATTCCTCGATAGCTTCACGGTTGATCTTTGCCCAGAGCACAGGCCACTGGTTATGGAGCTCTGCCGGATCGCCGTCATGGAGCACGCAGTCCACAGGGAGGTATTCGCCGAAGTCAGCCATCCATCCCTTGATGCCTATATCCAGCATATTCTCTTTGATAAGCACATCCTTTACATATCTCACGGCTTCAGGATTTGTGAGATCTATCATGCCGGCGTCGAATGTGGTCGACTTGATGTGATATACGCTGCCATCCTCATGTGTGATGAGCCAGCCGTTGTCCCTGCACTGATTGTACAGATTGCTGTCCTTCACTAGATACGGGTTGATATACGCGAGGAAATGCACGCCGCGAGATTCCAGTCTCTTTATGGTCGCAGGCAGATCACGGTAGAGCTTGTAATGATACTCCCACTCCCACCATACCTGCTTGCCCATAATGGTGATGTTTTCGCCCGACCAGTCCTGGCTCCAGACAGCGCTTATCTTCGCGCCTGCGTCCTTCATAAGGAAGGCTTTGGAGATCACCTTGGCACTTCCGCCCTGCACCGCGATTATCATGCCGTCGAGGCACCACTCAGGCAGATACATACGAGGAGGGTTCTTCTTCGCCAGGGCGCGGACCAGTTCCTCGTAGCTGTTTCCGTGGAGCAGCATGATCGATTTAGGGCATTTATCAAATGAGCATCTGTAATTGTTTATTCCGAATTTGGATATACCGTCGGATGAAGTGTCGAAACAGAACAGCCTGCCCTTGTCCGTCACGAATACAGGCATCGGCGAGTAGCTTCCTATGCTCTCCGCTTCCTTTTCGCGGTAAAGTCCGCTCGGGAGTATTACCTTCTCAGCCAAGGTAGATGCCTTTATATGCTCGGACACGAAATTCACTACACGTTTGCGCCTTAAGTTAGTCTGGCGGTATTGCTCGCCACCTCCAAACACGGCTTCTCCATCGATCCCGTATATCTTGAATTCGTAAGCCCAGCCCTCTTCGCCTTCGAGGAAGATCTCGCAGCCGAGCTCTCTCTCCTCAATATCGATCTTCAGAGAATGGCCATCAGCGGAAAGCACATAACTTGTGTCGCTGAGCTTTTCGACATTGTCGAGGAAGATATGCTCAGTCTCCTCTATGTCCACCTTGACTGTGCCACGATTCGATGTGTAAGTCTTTTCGCGCTTTATCGCGGAGACGAACGGAGTGGAAAGCAGTTTGAACTCTCCTTCGTAGATCGTAAGGTTTTTTCCGTCAAATTCGGTTTTAAGCATACTGGATTTTCTCCTTTCACGCTCTGTACATACTACACAACCGCCCTAAAGCGGCAGATGTCAATATTCTACAGGGCCTTCGTAGCCCTCGAAGCCGCCGATGTTTTCGGCGCGGTATCCCATCAGTCTCAGTGACGCCGCGGCCATCCCGCTTCTGGCTCCGCTGAAACAATACATGTATATCCGCGCTGATTTATCAGGCAGCATTTTCTCAATATTAGCCTGGTTTTTTCTAACGCAAAGAGCGGCGTCTATGTTCACCGCGCCGGGTATATGTCCTTCGTTGTATTCTTCCGGTTCACGGACATCAACCAATACCGTATTCTTGAAAAGCCTCATGTCATCAAGGCCATCATTGATGTCTAATTCCGGAAGATCTTCGTAATATCCCATTGGGGATCCTTTCTTTTATCTGTTTTGTGATACTTGTTTGTTAATATTTTAGATGACCGATAATATATATCAGTCATATCGTTGCTTTTCTCATTTCTCCCTGTCGACCAGCCTTAAAGCACCTGCAGGACAGGTATTCACGCATATTCCGCATCCAACACAATTCGATGTATCGCACGAAATTCCATCATCTGTTTTGCTGAAGATGTCAAAATGGCATCTCCTTACGCAAAGCCCGCATCCGACGCAAGCGGAGCTGTCCATCTCGACAATATAGTCTGTAGCCGGCCATACTCCTACGCTTCCAAGTGCCTTTTGAGCTCGGAACAGATAGCAGCAATCACCGCAGCAATTGCATATGCCGTTCATGGCGATAGTATGCATAAGGCCTGCTTTGTCAGCATCCCTTACTATCTGTTTTACCTGATCCTTGTCCAGTTTGATCGAGTAGCCTCTGTCGACAAGGGTATTGATGCCGTCGCTGTGAGTGATGCATGTATGCGTCGGTTTATCGCATCTGCCGGATAATATCCTGCAGTCACAGTAATTGAGATAGAACGGCCTTGGGTCTTCATCGATGAGACGCATCATCTCATCGAGCGGATGCACCTTGTCGCTGGTAGGCACACCGTCAGACATATCGAGTCTTTTGATATAAGTATCGATATACCAATCATCGAGACTGCGTCTGGTGTCTTCAGGCAGTGTGTAGTAAACCTCTTTCCTTCCGACCGCGAAGACGTCCAGGAAATAGTAGAAGTTGTTGATCCTGTAGTTGTCTCCGGAGTCGTCGGTCTTGGCGATCACTCCCCGTCGATACTCCCTGTCTGCGTATTCTCTTCCGATGTCGTCAGCAGTGAATGTGTCATTCCGCTTTTCAATGATCAAAGAGATCTCTTCGGGTTCAAAAAAGAAATCCACCAAATCGCGCCCTTCATCGGGTATTTCGAATATTTGGCATATAGCATCCTGCTTTTTCTTGTCCATATCGAATTCCTCTTTGATCAGTGGGTATTTCTTGTTTATGGTAAGCCGAGGAGAGGCCCCGCAGGACCTCTCCACCATTACTCTGTTTATCTTAGATTCACTGCCGAATCATGCCGCAGCTAGAGTCAATTACTAAGATAGTTTACGAAGAGTCCTACTGCATTGTAGGATAATCTGACTTGCCTGTCACCTTGCGCTTGATGATCTTGTATCCGCGCTTCAGGATGTTTGGACCAACCACCTTCATCATATCCTCGGCGAAGTGCATGTCGCTCGCTGCCGGGATATCTCTCTGGAGATGGATAGCGTCGAACTGGCAGCGTGTTGTACACAGTCCGCATCCGATGCACTGGTTGAGGTCTACTGTGGTAGCTCCGCACTTGAGGCAGCGCTTCGCTTCTATGGCTACCTGCTCCTCTGTCAGAGGGAGCCTGAGATCTTCAAATGTAGCTTCAGGCTTACCTTCTTTGTGTCCCGGCTGTCTGCGCCCTGCGTTATCGTACGATGTAGCCTGGATCGAGATATCGTCTCTGTCGAGTTCGATGAACTCTCTGAGGTCACGTCCGATAGTCATAGACTGACCCGGATGTACGTAGCGGTTGATCGATACCATAGCCTGGCGCCCTGCAGCGATCGCGTCTATTACGAATTTCTGACCGGTGAAGACGTCTCCTCCGACGAAGATGTCCTTTTCGGCTGTCTGAAGCGTCACAGGGTCTGCTACTACGAAGCCTCTCTGAGTGAACTCAACTTTAGTGCCTTCGAGCAGTTTGCCGTATTCAGGCTTCTGACCTATGCAGTAAAGCACGATGTCGCACGCGGCTTCTTCAGTTACGCTGTCGTCGAATTTAGGATCGAATCTGCCTTCAGCGTTCTTGACCTGTGTGCACTTTCTGAACTTGATGCCTTTGCATCTGCCATCCTTTGTGACGACTTCGGTCTGGCCCCATCCGGCGTGGATGGTGATACCTTCAGCCTCGCATTCGTGCTGATCTTCTTCGCCCATCGGCATTTCGTCATAGCTTTCAAGGCAGTAAAGATCTACGCTGTCGGCTCCCGCTCTTACGGCTGTGCGAGCTACGTCTGCTCCTATATTTCCGCCGCCGATAACAACTACCTTGCCTGCGAGTTTCTTGTTATCGTCGAGGTTGACGCTTCTCATGAATCTGATTCCGGAGATAACGCCCTTTGCGTCTTCGCCCGGGATACCGAGCTTTCCGCCATCCTGGAGACCAATGCCTACGAAGAATGCCTTGTAGCCCTGTTCACGGAGCTGCTGAATCGTAACGTCCTTGCCTACCTCTACGCCGCATTTGAACTCAACGCCCATTTTGCGGAGGATCTCGATCTCGCCTTCAAGCACATCTCTTTCGAGTCTGAATGAAGGAAGTCCGTTCATCATCATGCCGCCCGGTGTCTTTTCTCTTTCGAATACAGTTACCGGATAACCTTCCATACGGAGGTAATATGCGCAGGAAAGTCCTGCAGGGCCCGATCCGATGATAGCGATCGGAAGATCGTCCCACTGCTCACCTACCGCGTTGTCGCAGATAGGTACGAACGCGTCGAGGTTTTTGAACTCCCACTGAGTGAGGAACTTCTTGATCTCGTCGATCGATACAGGATCGTCGAGAGTGCCTCTTGTGCAGCGGTCTTCGCAGCGCTTGTTGCAGACGGCGCCGCAGACTGCAGGGAATGGATTGTCCTGACGGATAAGGGCCACAGCCTCTTCATAGCGGCCTTCCTTTGCCATCTGGATATATCCCTGGATAGCTATGTGAGCCGGGCACGCTGTCTTGCATGGCGATGTACCGCTGTCATAGCAGTTGATCTTATTTGTATCTCTATAGAAGTAATTCCACTTATCAGGTCCCCATACGTGATCGTCAGGCAGTTCGTGCATTGGATACATTACCTTGGAACCGTCTTTGCGGCAGAGTTTTTGGCCGAGCCTGGCCGCGCCCGCAGGGCAGACTTCAACGCACTTTCCGCACGCGACGCACTTGTCTGTATCGACGTGGGCACGGTAAGCGGAGCGTGACATATTAGGTGTGTTGAAGAGCTGCGATGTTCTGAGGCCGTAGCAGCTGCCAGGCGAGCAGTTGCAGATACCTACTATACGATCAGGACCGTCAAGGTTTGTGATCTGATGCACATAGCCCTTTCTCTCAGCGCGCTCGAGGATCTCCATTACCTCTTCACGGGTTATATATTTAGCGTCTTTTCCGGTCTCTACCAGGAATTCAGCGATGTCCCCAAGACCGATACACATATGGCCTTCGATGTCGCCAACGCCCTCGCCTCTTACTCTCTGGGCTTTACGGCAAGCGCATACCATCGAGCAGAACTTGTCATATTTGTCGAGCCAATGCGAAAGGTGCTCTACGCTTGCGGACTGGACCTCTGCCTCGATAGCCTTTTCTACCGGGATAACGTGCATTCCGATGCCGGCACCTCCCGGTGGGATAAGCTTGGCAGCGAGTTCGAGTGGTTCTTGCGGAGCCAGGTTGAACATTGTCGCTACTTCAGGGTTAGTCTCGCAGAGCATAGGATGCTCTACCATGTATTCTCCCGAACCGACTACCCACTTAGGGATCCAATACTGGATATGCTGATCAGGATTGTCTCTGTTTTGTTCTACGATACCGATCCAGATCAGATGGTCGATTATCTTCTGAGCCTCTTCGACACTCATGTTATTGCGCTCAGCAAGCTCTGCTGTAGTATAGCCTGTGCGGCGCTTTTTGAAGCTCAGCATGAACTTGACTTCTTCCTTTGTAAGCAGCCTGTCGAGTATCCAGAAATCCATATGGTTTTCTTTCATTCCGCCAGGCAGTTTACGCGGGATATTATCAGTGATCATCACAGCAAGCTTTTTTACCAGCTTTTTCTTTTCGGGATCATCGCAATGATGTCCATCCATCGGATAATCTCTTTCATTCACGTGGATCTTAGGATTAACTTCCTTTACCATTTCTCTCCCTCCCTTTACATACGTGCGCACCTTAGATACGCATCAATGCTAGCAATCAAATTTTATCAAAAAACAGAGGCTTTGTAACCTCTGTTCTCTGATCAAATTAGTATCCATCCATAGTTCAAAGCCGGGCGCGCACCTCTTCATCTGTGTCATCAAGAAGTTTCATGAATTCTCTCGACGAAAGCCTGAGAGCTCCGTGTGTCCACGCGTCCCGCTGCACAAGTTCATCTGAAGATACCGCATAAATACGCCTGTCTTTTATGGAATTTATCATCTTTCCTATGCGGATATCCGCGGGCTCATCCTGAGCCGTATATGTAACTGTTACACCGTTGTGATCTTCAGTGCTTCCGGCACCCGGCACCACTTTATACGCGTCGAAAATGACGTTCACCTCAAACCCGGTGTAGCCCGCGTAATTCTTGAGCCTTTCAATGAGCTGATCACGGGCAGATCCTATATCCACTCCTGCCAGTTCCTTGAGATAGTCATCCGAGAATATGAGGTTGTAGCCGTCAATAAGGATCAGAGTCTGCAATTCCTCAGCCTCAGCAGTCTTTCTTTCGTGTTTCGCCCTTACCTCGGCGTTTCTGGTGGCGTTTCTTTCTGCTTCTTCTTTGCTGAGCGTCTTCTCTGCTTTGAAATCTCTCTCAGTCCTTCCGGAGTGGTGATGCTGCTTGCGTTCACCGTATGTCCTTTCAAATATCGCCTTGAGTTCTTTCTCGGCTGCAGCTCTTCTTCTGGCACGCTCCCTTACATCAAGGCCGGCCTCTGCATCACCTTCATATGATTGGCCCCTGCCCATAGGATACTCATGCCCGCTTCTGCTCTGCCCGGCCTTCAAAACACTCTTTATATGCATGTGATCAGCTACTTCATCCCATTTTACTATGTCGCTGCCGCTGTGGTTTACGAAGACGGAATCAGCTGTATTATCCACGTCACGCTCTGCATCATAACCGATATCGCTCATCACTTCAGAAGCGTTGTGGCAGATATCGTATCCGCACTGTGTAAGCGAAAGCCTGCCTTCTCCCGATGTGTATCCGGCAAGAGTCTGCTGGTAATCAGTTATCTCCGCAGACGGAACTTTTCCGCGTATGACCGCCCTGTTCTCTTTTTGCTCCAGACTATCCTGGGTGCCTCCCATCTGCTTGATGTCTGTCATCGCTCTTCCAACGCTCTCTGCCGGGATATCTATTTCATACCCGCTCCACGGCTCGAGCAAAACGGCATTGCCGTCTCTTCCGGCCTGCATCAAAGCGTTCCTTATCGCCCTATAGGTGGCCTCTCTGAAGTCTCCGCCTTCGGTGTGCTTAGCGTGAGCCCTGCCGGCTACGAGGCTTATTTTTACATCTGTGATCGGAGAACCCGTGAGTACGCCGCGATGCTCCTTTTCCTCTATATGCGTCATGATGAGCCTTTGCCAGTTGAGAGCCAGGTCATCCTCGGACACTTCGCTGGTGGTCACTATGCCGCTTCCCCTCTCGCCGGGCTCTACAATAAGATGCACCTCAGCATAGTGCCTCAGTGGCTCAAAATGCCCAACTCCTTCGTATTTGTCTGTTATCGTTTCAAGATAGAGCACGCTGCCCTGTCCGAAGCTGACCTCATATCCGAAGCGCTCCTTTATGAGGGATTGAAGTACTTCCTGTTGCACGCGTCCCATAAGGCGAACTTCTATGCTTCCGTCCGAAGCCCACTTGGCCTGAAGAGCCGGGTCTTCAGCGGTCAATATATCAAGATCTGTCTTTACGCTGTGAGGATCCATTCCTGCAGGGCCCGCTACCGTATATACCATGTAAGGCTCGGAAGTTATCCTACTGCTAGGCTCCTCCTCCCCCAGGCTGTCGCCCGGGCGCACCGTGCCAAGCCCTGTTACAGCGCATACTGTGCCCGGCCCCGCGCTTTCCGTCTGCGTAAAGCGGCTCCCCGAATACAGTCTGATCCTGCTGATTTTCTCTTCTCTTTCTTCACCGGAAGCGCATCTTACTCTTACTTTGTCTCTTACCCTGAGATCACCGCCTGTGATCTTGATAAAACTCAGTTTTTCCCCGTCATCCGCTTCCGCTATCTTATATATCTTAGCCCCAAATCCATCTTTGTAGGCAGGAGCCTCTGTGTACGACAAAAGTGCTTCGAGCAGCATGTCTATACCTTTGATCTTCAGGGCCGAGCCGAATACGCAAGGCACTATCTCTCCTTTGAGTACCGCCTCGCTTATCTCATGGTCCTTGATAGTCCCGTCACCCTCGAGCACTGCCTCGGCAAGCTTAGGTGAGTACAGGGTCACGGCGTCTATGAACTCATCGCTTCGATCGCAGGCCCCGGTGAAATCGACCGCGCCTGCGCCAAGCTCGTCTGCAAGTTCGCCTACTATAGCCTCGTGTGGCCTCACGGCGATATCCATCTTATTGACGAACACAAATACCGGGATATTTCTTTCCCTTAGCATCCTATACAAAGTCCTGGTATGGGACTGTATGCCTTCCGAACCGCTTATTACTAGTAGCGCATAGTCAATAACAGGAAGTACTCTCTCAGTCTCAGCCGTAAAGTCTACATGACCCGGCGTATCTATGAGCGTAACTTCGGTCTCGCCCTTCGCTTCTTGCCCGGTTATATCGACTCCCGGCTTTCCTAATGTGAAACGCGCCTGCTTTGAAAATATGGTGATACCTCTGTTTCTCTCGATCATATTGTCATCGAGATAGGCATCGCCATGATCGACCCTTCCCGGTTTACGGATCTCGCCCGCAAGATAAAGCATGGCCTCTGAAAGAGTAGTCTTTCCCGCGTCGACATGCGCCAGTATCCCTATTGTCAGCTTCTTTTTATCACTCATGCAACTACCTTAACACATCCTTCTCAGAGCAAGCAAATATCTTCTGTTGCCACATCACGCCGCGATGAATACAATGAAAACAGAAATATGATGATCGCACCATGCAAAAACATAGAAATGTGGGGTTAAGTTATGAGCATAAAGGAATACGCAAAGCAAATGATCGAGAGCGATCAGGTCTTCAAAGACATATCAGAACTGAAAGAAACTCTCTGGATCAATGACAAATATCTTCCTTTCGATATGTCAGACGCAGTCTGTCAGCTGGTAGTATCTGACGAGGATATCGCAGACGCTGAGGCAAGGCTTTTGAGATTCGCACCGTACATCAGAAAGTGTTTCCCTGAGACTGAGCCTGCCGAAGGGCTTATCGAATCCCCGCTTTCGGATATCGGGAACATGCAGAAAGCTCTCGAAGAAACATATGGTGCCTCGATCCCCGGCAAGCTCCTCCTCAAGAGAGACAGCGACCTCGCTATAGCCGGGTCTGTGAAGGCAAGGGGCGGCATCTATGAAGTGCTCAAGCACGCCGAAGATCTGGCCCTTGAAGCAGGTCTTGTGACCAAAGAAGATAATTACGAAAGATTTGCCGATGATGACATGAAGGAATTCTTCAGCCATTACACCGTGCAGGTGGGATCGACCGGCAACCTCGGTCTCTCTATCGGTATAATGAGCGCTTTCCTCGGTTTCAAAGTCAGAGTCCATATGTCTGCAGATGCCAGACAGTGGAAGAAAGATATGCTGAGGAGCAAAGGCGTTGAAGTAATAGAGTATGATGACGATTACTCGGCGGCTGTACTCGAGGGTCGCAGGCAATCCGACCTTGACCCATCCAGCTATTTTGTAGACGATGAGAATTCCCTGCCGCTTTTCCTCGGATACGCTGTCGCGGCTTCAAGGCTTAGGAAACAGTTCGAGGAGAGAGGCATCACAGTAGATGCCGATCATCCTCTTATCGTATATATACCGTGCGGTGTGGGCGGAGCCCCGGGTGGACTTTGCTACGGACTCAAGAGGATCTATAAAGACGATGTCCATGTATTCTTCTGTGAGCCTACCCTCTTCCCTTCAGTTCTGATCGGAATGGCATCAGGAAAATATAACGAAGCCAATGTAAGCGACTTTGGTATAAGCGGTATGTCAGCAGCAGATGGACTGGCATGCGCAAGCCCGTCAGGCCTTGTCACAAGGCTCGACCGCAACCTTCTATCAGGCGACTTTACAGTAAGAGACGCCGTACTCTTTGACTATATGAGGATGCTCATGGACAAAGAGGATATTTTCATCGAGCCATCCAGCTGTGCGGCATTTAACGGCCCGATCGGCCTCACGAAATTCGACGCAGGAAAAACATATCTCAGTGCTCACGGGCTGAACTCAGAAAAGCTCGCAAATTCGACGCAGATCTGCTGGGCTACAGGCGGAATGCTCGTCCCTTCGGACATCCGTGAGGAGTATGTGAACACACACGCTGAATAGTTGATTCGGCAACATTTTAAGCTTTTTAAAAGCGCAATAGAGAAAGGAACAGGTAATCATTATGTGGGACAGGAAAGAACTAAAAGCAAAAGGTAAGGCTGCATATAGGGCCAACCGCATCACATGCATACTTGCGGCGTTATTGCTTATGATCGCATCCGGTGCGGGCTTCGGCGGCACTGGCGCCAGCACAAGCATGAGCAGGATCTTAGACGATGATAACAGCAGCATCACTCAGAATGCAGACGATTATTTCGATGACTATGACGATATCGGTGATTATGATGATGCAGACGACTATGACGACATCGACGAGATCCCGGAGCTTTCCGGAGATTCATCGATCCCGCCTGTAGTGGCTATCATATTCGGCATTGTTCTTCTGGTCGTTCTTGTAGTAAGTATCGCGCTCAGTATATTTCTTCTTAATCCGCTTGCAGTGGGCCTCAGGAAATTCTTTGTGGATAACGCAACAGATCATACGACCGGACTCACCAAGAAAAATGTCGGTCTCGCTTTCTCGGGCAATTACAAAAGAGTAGTCGGCTCGATGTTTACTACAGGACTGTTCACAGCACTGTGGACATTGCTGTTTATCATCCCCGGTATCTACAAAGCATATTGCTGGAGAATGGTGCCATTTATCATCTCTGAGGACCCTACTATCACAGGTTCTGAAGCCAGAGCTCGCTCGGCACAGATGATGAACGGGAGCAAATGGGCAGCATTCGTGCTCGATCTTTCGTTCTTTGGCTGGATGTTCCTCGGAGTATTCACTCTCGGCATCCTCAACCTGGTATTCACAAATCCGTACATTTGCGCTACAGATGCTGAGCTCTACCTGACACTGAGCGGCAGACCGACGATGATCGATCATTCTGCTCCTGTACAGGAGGGATCTCAGGATGTGATCGTAGAATTCGATCAGGAAGGCGTAAGCGAATAGTTAAATCTCCGGAAAAACGGAAACTAAAAAAGTTGAGTGGTTTGTCCAAACTAAGGGCATATCACTCAACTTTTTCTGACTGTTATCTAAGCGTGCTGCTGAACGAAAGCTGCGAACTCATCCACTTCTTCCTGAGAATCAAAAAGCGCTGTGTACATCTGATTGCCCATCGCTCCTGATAGAACATCAGGCATGCGTTCGCACATCTTCATCCTGTCTCCGTATCTTTCAAGCACTTCATCATGGCTGTGAGCATATTGATGCAAGTCCCTTCTCGAGGCATACGCGCAGAACCTGTCACCACCTATATCAGGTATGCGGCGCTCATTGTAAGCAACCATCTCAGCCCAGATCTCATAGACATCCGTATTATGAGAGAAATTCATCATATCCGGCGTATATCCGCCGGCAGGTCTCATATTGACCTCAAGCCCTACAAAGTCACCAATCTCGCCGAGGTTTTTCCTTGCTTGTGTCAGACGAAAAAACTCAAAATGCACGAATCTGCTCTTTACCTTGAATGCCTTAAGAGCCGCGCGGCCATACTCTCTGAGCTGATCAGGCACCTCCGGAAGCGTATAGTAAGTGAGCTCTATTCCCTTGTTTACAAGATCTGCGATCGATGGTGGGAACCAATTTGAGCTCTCAAAGAGCACTTCGCCCTCAGCCGTACAAATAGCGTCATACGAATAGATATTGCCGTATACGAATTCCTCCATAACATAAGGATGATCCGGAAGGTTGCCATAGAACCACTCAAGATCTGCCTCGTTTTCGAGCTTCCATGTATCGGCGGCACCGACTCCGATATCCGGCTTAACGATCACCGGGAAGCCACCGATCTCGTCCAGGAACTCCCTCGCGGCTTCTATGTTCGTTACTTTATGGTTGCGAGCAGTAGGTATGCCTGCTTGCTTGTAGAACGGCTTCATCGCCGATTTACTCTTCCACATCGCGAGTTCTTCAGGCTGTACACCTGTAGTTATATTGAAATCAGCTCTGAGCCTGGCATCTTGCTCGAGCCAGTACTCGGTGTTGGATTCGAGCCAATCTATCTTTCCGTGTTTGAATGCCAGATAAGCGACCGCACGATACATCTGGTCGTAGTCTTCCATATTGTCGACTTTGTAGTATTCGGTCAGTGCCGCCTTGAGCGGTTCTTCGAGCGAATCGTACGGAGCGTCTCCGATGCCCAGCACATTCACGCCGTTCCGCTTCAGCCTGTCGCAGAACTGCCAGTACGTATGAGGAAAGTTTGGTGAAACGAATACAAAGTTCATCTTCTTGTCCTTTCTTTTAGTTATCTAACCTCCGCCCCGTAACACAAATAATTATACCTTCAATGTGTGCAAAGTTAAAGGACGTAAACGGCTGCAAAAATCAAGCCGGGCAATAAAAAAACGGCGGTAAAACCGCCGTGTGTGGTGGCCCATACTGGACTTGAACCAGTGACCTACAGGTTGTCACCCTGTCGCTCTCCCAACTGAGCTAATGGACCGTGTCGCTGTCCACTATTGTAGCGGAAAACAGCGAATAATTCCACCCCTTATTTGATTTCTTTGAGGTGCATAATGAATAATTACTCTTTGATGATGCTCTCCAGAGTCTCGAAAAGGACTTCCGGATCCACCGGCTTCGACAGGTGAGCGTTGAGCCCTGCCTGCATGCTGCGCTGTACATCCTCATCAAACGCATTAGCAGTAAGAGCGATGATAGGTATCTCCTGGGCATCCTCTCTGTCCATAGCTCTGATAACTCTAGTCGCTTCGAGGCCATCCATCTCAGGCATACGCATATCCATCAGTATAGCGTCGTAGTGACCCGGCTCGTTTTCCGTAAACTTTTCAACCGCGACCCTTCCGTTTTCAGCATGATCGACCAACATATTGCGCATGCCCAGAACCATAGTCATGATCTCAGCGTTCACAGCCACGTCCTCTGCGAGCAGGATACGTCTGCCGTCAAGATCTGCTGTTTCTTTCACGAGTTTTTCGTTCTTTAAGTTGAAAGCTTCTCTGAACTCATCAAGCACCGTGCCTGCAAACAGTGGCTTAGCAACGAATGAATCCACGCCCGCTTCCCTGGCTTCTTCCTCGATGGCATCCCAGTTATAGGAAGTCAGGATAATGATAGGAGTATGGTTGCCGACGATCGCACGGATCTCTTTTGTTGTTTCGATACCATCCATATCAGGCATCTTCCAATCAACGATTATCAGATTGTAGTCTTCTCTTCGCGCGTGTCGCACCTTGACCATCTCGATAGCTTCTCTTCCGGATAGTACTGTCTCACAACTGATACCAACTTGCTCAAGAACAAGCTGTGCATGCTCACATGCGATGCGGTCGTCGTCTATCACGAGCACGCTCATTTCATGCGGTCTTATCTCGATCTTATCGACATCAGTAGCGCAGTGATTTACCTGCCCAAAGGTAAGAGTCATAGTAAATGTAGTACCTTTGCCCTTCTCACTCTTCACGTCGATGTTACCGTTCATAAGTTCGACGATACTCTTGGTTATAGGCATTCCAAGCCCCGTGCTTCCATACTTATTTGTCGAAGAATCATCTTCTTGTGTGAAAGCGTCAAACAGCTTAGGTAAATACTCTTCGCTCATGCCGATACCGGTGTCGGATATCTTGAAGCAGAGCATCGCCTTTCCATCCATACGGGCTGCATCCTCGATATCTAATGTGACTCTGCCGCCTTCAGGTGTAAATTTGACAGCGTTGCCGAGGATATTGATCAGCACCTGACGGAGCTTCATGTCGTCGCCAATGTAATACTCATCGATCTTACCGGTAGTGCGGCATTCGTAATCCAGACCCTTGTCCCTGCAATGACCGCTAATTATTGTATTCACTTGCTCAAGGGTCTTGGAGAATGAGAACTCCTCGTTCTTGATGACCATACGCCCTGACTCAATGCGCGACATATCAAGGATATCGTTGATAATGCCAAGTAAATGATGGGCTGAAGTTCCTATTTTCTCCAGATAGTCTCTGGTCTGATTTGAGATATCCGGTTCATTGAGCGCTAAGCTATCGAGTCCTATGATAGCGTTCATAGGAGTGCGGATCTCGTGGCTCATGTTGGACAGGAACGCAGTCTTTGCCTTGTTAGCGGTCTCCGCGGCCGTAAGAGCATCCTGAAGAGCCTGCTGCTGTGCCATTGACTCTCTTGTCTCAAGATCCACATCAACAAAGCAGGCACCCACAAAGTGTACGAGATGATCGTCTCTGTCTTCAGGGTGGCGTACTCCGGCAAATCTGACTTCTTCCCAGCTGTCATGACCGTGCCTATTCACCAAATAGCGATAGGCGATGACTCTGCGGTCTTTCAGCCTTGCTTTGATATTCTCCGGCTGTACAAACGAAAGGAACTCATCAATGAACTCCTCTTTTATATAAGTTTTCGCGTATGCTGTTACAGATTCGAGATACTTGAATCTGTCTCCCACACGGAAGCCATGCTCAAGATCCGAATGTGACTGGTAGCAAACGCCATCGTCGCTGTCAAGATCCAAGTAGTATACGCTCCAGTAGTCGGATGCCAAAGCAGTGATCATGCGGGTCTGCTCTTCTCTTTGCTGCTTCTGATTGAGCAATTCCTCCTGAAGCTTTAGCCTCTGCTCCATCTCCTCTTGTTTGACGCGGTTCTCGGCTTCTGCTGTCTCTTTTTCCAATTCAAGTTTTGAGTTTTTGCGCGCATTATCGATTATGAATCCGAAAAGAAGCAACATTACCAATATCGTGAGCAGAGATTGTATCACACTCCTGCGAAGGGTCCCTTCTGATATTGAACTGATATTATCGCTTATCACGCTCTCGCGGATCAGGTATGTCAAGAACCAGTCCGTCCCTTTGATCGGCACATAGCTCAGAGTCTCCTTGATCCCGTTATATGTGAAGGAAACCTCATTGTAATTTCCCTCATCAAAGTCTTTCAAAAATGCGTCATAGGAATAACCATTTTCAAAGTCAGCTATTTTCATAGCCGCAAGGAGGTTGTCCTCTGCCGCGAGGCCTCCAAGCACGGTATTGCTCAGAGCTACTCCGTCACGGGTATAAATGTTACAAAATGTCGATCCATCTTTATTCTGCGAATCCAAAGATACTCCGGCGAGCATCTCGTCCATATCGATCTGCATGAAGCATGCCACGAGCTTAGTGTCCGCGAAATCAAGGCTTGCAGGCATAGCGATTATGACCTTCTTGTCTTTTCCGTTAGGGTTACCTACTGTAATGCTTGGACCATCGAGGTTGAAGTAATCAATATTGTATTGATCGATCTCATCCTTAGGACCCATTGATGTATATACCATCTTATCGGATCCGACGAAGGCAAATCGTTCAAGGCTGAACAGATCTTTTATACTTGACTGATATGCCTGGAGATGCGCGTTGTCACTCAGATCTTCTTCTGTTATAAGATTGAGGGCTGTCTCCATATCGTTTATCCTGTTTTGCAGATTCGCTTCTACTACCTGTTCGCGGCGGCCTGCCAGCTCATTGAGGTAGAGCAAGCTAACAGAGCGGACAGCTTCTTCAGTGTCTCTTTTTGCCCTGCTTCCCATCCATATCGTTCCAACAACGAGGATAAGTATCAGCACAGCGCTACCTACTATAGTCACAATTGTGGTCCCTTTACTTTTATTGTTCATATTCACTATGACCCTTTTGTCCGATCCAAACGTAATAGTTTATACATAGTAATTTTACCATAAAAACACGCAAACACCCTATACTAAGAGTCCGTCATAACATTTGATTCTTTCAGGAATTACAAAACCCACCCGCGAGCCTTGGGACCGACGAGAGGGTTTGATCATTATTTGTAGATATCTGATATCAGCTTAGTGTTACTCCTGATGTAAAACTCAGGATGAGTATCACAAGGATAGCGACAGGCGCAACAAACTTGATGAGCACTTTATAGATACCGGCAAGCTTGAATTGTGTGCCGCACTCTTCTACCTCTGCGATCACTTTTTCAGGTTTCGCGGGAATAACTCGCTTTTTTCATCTGTTACTCTCCGATATGACCCTCCATAACCTCTGTCATGAGTTCTCTCTGGTATACATCTGTCAGTACTCCAAGGAACTGTATGTCGCCCACAGGAAGCGCCTTGTCCTCTGCCTTTAGGTTTTCAGGCTTGGTAATGATGAGCCTTCCGCCGTACGGCTCGGTTCCTGTGAGTTTGCCCTCTTCATCATAATAGTCGAAGAGGAATTCGATCGAATCGCCCGGCACGAATGTCTCCATACCCTTTGACATAAATGACATTTTATCATCGGCAAAATCGTACCCTATCACGTGGCCGGTCGCACCGTCTTCGTCTTCCTTCACAGGATCCCACTCGATGTGGACTATGATCTCATCTTTTCCGTTTAGGAGCGCCCTGGCGTCTCCGGAGAATACGGTTCCCACTTCGGTCTCTCTCGGCGTCTTTGCATCATAGCAGACCAGATGATCGTTGATGTGGATCCACATATCATCTACATCGACCATAGGATGACCGTTTTCATCGTTATCTCCAATGTGATCGTTTCCGAGGAATCTGAACCTGCCATCCTCAGTCTTCTGATAAACTCTTGTCCTGCAGTCAGCAATGATATCCCATGTCTTGTCAGGTATCTTCACCTGCCAACCGTTTCCGGTATCCTTGACCAGAAGATCTATCAGATCCGTCGTAGGCTCGTAATCCTCGAAGCCTTTGTTATACCATTCAGCCTCAGTATAGTCTACATATCCGAAAGTCTCGAAGAATGTACCGATCTTGCTGTCTTTCACCTCTTCGAGTTTCTGCTCATGCTCTGCTTTCTTTTGCACAGCTATGATGCTGAAAACATTGTCGAACAGATCGGTCTGTTTGCCAAGCTTAAGGTTTTTGAGTTCAGCATTAGTATCGTCATAGAAGGCTATCTGCTGATACGGAAGCGCGAGAGCCATACCGTTGATACCTTCAGCGGAGTCTCTGTTTCTATAGATCACGCAGGCCTTGATGGCATTGATCGCCGCGTCTCTCTCCTTCTTGCCGCATATGGAGTCGTCCACATCTGTATCATCGAGTTTGTCGATAAAATCTACCAGATCGATCTGAAGATCCTCGGTAAACGTATATGAATTCATTGCAGCCAGACCGATCTCCGCGAAGTCACCCGAATTCTCTTTTATAGCCGCGTCAGCCTTTTCGAAGATACCTGCGACCTTCTTGTACGCCGGCTTCACCATAGTAAGATCGACGAATGACAGTGTCGAACCCGTCTGAGCTTCACCATCGTTTGTAGCTCTGTTGAACTGATCGTATGCAGATACCATATCTTTACCGAATTCCTCGGAGCTAAGACCGGGGTTCTGTGCGAGCTTTCCAAACGCGGATGTATAATACCATCCGAATCCGCCTTCAGTCTCTTCTGACGCCAGGTAGTAGTCTGCGCAAGGCTCCAAAGCTCTCGCCACTTCTATATCCTGCATCAGGCAGGCGTCGAATCCCACTACGTCAAACTTCACGCCCGATTCTTTAGCGGCAGCCGCGACCTCAGATACGCTAAGGCCCTCCCTGCCATCGGCATCAGTCCTGTGTGCCAACTGATCTACTCCGTATCCGTAAGGAACACCACCGCCGTGATCCCACAGCACCAGCATATATCTGTCAGCAGGATAGTTTTCTTTGGTCCATTTTATGAAGTCCGCGAGTTCATCAGGGTTTTCCATGGTCGCGAGATCAAGGTCCATGGCTTTCTCCACTTTTCCGCTCTTGACGGTATATCTGCCATATCCTTTCTCGGTGATTTCCGGAGTGAACCAACGCCTTGAGCCGCCGGCTTCAAGCACGAATGTCAGAGCTTCCCCCTTCTTGGTGGCATCCTTCATCATGCGGATATTGGCCGTAGCACAGCCTATCCTGTCTTCGAGGTCAGCTCCTATAATATATTCCATTACTACAACGCTCTTATCGCCCGAATGATCCGGGAAGAACTTGTCCCTGCTTGTAGGCATCTTCGCGACTGTCTTTGCCGCATCGCCCATCGTCTCTTCTCTCGTGACGCAATTACCATCAGCTTCGATATCGCTGCTCTGATTGTACACATCTTTTAATATCATATTGGCAAGAGGCCTTGGGGGATAGGTCTGTACAGTAATGAAACCTACGCCCGCTATAAGAGCAACCAGTTCTACTACAGAAATGATAGTGAACGTGACCTTACGCATCCCGTTGAAGAATTTGCTGTAACCCTTTTCTTTCGGGAAAACAGGTTGCGTATATTTGGATCTGCCAAGTCCGAGCACCAGTAAGAATACTGTCGGTGCCAGTATTAAGAGTATCGTGTACGGAAGACCATGACCAAAGCTCCTTGACAGGCGGTAATAGAGCTTGACAAGGAATATCATGTATATCACTTGGGCAACGATCATGAACGTTTGGCCCGTCCCCTGCCCGGGACCAAGATAATAGGCCGCACTCATCAATACCACAGCGATCAGGAATGGTCTCCAGAATGCTCTCATTTTCCTGAAGAGCACTGTCGATAGTTCATGCTCTGCAAGGAACGGTACTGCTGCCTTCCATTGTTTGAGTCCCATCTTCTTCAGGAGAAGGAAATAGGCAACCGACTGGAGTACCCAAGGGATCAGCCAGTACCTAGGGTCATTCAATAAATTGTTAGTCCACATACTTATCCTCTACTTTCAACCTGCATCCCGGTTTTGATGCTCTCGCCTCTAATCTGCACTAATTTTTACTGTACCAATTCGAAGCTGCCAAAGTATCTGTATTCGAATTGGTACAGTAAAATAATAAGCGCCACCATTACAGTGGCCTTGGCACTTAATTGCTTTCCATGTTTGAATTCTATCTGTTTGTTCATAAACTCATATTACATCTTTTACAAACACTTAAACAATACTGTGTATCCACGAAAAATGCAGATCTTCCGATCTGCATTTTGGGGTGGAGCAAAGTTCTATCTATATAACCTTATGATGTATGTGAAAGTGTCACCCTCGTTATCGCCGGATGTACATACAAGAGAAATGTTCATGTAGGCGTCATAGCCTTTTTTAATGCTTATCGAACTTCCCTTCTTGAAGACAGACGGTTTCAGATCTTTATACTTATCTGATTTGCCTTTTCTTGTGCACATATATGCCCCGGTACACTCCCACCCTGAGGCTGGTTTGATCTTAACTTTTGCGCTGGTCTTTTTATACTTTTTGACATCGTAATTGAAACGATTTTTCTGTTTCTTTAAATATATACTATTTCCGTTGAGTGTAATGGATTCGATAGCATTAGGGTGCTTCTTAACTTGTACTGTTTTTTTAAGTGTATATGGTTTCCCATTATATTTATATTTTATTGTTATCTTAGCTTTACCCGCCTTGACAGGTATGAGACACTGCTCACTCATATCTCTTCCGAGCTTCTTTGCTTTCACCACCTTATCGTTACTTGATTTCACAGATACAAGAACACACTTTTGTACCTTATTCCAATCTTTTTCCGTAGGGTTTGCTTTGGATGGCTGAAAGTCCAAACCACTCAAGTTGGTGTTGCCTTCATAAATCGTTTCCTGCTGAACAACCTTGAGAGGTCCGCTTGCCGCATCTGAAGCCATCGTGAATGAAGCTATAAAGCCAACTGCAAATAACACACACACAATGAGGGATAATAACCGTGTTCTTTTAATAAGTTGCATTTCTGTTGTCCCCCTTTTATACGCCGTACATAATAGTCGAGTAGATATTAGTATGCTACGCTAATCATTAAATATATGATACCACCAATAAATAACGGTTTTCCACCGGCTCTATTCTTTCTCGTCCGCTTTGCACCAATTATGATCAATGTCACCGGCAGCAGTAACCTTATTATTATCCCGAAAACTGCAAGAATAATAAAAGCAAGTGTCAAAGCTGCTTCTTCCATATGGATTCTCCGACTATCATATAATCTCTTTGTGTTTATTCAACCAGGAGCAAAGCTCCAACAAGCTCGCTTGATTGGAGCGAGCGACGCCGTCAACAGACGCCGGGAGCTTCAGCTCCTGAGAGCGTCGGTCGGGGATTGTACCCACCACCGACGGTCGAAAATGGAACCCGCCGC
>JAZQBC010000020.1:0-6656 GCA_045545495.1 Anaerovoracaceae bacterium | reverse complement strand
GATAGGAATTACCGCGGTGACTCTCTCTGAGCTGTTGAGGTTCAGGAAGTTGATGACAGGTGTGCCCTTTGCCGTCCTTGATGCCTCCGGAATCTCGTAAGCCTTGATCTTGTAAACGCGGCCCATGTCTGTGAAGAACATCAGGTAGTCGTGCGTGCTCGTTATTATGAGGTCTCTGACAAAGTCAGATTCTCTTGTCGTGAGTCCGACGATTCCCTTGCCTCCTCTTCTCTGAGCTTTATAGGTGTCTGCAGGTACTCTCTTGACATATCCGAGATGTGTCAGAGTGATTGCTACATCCTCTTCATCGATCAGTGCCTCTTCATCGAGTTCGCCTTCATCAGCAACGATCTTGGTCCTGCGAGGATCTCCCCACTTGCCCTTGATCTCGATAAGCTCATCCTTGATGACTCCCATCAGGAGATGCTCATCAGCGAGCAGGCTCTTGTAGTAAGCGATCTTTTTCTGGAGTTCGTCATACTCGTTCTGGATCTTCTCACGTTCGAGTCCCTGCAGCTTGGCAAGTCTCATGTCGAGTATTGCCTGTGCCTGGATCTCGCTGAGCCCGAACTTGAGCATCAACTTCTCTTTGGCATCGTTATATGCCGAGCGGATGGTCGCGATCACTTCGTCGATGTTGTCGAGCGCGATGATGAGACCTTCCAAGATATGAGCTCTTGCCTCTGCCTTAGCGAGGTCGAAGCGCGTCCTTCTCGTAACTACTATTTTCTGATGTTTAAGGTATTCCTCGAGGATCTGCTTGAGATTGAGGATCTTTGGCTCACCGTCGACCAGAGCCAGCATGATCATGCTGAAGCTTGTCTGAAGAGCCGTGTGTTTATACAGCCTGTTGAGGATAACGTTTGGATTTGTATCCCTTTTGAGCTCAATGACGATACGTGTACCTTCACGGTTGGACTCATCGCGGATCGCTGAAATACCTTCGATCTTCTTGTCTTTGACGAGCTCTGCCATCGACTCGATGAGTCTGGCTTTGTTGACCTGGAATGGGATCTCGCTTACGATGATGCGCATGCGGCCGCGCTTGTCCTCTTCGATCTCGCAGACCGAACGAACGTTGATCTTGCCCTGGCCCGTGCGATAAGCCTCTCTTGCTGCTCCCTTTCCGAGGATGATCGCTCCTGTCGGGAAGTCAGGTCCTTTGATGATCTTTACAAGATCATCTATAGAGGATTCAGGATCGTCGATGAGTTTTACGCAGGCGTCGATAGTCTCGCCGAGGTTATGCGGTGGGATCGAGGTCGCCATTCCGACCGCGATTCCATTGGATCCGTTGATCAGGAGATTAGGCACTCTGGATGGGAGTACTTCCGGCTCCTGCTCTTCGCCGTCGTAGTTGTCCATGAAATCGACTGTGTCTTTTTCGATGTCGCGTACCATCTGCAGTGAGAATGGTGACATTCTTGCCTCGGTGTATCTCGAGGCAGCCGCTCCGTCGCCGTCGACTGAACCGAAGTTGCCGTGGCCGTCAACGAGTGGATAGCGTGTCGAGAAATCCTGGGCCATCTTGACCATCGCGTCATAGATGGAGGAGTCACCGTGAGGGTGGTATTTACCCATTACCTCACCGACGATACGCGCCGATTTCTTGTGTGGTTTGTCCGGTGTGATGCCGAGCGAATGCATGCCGTACAGTATCCTTCTGTGTACAGGCTTGAGTCCGTCTCTGACGTCCGGAAGAGCACGACCGACGATTACGCTCATCGCGTAGTCGATATACGAGTTTTTCATCTCGTCGTATATCTCGTGCTCGATTATTGTGCTGTTGTCTAATAAATCTGCCATTTGATTTCCTTTATATATCCAGGTTCTTTACATAGCGCGCGTTTTCTTCGATGAACGCCTTGCGCGGTGGCACCTTGTCGCCCATGAGAGTGGTGAATATCTCGTCCGCTGCCTGAGCGTCATCCATTGTGATACGGATGAGCGTGCGGTGATCGTAGTCCATCGTAGTCTCCCAAAGCTGGGTGAAATCCATCTCTCCAAGACCTTTGTAGCGCTGGATCTCGATCTTGTTATTGCCGCCCTTCTCTTTTATCTCAGCGAGCAGTTTTTCCTGCTCGGCGTCTGAGTATGTGTACCATATCTGCTTGCCCTGCTTGACTCTGAAGAGTGGTGGCTGGGCTGCGTAGACGTATCCGCCTTCGATAAGAGGTGTCATATATCTGAAGAAGAATGTCAGCAGCAGTGTACGGATGTGGGCTCCGTCGACGTCCGCATCTGTCATTATGATGATTTTATGGTAACGGAGTTTGTCGAGGTCGAAGTCCTTGCCGACATTGCAGCCAAATGCTGTGATCATGTTTTTGATCTCGTCTGAGCTGAGCACTCTGTCGAGCCTTGCCTTCTCTACGTTGAGGATCTTACCTCTAAGAGGAAGCACTGCCTGGCGCTTACGGTCGCGCCCCTGCTTAGCGGAACCGCCCGCGGAATCACCCTCTACGAGGAAGATCTCGCTGAGTGCAGGATCTTTTTCTGAGCAATCCGCAAGCTTACCCGGAAGTGATGTCGTATCGAGTACGCTGCTCTTACGCGTGATCTCTCTGGCTTTGCGGGCAGCTTCTCTGGCGCGCTGCGCCTTGAGGCACTTGTCTATGATCAGCTTGGCCTGCTTTGGGTTTTCCTCAAGGAAGTATGTCAGCTGTTCGGATGTATTGGTCTCAACAAAGCCCTTGACCTCGGCGTTACCGAGCTTGGCTTTAGTCTGTCCTTCGAACTGAGGATTTGTCAGCTTGACCGATACGATCGCTGTGAGGCCTTCACGAACATCATCGCCCTGAAGTGCGTCATCATTTTCCTTGATGAATTTATTTCTCTTTGCGTAGTCGTTGATCGTCCTGGTCAGTGAGGATTTGAAGCCTACTTCGTGGAAACCACCTTCGTTTGTATGGATGTTGTTCGCGAAGGATACGATGTTTTCGCTGTATCTGTCGGTATACTGAAGCGCGACTTCGACTGAATAACCTTTCTTCTCTGCTTCGTAATAGAAGACTGTCGGGTTGATCGCTTCTTTGTTTTTATTGAGATATTCTACGAATTCTTTGATACCGCCTTCGAAGCAGAAGTGGTCTTTCCTCTGTGGGCTGACTCTTCTGTCAGTGAGGTCGATAGAAAGCCCTTTATTGAGGAATGCCATCTCACGGAGACGCCTCTGAAGCGTGTCATAATCATAGACTGTCTCATCGAATATCTCAGGATCCGGCCAGAATTGTGTTTTTGATCCTGTCTTTCCTGTCTTATACTCGCCTACTACTTTGAGTTCTGTTGAGCGCTCGCCTTTGAAATATTCTTGTTCATAGACTTTATGATCGCGACGCACCTGGACAACCATGTGAGTCGAGAGCGCGTTAACTACGGACGCGCCCACGCCGTGGAGTCCGCCTGATACTTTGTATCCTCCGCCGCCGAATTTACCACCGGCGTGGAGCTGCGTGTGGATTACTTCCACCGCAGGAATGCCCATCTTCGGATGGATGTCGACAGGCATTCCGCGTCCGTCGTCCGTCACGATGATGGAGTTATCAGGCTCAATGCTGACTGTGATATTCTTACAATAACCTGCCAGCGCTTCGTCTACCGAGTTGTCTACTATCTCATATACGAGATGGTGGAGTCCCGCAGGGCCTGTACTTCCGATGTACATTCCCGGTCTCAGTCTGACCGGCTTAAGGCCTTCGAGTACCTCGATTTGGCTGGCGCCGTATTCCTGTTTCTGAGCCATTAAGAGCTCTCCTTCCTATACTATCGCCTCTTATTGTCACAAATATCCCTCTAGGCATGGAGCATGGCGGTCATTTTTGCTGTCTGAAGCATCGCTTTTTTTGATTGCAAAAATACAATTTGCTGATGTGCGCCTGAACCCTTTGAAATAAGAGGCTTGCATTAAAAAACGGGCATTGCATCCCATAATTTTTTCGGCGATATTTTACCATATAAGCGATTTTTTTGCAAGTAATCGCACAATATCTTGTATTTTCGAAAAAATCTCTTAAATCGACGATTTTCGCCCCAACTCCGACGAAAAACTCCCGAAAAGCACTTCTTTTTGATAGCTGCATCTATTCAAAAATACAAGATTTCAACCTTTGCTTCGACTGTGCTACAATACACCCATGAAGATCAAAAGCATTATATTGGAAAACTTTAGGAACTATAAGAATCTCGAACTCGATTTTGATGAGAGCCGCAATATAATCGTGGGCGAAAATGCCCAAGGCAAGACCAATCTCATCGAGGCGATATATCTTACGGCCTTCGCGAAGTCTTTCCGCACTTCGAACTCCCAGGATCTGATAAAGTTCGGTGAAAGCAGCGGCAGGGTCAGCACGGACATCATCAGCGAGGATATAGAGAAGAATATCAATATCCAGCTCCGTTCAGACGGGAAAAAGATGATCAAGAAAGACGGCAAGGCGATACGCAAGACTACCGAACTTCTCAACAATGTAGTCGTAGTCATCTTCTCGCCTGATGATCTTCGCATTATCAAGGACAGCCCGGATAAACGGCGCACGTTCATCAACCGCGAGCTCTCTCAGATGAGGCCGCGCTACTATGAACAGCTTAGGCGATACAACGAAGCTCTCAAGGAAAAGAACGCTCTGCTTAAGGGATACTTTAACATAAAGAAGAAGACTTTCTCGAGAGCCGACAATCTGAGCCTCAACGATCTGCAGTCAGGAGCTGAATTCCAGAGAAGCGAGTATGATAACAGCCGCAAGTATAACGAGGAGATGATGGATATATACGACCGTCAGCTTGCGGATACGGGATATGAGATCATACGCTATCGCAAGGAATTTGTTGAGATGCTGAGCGCTGAAGCCGGTGAGATCATGAATAAGATCTCAGGTGGCCGCGAAGATCTCAAGATCGAGTACAAAACAGCCTGCGACTTTGTGACCAGCCCTGAAGGCAGAGATATCCTCTACAGCCAGATCTATCATAACAGGGACAGAGACATCTATAACGGCTACGCGGGGCTTGGGCCTCATCGCGATGATATCGAGTTTTACATCAATGGCAAGGACGCGAAGAAGTACGGGTCGCAAGGCCAGCAGCGGACTATCGCTCTGTCGCTTAAGTTGGCCGAGATCAGGATCGCCAAGCAGCTCTTGGATGAGCCGCCGGTGCTCCTCCTCGATGATGTTTTGTCGGAGCTCGATCTCGATCGCCAGAGATTCCTCGTGAGCGAGATCGACGAAGTGCAGCTCTTCATCACGAGTGCCGAGCTTAACGAAGAAGTCGTTAGCGCACTTCGCGGCGGCACCCTCTTCCGCATCGAAGAAGGCACTGTCACTCGCGTAGATAAGTACTGATGCCTTAATTACAAGTTTATCTCAATGTGGTATACTGTAGGCAGTTTTCAAAACTCAGTGCCATTTTGGCATATGAAATAGCGATTTAAGAAATACGGAGAAACAGAAATGAACAATAAAAAAGGTGGTTTCGGCGCAAAGCTGGTTCTTGTACTCATCCTTATGATCGCTTCGGCGGTTGGCGGGGCATACGGCTATAGAATCGTTGATGGTAAGATGGCTGTGCGCGATGCAAAGAACGCCATTGCTGATGTCGATGTTTCTGACTACGATGAACCTGAACAGGTCGTCATCCAGAATTATATCGACGACGCAACCAAAGACCTCGAAAAGGTCCAGACCAGAAAAGAAGTCTTCGAAATACTCGGTGACTTCATCTCTGATGTCGACAAAGTCCAGACTAAAAACGAAAAGGCTCTTGAAGAAGCTCTTAAGGCAGCTGAGGAAGCCAAACAGCAGGAAAACAACAACAATAATAATAACGATAGCAACCTCTTTGGTAATAACAACAATAACAACAGCAACTACTCTGACGACCAGCAGCAGTCAGATAGTACACTAAACGATAACAGTAACGATAATAGCGGCGGCAGCTATAAGAGTAATCAACTGAGAAACGGTTCCGAAGAGACTGAGGAAAGCGGTAACAGCGGACTTCTTGACAGTCTTCTCGGTTCTATGAAGGGTAATTGATTCGGTATTAAAGGTTGAAAGGAGTTACGACATGAAAAGATATGTTGCAATAGCTCTTTCTGTTGTTATGGCTGCGGCTTTGCTGCTCGCAGGCTGCGGTAAGGAAAGTGAGCCTAAGACCGTAGAGAGTATTGTCAGTTCCAACGATGAGATAGCATCGACCATTAAAAGCGGAGCTGAAGAATCCGGAGTCAATGTAGATATAAAGGGAAATACGATCACTTATTCCTACGATATCTCAACCATTGACGGCATCACAGATGAATTAGTGGAAGGCGAGGAATTTGTTAAGTCGCTCGAGGACTCTCTCAGCAGTCAGAAAAACTCGTTCGCGGGTATCTGCAAAACGATCGAAGAAAAGGCTGAAATAGAAGGCGTGGTCGTAGAAGTAGTCTATACATATAAGGATAAAGAACTCGCCAATGTTTCCTATACTTCCGCGGATGCGGATGCCGAGCAATAGGCATATCACAAATACATAATCGAGTGTGTGAAATAAAGTCTGTAAATAGCTCACTATGGTAGCTAACTTACGCAGGGTGACTGGCTTTTAAGTCGGTCACCCTGTTTTCAACACTGTAATTTATAGCATTTTGAAAGTCAATAACATTCTCACGGACTGCC
>JAZQBC010000019.1:0-11972 GCA_045545495.1 Anaerovoracaceae bacterium | reverse complement strand
GCCTCTCGGCACAGGCACAGGCGCTGCTGTAATCTTCGGACGTACAGGCGGAGTTATGGAAGCTGCTCTTAGAAGCGCTTACTACCTGGTAACAGGCGAGAACCCTGCTCCTGAAGTGTTCTGCCAGATGGGCCCTGAAGGCAAACCGGCCGGCGAAGGCAAACCATGGAGAGAGGCTGAGTACAAAGTAGGCGACGCTGTGGTAAGAACAGCCGTAACGAGCGGCCTTGCCAACACAGGCAAGCTGGTCGAGGCTCTCAAGGCCGGCGAAGTAAGCTATGACTTCGTTGAGATGATGGCTTGCCCGGGCGGCTGCGCAGGCGGCGGCGGACAGCCTATCCACGATGGCGAAGAGTATGCGGCCTGCAGAGGCTCCATGCTCGACAGGCTCGATATAGAGAGCGATATCCGCTACTCACACGAGAATCCTGATGTGATAGCGCTTTATGATGAGTATCTTGAAAAGCCACTTTCGCATAGGTCACATAAACTGCTGCACACAGAGCAGATAGAGTGGACTCTGTAAGCAATGTAAACCACTGTATAACGCAGAGCTAAGATAAGGGATATCGGAGACAAAAGAGTAAAACAGACAAAGAAGTCGCTCGCTCGGATCATGAGATCCGAGCGGGCGTTCTGCCTTGTTTTTTTGAGATAAGGCTGCTTTGCTATCTATGTTATTGGAGCGTTAAAGAATGAGTATGAATGGAAGCCCGTCTGCAGAGCGTACACATATAGGATTCTTTGGCTGTCGTAATGCCGGGAAGTCCAGTCTGGTCAACGCTGTTACAGGGCAGGCGCTTTCCATCGTATCGGAGATCGGGGGCACTACAACTGACCCCGTTCAGAAGGCCATGGAACTGAAGCCGCTAGGGCCGGTGGTGATCATCGACACCCCGGGCCTTGATGACGAGGGCTCACTTGGCGGTCAGCGTGTAAAACGCGCCGAAGATACTCTGAGCCGTGTTGACATAGCTGTTCTTGTGGTGGACGCAGAGCGCGGCCTCTCGGGCTTCGATTTATCGCTTCTTGATCGGATCCGGGAGAAAGGACTTCCGCGTCTGATAGCATGGAACAAATCGGATCTTCCGGGCGCGATGCCGCCTGCAGAAGATGCTATATCAGTAAGCTCACTTACAGGAGAGGGCGTTGACGCGTTCAAGGAAGCACTGGCACGTGTGATGCCTGAAGGCGATGGCATACGGCTTGTCGGTGATCTGGTAGAGACCGGCGATGTGGTCGTATTGGTATGTCCGATTGACGAATCCGCGCCTAAAGGCCGCCTTATACTGCCACAGCAGCAGGCGATACGCGATCTGCTCGACGCGGGAGCGATGCCTATAGTGTGCCGTGAGACCGAGCTTTCTAAGACTTTTGAAAGGCTTTCGGAATCGCCGGCTATGGTGATCACCGACAGTCAGGTTTTTAGTGTTGTGAGCGAGATAGTGCCGGATGAAGTGCCGCTGACTTCGTTCTCGATACTTATGGCGAGGTACAAGGGCTTTCTGGATGTCGCGGCCTGTGGTATCGCTGCGGTGGATAAGCTAAAGGACGGCGACAAAGTGCTGCTGGCAGAGGGATGCACGCATCATCGCCAGTGCAATGATATAGGTACGGTGAAGATCCCGCGCTGGCTCAGGCAATATACTGATGCCGACATAAAGATAGAGACATGCTCGGGTAGGGACTTTCCTGAGGATCTTACACCGTATAGCTTGGTGATACACTGCGGTGGCTGCATGCTTACCGATACGGTAATAAAGAACCGCATGGGAATAGCGCTTTCGCAGGGCGTGCCGTTCACGAATTACGGCATCGCAATAGCGCGCATGACGGGGACTCTTGAGAGAAGCCTTAGGGTTTTTCCGGAGCTTCATACATTGGTAACAGGTGGCGATCCCGCTAAGCTCTAGGGCGGCATATTTCCGCAATATCTAAGATGACAGAGTTTTGCAGTCACACTGAATTTGGCAGAAAGGAGGGCTGGCGATGAAGGAACTTTTAGTTCTCATGGATCTAGTGAACAGGCTCTCCGAGAAGCACAGCCTCTCCGAATCGGAATACGCAGCCCTTGTAAGGGGCCGTGATCCCGAGGCAGCTGCGAGGCTTGCCGAACTGGCCGTGAAGACCAGGCGCGGGATATACGGTGACGCTGTGTTCACGCGTGGTCTAATCGAGATAAGCAGCATCTGCAAGAATAATTGTCTGTACTGCGGTATACGCAGCGGCAATCAGAATGCCGAGCGATACAGGCTTAGTGAGGCAGAGATCCTGAGCTGTGCCTCTGAGGGCTATGGGCTTGGGTTTCGTACTTTCGTGATGCAGGGCGGAGAAGATCCTTATTTCACAGATGACGTCCTTTGCGGTATCATATCTAAGCTGAAGGCCAATCATCCTGACTGCGCTGTCACGCTTTCGATGGGCGAGAGAAGCCGCGAGAGCTATCAGAGGCTGTTTGATGCAGGCGCTGACAGATATCTTCTCAGGCACGAGACGGCAGACCCTGAACATTATGCGAAGCTGCATCCGACAGAGATGTCGTTTGAAAACCGCATGCGCTGTCTGTATGATCTTAAGGATATAGGGTATCAGGTGGGCTGCGGATTTATGGTCGGATCTCCGTATCAGACTCCGGAGACACTGGCGAAAGACCTTAAGTTTATAGAAGAATTCAAGCCGGATATGTGCGGCATCGGGCCGTTCATTCCGCATCATGATACACAATTCCGTGACATGCCTGCGGGCACGGTAGATGAAACGGTCTACCTGCTGTCCATCATAAGGCTCATCCATCCGCCGGTACTTCTTCCTGCGACTACGGCGCTTGGCACCATCGATCCAATGGGCCGGGAGAAGGGCATTCAGGCAGGGGCCAATGTGGTGATGCCTAATCTGTCACCGGCTGATGTCAGAAAAAAATACGAACTTTACGATAACAAGATCTGCACCGGAGATGAATCAGCTCAGTGCAGACAGTGCCTCGATGATCGCATGCGGGCCATCGGATACAGGCTCGTTGTGGATAGGGGCGATATAAAACATAATTATTAGTAAAAGGGTGATTGAAATGTTTAAGTATGATCCAAAATCGCTGATAGCCGATGAATTCATAAATGACGAAGAGATACGCGCTACTCTGGAATATGCCGAAGCGAACAAACACAATGTTGAGCTTATCGACGAGATACTCGAGAAGGCGCGCCCTGTCATGAATGAGAATGGAAATGGCTGCACATGCAAGGGGCTGACTCACAGGGAGGCTTCGGTGCTTCTGGCCTGTGATATTCCTGAAAAGAATGAGCGTATATTCGAGATCGCAGAGGAGATCAAGCAGGCATTTTACGGCAACCGTATCGTGCTTTTCGCGCCGCTTTATCTTTCGAATTACTGCGTGAACGGATGCCTTTATTGTCCGTATCACCTTAAGAACAAGCACATCGCGCGTAAGAAACTGACGCAGGAGGAAGTGCGTAATGAAGTGATCGCGCTCCAGGATATGGGTCATAAGAGGCTGGCTATCGAGGCCGGCGAAGACCCTGTCAACAATCCTATCGAGTACATCCTCGACTGCATCAAGACTATATATTCGGTAAATCACAAGAATGGCGACATCCGCCGCGTGAATGTCAATATCGCTGCGACTACAGTCGAGAATTATCAGAAGCTGAGGGATGCGGGCATCGGTACGTATATCCTGTTCCAGGAGACATATCACAAAGAGAGTTATCTCAAGCTACATCCGACAGGCCCTAAGCACGACTACAACTACCACACAGAGGCCATGGATAGAGCCATGGAGGGCGGTATCGACGACGTCGGGCTCGGAGTATTGTTTGGGCTTGAGCTATATAAATATGAGTTCGCAGGGCTTATAATGCATGCAGAGCATCTGGAAGCTGTGCACGGCGTCGGTCCGCACACGATCAGTGTGCCGCGAGTGAAGCGAGCAGACGATATCGACCCGGATGCCTTCGATAACGGGATCGACGACGAGACATTCATCAAGATCGCAGCATGCATCCGCCTGGCTGTGCCTTACACAGGCATGATCATCTCGACACGTGAGTCTGAGGATGTGCGTGCGAAGATGCTCCGCGTGGGTATCTCCCAGATAAGCGGCGCGAGCCGTACTTCCGTTGGAGGCTACACAGAGGAGGATCGTCCTCACGACACAGAGCAGTTCGACGTATCCGACCAGCGCACGCTTGACGAGGTCGTGAAGTGGCTCATGGAGAGCGGTCACATCCCATCATTCTGCACCGCCTGCTACCGCGAGGGCCGTACAGGCGACAGGTTCATGGCGCTTTGCAAGAACGGGCAGATCCTTAATTGCTGCCATCCTAACGCGCTTATGACGCTTGCCGAGTATCTGGTGGATTACGCTTCGCCTGAGACCCGCGAGATCGGCTGGGAGATGATCAGGGAAGAACTTGAGAAGATACCAAAGGAGAAGGTGCGTCAGATCGCTGAGGACAACATAAAGGCGATCAGGGAATCGAACCGAAGAGATTTCAGGTTCTGATGAACATTCGCCGGGATTTAATAATTGATATGACTATCGGATCGGTACCGGTAGGGCAACATATTTTCAGAGAGGATATCTATCTTTAATGAGCTATTTGGACAATATTAGGAATTTCAGCATTATCGCGCATATAGATCACGGCAAGTCGACTCTGGCCGACAGGCTTATCGAGATGACGGGCCTGGTCGAATCGCGCGACATGAAGGAGCAGTATCTGGACAACATGGATATCGAGCGCGAGCGCGGTATCACTATAAAGCTCCAGACTACGAGGCTTTCGTATAAGGCTAAGAACGACGAGGAGTACATCCTCAATCTCATCGACACTCCGGGACACGTGGACTTCAACTATGAGGTGTCGAGGAGTCTGGCTGCCTGTGACGGCGCCGTGCTTGTCGTGGACGCGACTCAGGGCGTGGAAGCCCAGACTCTCGGAAACGTCTATCTCGCGCTCGATGAGGATCTTGAGATTTTGCCTGTACTGAATAAGATGGACCTCGACTCGGCAAGGCCTGATGATGCCAGGGCCGAGATCGAAGACATCATCGGCCTTGACGCCTCGGAGGCTCCGGAGATCTCAGCCAAGACAGGCATGGGAGTCTCCGAGATGCTTGAAAAGCTCGTCGAGGTCATACCGCCTCCGACAGGCGATCCGGATGGCAAACTCAAAGCCCTTATTTTCGATTCATACTACGACAGCTATAAGGGCGTAGTTATTTATACGCGCGTATTCGACGGCAAGGTAAAGCGCGGAGATACTATCCGCATGATGAATACGGGCAAGAATTATGAGGTGACCGAAGTCGGCTACTGCATCCCGGGCATGCTCCCGGCGGATGAACTCAGAGCCGGCGAGGTCGGCTACATCTGCGGCAGCATCAAACAGGTGGCTGACGCACGGGTCGGCGATACCATTACTCTGGCGGCCGACCCTACGAGCGAGCCTCTCAAGGGATATAAGAAGGCGCAGTCGATGGTGTACTGCGGCATTTTCCCGGCGGAAGGCGAGAAGTACGAGAACGTAAAGGACGCTCTTGAGAAGCTGCAGGTGAATGACGCGGCTTTCAACTTCGAGCCAGAGAACTCGGCTGCGCTCGGATACGGCTACAGATGCGGCTTCCTGGGCCTCCTGCATATGGACGTTATAACGGAGAGGCTCGCGAGGGAATTCGACCTCGATGTCATCACGACCCTGCCTTCTGTTGTGTATAAGGTCGTGATGAAGGACGGGCAGGTCCTCGACATCCAGAATCCTTCAAACCTGCCCGATCCTACGCTGATAGCGCACATCGAGGAACCTATAGTCAAATGCGACATCATGACTCCTAACGACTATGTCGGCAGTATCATGGCACTCTGCCAGAACCGCCGCGGCAATATGGTCCACATGGAATATCTAACACCTACGAGAGTACAGCTCCATTATGAGATGCCGCTAAACGAGGTCATATACGATTTCTTCGACGCACTGAAGTCCCGCACAAGAGGCTACGCGTCACTCGACTACGAGTTCCTGAGATACCAGCCGGCCAAGCTGGTCAAGCTGGACATACTTCTCAACCACGAGCTCATTGACGCGCTCTCAACTATCGTTCCTGAAGAAGAAGCGATGGCAAAGGGCAGGGGCATTTGCGAGAAGCTCAAGGAGATCATTCCAAGGCATCAGTTCGAGGTGCCGGTGCAGGCAGCTATCGGCCAGAAGATCATTGCCCGCGAGACAGTAAGAGCTTACCGCAAGGACGTACTCGCCAAGTGCTACGGCGGAGACGTCTCGCGTAAGAAGAAGCTCCTCGAGAAGCAAAAGGCAGGAAAGAAGAGGATGCGCCAGTTCGGTACAGTAACTGTGCCGCAGGAAGCATTCACCGAAGTCCTCAAGCTCGACGACGGTAAATAGGGGAGTAGATAGGATCTCGTTCGAAGCGCATTGAAAATCTAACAATAAATGTCTAAATAGTCCGCAGAAAACCTGCGGATTTTTTGTGTGCCAAAATTACAATTTGTCAAAAAAATATTTATAGCGAAAGACGATTGCTTTTTGATTGCAATGTTTGTAATATTGCATTACATAATTATGTCTGACAAAAGACATTATGACAAATTAAACAATATTAACAATTCAATAACAACGGAGGTCTATCAATCATGAGAATCGGATTTGTCGGATGCGGCGCCATCGGAAGCTGCTATGCAAGCTATCTACTTCAGAAACATGAAGTATGTGTACTCGATACTTTTGAGCCTGTTATCGAGGCTATCAAGAAAGACGGAATACTCGTAGACAGATGCGCTCCTGGACACGGAGACGGGGAGACTGTTTCGCTTCATCCAGCGATCGCAACTACAGACCCTAAGGAGATCGGTCCGGTAGATCTTCTGGTCGTATTCGTACATTACCAGTACCTCGAGGATGCCGTGCGCAACGCTCTTCCAATGGTCGACGATCACACTATGGTCATGTGCCTCCAGAACGGATACGGCAACTATGACGAGATCGCTAAGGTGATCCCTGAAGAGCAGATCATTATCGGAAACACAGCTTTCGGAGCTACCCCTGTTGGACCTGGCCACGTAAAGCACACAGGATACGGAGCTACAAATATGGGCTCGATCAAGGCTCCTATGGAAAAGGTGAATGAGGTAGCTGAAGCGTTCCGCGAAGCCGGTCTTGAGGTAGACGTTCATGAAAACGTGCTGAACGCTATCTGGCACAAACTTTCGGCAAACGTTGCGATCAACGGAGTAAGCGCTCTTCTTGAGACTCCTAACGGCTTCATCAGCAAGAGCCCTTATGCGAATGAGCTCGCGAAGATGCTCATCAAGGAGGCTATCGAGGTAGCCAATGCGAGTGGCTGCACTCTCAATTATGAAGATGAACTTGAGCACGCATATGACGTATCACGCATGACAGATGAAACTATCAGCTCGATGGTCCAGGATGTGCTCCATCACCGCGAGACAGAGGTCAGGATCATCAACGGCGCGGTATCAAGGCTCGGAAAAGAGTATGGTATCCCAACTCCATGCAACGATATGATACTCAACCTCGTGCTTGCTAAACAGTCACTGTACCTCGGCAGATAGTGGATCGGCCGGGCAAAAAGTTCAAGATCGGCCGAGACGAAAGAGATTTGGATCGGCCGGGACAATAAAAATTAAGTGGAAAGGAGAGGAAGCTTGTATGAAAAAGAAGATTCTTGCCGGACTGCTGATGACCGTGCTCTTGCTGGGAAGTGTGCTTATCACAGCTTGCAGCCCTAAGGGAAGCGAAGGCGGTGGAGCGAGCAGCAACACCGAGTACATCATCAGACTCGGCTACAGTGATACCGAGGACAACCTTATCGGCGTATCACTTCAGCACTATGCCACATGGGTCGAGGAACAGACCGACGGCAGAGTGGTGATTAGGCTCTATCCAAACGAACAGCTCGGAGACAACACAGAGATGGCTCAGCAGCTGGTGACAAATGAACTCGATGCCATGATGATGCCTCAGGGTGTTGAAGCCAATTACGCGCCTAAGATCGCGGCACTCGGTCTTCCATTCCTGTTCGGAAGCTATGAGCAGGCATGGGCGGTCACAGACAATGAGGAGATCGCAAAAGGCCTTACGGAAGGTCTTGAGGACTATAACCTTAAACAGCTTGCGTTCTGGGAAAACGGAATGAGGCAGATCACCAACAACAGCAGAGAGATCAGCAAGGCGTCTAATGTTGAGGGCCTCAAAATGCGTATACCTGACGACAGCATGACGGATTCCATTTTCAAAGCGCTTGGCGCTCAGACCACCACATTCGCCTGGAGCAAGACATACGATGCTCTCAAGCAGGGAACATTCGATGGTCAGGAAAACCCGATTGCAAACATTTATGACAACAAGATCCAGGAAGTCAACCAGTATATGACGATCTGCAATTACAAGTATGAGTCGAAGAACCTTGTGTTCTCGCTGACCAACTGGAACAAGCTTCCTGAAGATGTGCAGGAAGTGCTGCTCGAGGGAGCAAAGACTTTCGGAAAAGAGCACAGAGAAGCGGTCGCTTCACAGGAGTCGAAGCAGCTTGAAGAGCTTAAGAAATCTGGAATGACAGTCAATGAAGCTCCGGATATCGATTCGTTCAAGGAAGCGACAAGAAGCGTATATACCGATTTCGAGATGCGCAATGAGTGGACTTCGGGTCTCGTAGCACAGATGCGCGAGGCGGCGAAGACAGTTAAGTAAGAAAGGGGAGAATCATGTTTGAAACTATTTTGATGGATTTCGCCTGGGCAAGCATGCTGCTGCTGATTGGTATGTTCCTCAGGTCTAAAGTAACTATCCTGCAGAAAATGTTCATTCCGGTCGCCGTCATCGGCGGACTGGTAGGACTTCTTCTCGGATCAGAAGTTTTGGGCAAGTTCTGTCCTTACTACATCCATTGGTCGGACAACGTAAGCGGATTCGCTAATCCACTTCTCGCGATACTGTTCGTAACTCAGTTCGTTGCCCTGAAGTTCGACAGAAAGATGATCAAGAAATGCTCGCTGATCTTCTTGATCTCCGCAACTGTCATCTCGGCACAGGTACTGTCTGCTATGGGACTTGGCAAGCTCTTCCATCTTCCTGATGGAGCATCTCTGCTTCCATTCGGCGCCTTCTACGGAGCTCACGGTATCCCACAGGTTATCGCAGGTATTTACGACACACTCGGTTACTGGAACTACGATGAAGCGTCGGCATTCGGAACTACTTACGCGACGATCGGTATGCTTTACGGCATCATCGTAGGTATCGCTATCATCAACTACGGCATCCGTAAGGGTTGGTGCGCAGCAGAGAAATCCGGCAACCTCAGCAAAGAAGACTACACAGGTATCCTCTCAAAGGAAAACCAGTTCAAGTTCATGACAGCGTATACATCGGATATCGCTTTCGATCCACTGACACTGCACTTCGGCATCGTGCTCGGGATCATGCTGGTAGCTTATGGCCTGCTGCACATCCTGCACATGGTACCACTGTTCTCAGGATTCGCTATCTATGTGCCGGCTATCCTTGTATCTCTGGTATTCGGAGTCGTTGTCAAAAAGACACCTATGGCTAAGTTCATCGACAATGAGTCGCTTGGACATATCGGAACGCTCGCTCTCGAGTATCTGATCATCACAGCTATCGCAACGATGAAACTCGACGTCATCATGAACAACGCTGCAGCGATCCTGACTATCTCTGCTGTCGGACTGCTGCTGACTACAGCGATCCTGATGATCCTGCCAAAGCTCTGGCTCAAGACCAACTGGCTTGAGAACGCGATGGTAATGTTCGGAGCATGGACAGGTTCGACCGCTACAGGAATGATGCTTCTCAGAATATCTGACCCTGAACTCGAGACAGACGCCGGCCCTAACCTGGTAGCTGCGACACCACTCTGGCAGATAAGTACGCAGAACTTCTATCTGACTATAGCGCCTATGTTCGTGGTCACTGCCACGGGATTCAACAACCTGGCTCTCGGAACAGCGGGAATGCTGATCGTAGCGCTGGTGCTCGGATTCATACTGGGACGCAAATAAACTACTTAACCAACACTTTCGGGAAATGAAATATAAAGGAGATCCCAAATGAAAGATATTTCGATCAAAGAGCTTAAGAACACAGCAACAGAGATGCGCATGAAGGTCGTTGACATGATCTACAAGGCGCAGTCGGGACATCCGGGTGGATCGCTCTCGGCAGCAGAATTCGTCACAGCATGCTACTTCAAGTACATGAATGTGGACCCAAAGAACCCTAAGTGGGAGGACAGAGACAGATTTGTCCTGTCGAAAGGCCATGTATGTCCTATACAGTACGCTTGCCTTGGAACTCTCGGATTCTTCCCTGTAGAAGAACTCGACACACTGAGAAAGGAAGGATCAAAGCTTCAGGGACATCCATCGATGGTTAAGTGCCCGGGCATCGATATTTCCACAGGTTCTCTCGGCCAGGGAATGGCCTGCGCAGCCGGAATGGCCATCGCGGCAAAGATGGACAACAAGGACTATAAGGTGTTCTGCGTAGTAGGTGACGGAGAAGCACAGGAAGGCGAGATCTGGGAAGCTGCTAATACAGCTAATAAATATAAACTTGATAACTTCATCGTATTCATCGACGTGAACAACCTGCAGCTCGACGGTACTTGCGACGAGATCATGCCTAATGGAGATCTTGGCGAGAAGTTCAAGGCGTTCGGATGGGATGTTTACTACTTCGACGGCAACAGCATGGAGGAGACCTGCGAGGTGCTCGATAAGTGCTACGCTGATGATGCAAAGAACGGTAATCCTAAGGCTCTTATCGGAACTACTATCAAGGGCAAGGGTGTAAGCTTTATGGAAAATCAGGTAGGCTGGCACGGTGTTGCTCCTAACGATGAGCAGTACGCGCAGGCTATGAGTGAGCTCAAGGCTCAGCTGATATAAGGAGGAAAGAATGATGAGTGAACTGAAAAAGATCCCTACAAGAAACGGATTTGGTGATGAGATAGTAGAAGTCGGAAAAGATCACCCTGAGGTCGTCGTTCTGGATATAGATATCGGCAAGAGCTGCAAGACTCAGGAATTCAAGAAACAGCTTCCTGATCAGTATCTGAATGTCGGAATCGCTGAGCAGAATGGCGCCGGCGTTGCGGCAGGACTCGCGACATGCGGCAAGGTGCCTTTCGTAGTAACTTATGCGGCATTTGGCTCGATGAGGATCTGCGAGATGATCAGACAGGAAATGTGCTACACAAACCTCAATGTAAAGATCGCTTGCTCGCACGGCGGATTCACACCTGCTAACGACGGTGCTTCGCACCAGGCTATCGAGGACATGGGAATCCTCAGAACTATTCCTAACATGTCCGTAATAATGCCGGCTGACTACAACCAGGCACGCAAGCTCGTAAGAGCAGCAGCTGAGACTTACGGCCCAATGTACCTGAGATTCACAAGGGACGCTATGGAGCAGGTATACGGACCGGACGTAGAGTTCGAGATCGGCAAGGCTTATCAGATCCAGGATGGTAAAGACGTCGCCATCATCGCAAACGGCGATACAGTAAGCCTCGCTATCAAGGCGGCAAAGGCTCTTGAGGAAAAGGGTATCTCTGCAAGAGTGCTCGACATGCACACAATCAAGCCACTCGACGTTGAAGCTGTTAAGGCCTGCGTTGAGGAGATCGGCAAGATCGTCACAGTTGAGGACCACAACATCATCAACGGCCTCGGCAGCGCTGTATGCGAAGTCGTAGCTGAGATGGGCAAGGGCAAAGTCAAGAGAGTCGGTATCCAGGATCAGTTCGGTGAATCGGCTCCTTACGAGAGACTCCTTGAGAAGAACGGAATCACAGTGGAAAACATCGTAGCAGTAGCAGAGGCACTGTAATTACAAGCCACGGGCAGGAGAACAGCTATGAACAGAAGGATCAAGGCTCTGGCGCTTGTGCTG
>JAZQBC010000018.1:0-11366 GCA_045545495.1 Anaerovoracaceae bacterium | reverse complement strand
CGGGAGGGCAGGCCAGCAGCGTGTTCCCGCTGCTGGCGCAGTCAAGGATGGTCCGTGTCGCGGCGTCAAGAGTTGCCCGACCGCTTTTTATTCTTTGCTCCGCGGTCAGCGTACTGCCTCTTGACTCTGCTCCCGCTCCGGCGCCGGTCGATAGCTTATGGTCGATCCGAAAAGTGTAGGCAATAGAAAAGCCTCGACCTTTCGATCGAGACTTTGTCTACAGTCTGCAGGGCCGGAGCAGTGCTCCGGCCCTTTTTACATGCTATTACTTCAAACGCCATGAATCGCGGATATTATTATTCCGTTTCGACGCTGTTATCTGAAACGATTTTAGGATCTTTCTTGAACATGAATGAATCGAGACGGATCTTCTCAGCCTCGTCAACAAAACCCAGGCATCTGTAATCATCGCCCGTATCTGCTGATTCGCCTATAAACTCAGACGTAACTCCGATATAGCCCGCCTTTTCAGCGCTATTCCTGAATACAGCGAGATTGAAGTTATCAGAAGACGCTTCAGGATAGTAGTATTTCATGTTCTTAATGGACTGCCTGCCTCCTGTCACGGAAAAATAGGTTCCGACTACATGGGATGTAGGCGCCATATATTCTGATAATTCTTCTATAAGCACAGATTCGTTGAAGAACTGATGCTCATTCGAGCCAAAGAAGTCAACAAACACATCGACCGAACCCGGGCAAATCGGGATATCCGTGCCGTCGTCAGCTATGAATAGGACTTCAAGCTCACTTCCACTTGCCTCCAGAGCCGTCTTATACATCCCAAGGATCTCAGGATATTTATCTACGAGTATAAGCCTGCAGTTATTCTCCTCCATCAGAAACTGCTCGTATTGGAGGTAGAAATAAGTATTCAGATGGGTCTCCATCACCACCGACCCCTGAGTGACGATTTTTCTAAGGCATCTCTCCATCCAGTAATACGATTTCTGGTACAGACTCGTAAGGTAGTCAGGAACGTTGCTATATATCACCTTATCTGTATCCGCCTGATCGTATTGGCTGTGTTTTTGATTAGGTGTCAGCAGTATCCCATCTCTGATCCTGGCCTTGTATCCGCAAGCGCAAACGACATCTGCTCGCATGATCTGGGTATGAGACATATCCGTTTTAGAGAAATTGAGTGTACCGTTGCATTTTGGACATCTGAGAAGAGAGACCATAGATAAAGGGACACCGATCTTCTTGCCCGTATTAGCGGCAGGCTCTTTCCCTAGTTTTAGATCCGCTATGGCACCATTGATATCTTCGAGTTTCAATTCAAGTAAACCGATCTCATTGGATATCTCCTCTGCTCTACGCACAAGCATATCCGTAAGCATGGTATTCGCCACGCTCTCCTCTCCGGGAGGATTTTTGCGAATCGAAGAAAGCGCCGAGTGGATCTCGGTCAGCTGAAATCCCCAGTCACGATATTTGAGTATCATCTGCAGATCGCGTTCAAAAGTATCATCCGCAAGATACTGCTTACCGTTTACCCTGGGTATAAGCAATCCTTTCGAGATGTAAAAATACAGTGTATCCTTGGAAACTCCGTATTTCTTTGCTATATCACTGATCTTCATTTTTTTGCATCTTCTGAAATGAATTTTACAAATAAATCTACCTGATAGCTTGAAGCGACATCATCATTCCACGCCAACGCAGGCCAGGTGAATATTTCTGTATCCTCAACGTGCTTTATATTCAAATTCCTTGAATCCATACTACGGGCTGTCTTTTCAGGGACAAGTGATACCGCGAGACCGTTAGCGGACAGTATCATGCTGGCAATCGCGCCGCTGCATTCATATATCCTCGCAAATTCTTCGCCCTTTTCGCTGAGTTCTTTCTCAAGCATCTCACCGAAATCCCAGTTCCGTGACTCTCTGTAATGTTTCTCAATGCCCCCGCAAAACGCGAGATCCTTTAACTGATCAACGCTTATGGAATCACTCTTAGGGCAAGGATCCATATGTTTTGGTATCATAGCGACCATTTCTTCCTTTTCAAGCCATAAAGCAGGGAATCTCCTGATGCTCCTGTTGACCGAGCGCATGAACGCTATATCGATTTTACCTGCTTCAAGTGAATCTTCCAATTCAGCAGGAAGCATTGGGAAAATCTTGAAATGGACCCCCGGATATTGCGCGGTGAATCTGCTGATATAGTCAGCCGCAATGCTCAGACCGGAATAGATAGTGCCTATGATTATCTCGCCCGCTACCGTCTCTTCAGCTTTACGCACATCGTCTAAAGCGTCTGAAACGTCGTCTAATATCTCAAGAGCGTGCTGATACAGCACATACCCGGCATTAGTCGGAGTCACACCATTCGTCTTCCTGTAAAAAAGCTCACACCCCAGTTCTTCCTCAAGCGAAGATATCTGCTGTGAAAGCGCCGACTGAGAAACATATAGTTGCTTGGCCGCGACAGAAATATTACGGTTTTCTACTACCGCTTTAACAAATTCAAGCTGTCTTAGTGTCATTTTTTCCTTCTCCTTGTAGTAATTATACTTCAAATTTAAGGAAAAGATATGGAAACGCCCGAAACTCTCTTACAAGCCCGGGCGTTTCACAGCTATTCCAGCATTGTGAAGCGCTTCCGCGCTTCATTCTTCCTATTTAAACATCTCCTCTGCATCAGGCCATTCTTTGTCAAGGCGGCGTGCGATGCGTGTGATGTTGAGGAAGTGGATGTAGTCAACATTGCCTGCGAGGATGTTATTACCCCATGTTCCGCAGGACTCGGACATTGTAGGTGGAAGTCCGTTGTGGCTTGGGCCCCAACCGTCTGAAGATGGCTGGTTGATCATGAGACGGCTTACAGGAATCTTTTCTGCCACATAGCGGATGTGATCTTCGTTGTGGGAGAGAACTCCTGTACCATGTCCGATACCACCCTGCTCTGTGAGGATCTTGAGAGCCTTGTCTACAGCCTCTTCGAAAGTTTCGTAAGTGATCATTGTCATTGTAGGTCCGAGGAACTCGTGAGTGAGTATCTCTTCAGCGCCGATCTTGTCGATCTTAAGGGCGATGACTTCTGTTTCTTTAGGAACATCGAAGCCTGCAGCCTTAGCGATAACGTCAGCGTCGTGACCGATGATCTCAGCGTTAGCTTTGCCATCCGGGAACATTACTTCACGGAACTTATCAACGTCTTCAGGCTTATCGAATACTACTATATTGCCCTTTCTCCAAGCCTCGAATACCTCAGCCTCTTTCTCTGCAGGATAGAGGAAGTGGTTGCAGCCGTCGCAGAGGATACCATTTTCGAATCCGGAAGCCTCAGCCATGATAGGAACTGCTTCTTCGATATCGAAGTCTCTGTCAAGGATAACAGGAGGGTTTCCAGGGCCTACGCCGTAAGCAGGAGTGCCGCTGGAGTAAGCAGCTTTAACCATTCCGGCTCCGCCTGTAGCAACGATCAGGTCAGCAGCAGCCATGAGCTGGCCGGATTTCTCGATCGAAACGTTCTCGACGCACTGGATGAGATCTGCAGGAGCTCCGCACTTAACGCAAGCTTCTCTGATCAGGTTAACAGTTCTCTCAGATGTAGCCTTAGCACGAGGAGCAGGTGAAACGATCATCGCGTTCTTGCCCTTGATTGCCTGCATGAAGTTAGCGATAGGTGTAGCGCCAGGGTTTGTAGCCGGCGAAATGCACGCAACAACGCCTACCGGCTTAGCAACTTCTGTGATACCGATCTCAGGATGCTCAGCGATAACGCCTACGGATGGCTTATCCTGAAGATACTCCCACATCATGCTGCATGCGAGCTCGAGCTTGCCGATCTTGTGATCAACTCTTCCGAGTCTTGTCTCTTCAACAGCCATCTCGGAAAGTGTCTCTCTGTCTTTGTAGACAGCCTTAGCAGCCTCATAGCAGATCTGATCAACCTGTTCCTGAGTGAAATCCTTGATCTGGTCCATTGCTACTCTAGCTTTTTCAACCATTTCCTGAATAGTCAGTTCCATACTATATTACCTCCTTGTTTAAAGTTGGATAAATGTCAGCATCATACTACTTTATGGTGCTGTATTAACAATGTTAGTGTTAAAGGATCTCTACATATCCCTCATCAGCATTGACGGTGAGCTGATCGCCGTCTTTTACTGTGTCATAGAATTCCTGATCGAGACGGTCTACCATAGGGATCTCCATGATGATAGCCCCTGCAACAAGTACCGGATCAGGGTCACTTACGATAAGAGCCGATGGCATGTTATGGAACTTGTCCAGATGATAGAGACCATCCTGCTGTACTACTGAGCTTCCCTTTCCACCTGGGAAGATGAGTACTTTCTTGGCGATGATCTTACCTCTGAGCTCATGATCCTTCTCGTCCATCATTCCGTCTTCAGGGCGTACCTGATAGAACATGATGCGCTCTTTTGTCTGGATAGCCTCGGCTGTCGCGCAGCCCTCAGATATCTTATGGCATGCAAATCTCTTTCCCATTATTTTACCTCCCCTGTAAGAGCAGCTTCGATACAACCATCAAGGTCGCGCAGTACGAACTTCAGTCCTCTGCGTCTTGGATAGTAAGCACACTTAGGCGATTCCGTGACACCTGTCTTGCCTTTCAGGAAATGCCATACCGGCTGGTCAGGGCAGCTATCAGGAATGATCTCAGCGCCGGCGTCATTGAGCACCTTTGAAACACCCATTCTCTCAGCCATCTGAGCAGCGTGGCTCGATACCAGGATGTACATAGGAACTGCGAGCTTCTTGCCTTCGATATGATCTGCGATGTACATAGCCTCTTCAAGAGTGAAGTGTGGGCATCCGAACATTGCGAAATCGATCTTTCCGTCGTTCTCATCGCTGAATTTCTCTGCGAAATCCTTGAGATCCTTGTCTGTGATGACAACTTCGTGTTTAGGCTTCTTGCCGCCAAGCGCTGTCTCAAGATCTGGAGCCTCAGGAGTGAATCCTACGATGTGATACATTCCGTAAGCGCCGGATGTGTTGAGCTGAGCTCCGAAGTTTCTGAGAGCTTCAGGTGTGATCACCTTAGGAAGTCCTACGAATACAGGAAGTCCTTCGCCGATCTTGTCGCCCATCATACCGAGGCAGTGATACTCGTATGCGGACTTCATGTCAGCCTCTACGTGAACTACGATGTCGCCTTTACGGTTTTCGTCGAGCAGCAGACCATATTCAGGAACGAAGCCTGTAACACCTGCGCAGAGAGCGCTGTTAGCACTTTCTCTGTTTGTGCGTGCGCCCCATACGGAGTTTACGTAAGGAGGTGCGCTGGATTCTGAGAATGCACAGACCTCACCGAAGTTAGGAACGTTTGTCGCTACATAAGGTGTGCAGTTGTACGAAAGTACCGCGCCCAGTGTACGATAAGCATTGTCTGTTCTGTGCATATGCTCGATATCCTCATCTGTGAGGTCAGGCCAGCCCTTCTTAAAATAGTCAAGACACCAGCCCGGATTTACTGTAGGAGCCACACGGCACTTTGCGCCGGCAGCAACCAGTTTCTCGGCAAACCACAGGTCACCCGCCTGATTACTCAGAGCTACGTGAGCTCTCTTGATAGGCACCATACGCTCCGCGTCGAAGCACTCGCCGATGCCAACCTGGATCTTCATCGCGTAAGCCGCGCCTTCTCCATATTTTCCATCAAGCATGGCCTGTTGTTCATCAGTTAATTTCATACCTGTCAACCTCCTTTTTATTTCGTGAGCAATATCTACTGAATAACTATTCTCTCGTCGTCTTTGATATCTTCAAGAACCTTGTCGGATACTTCTATGCAGCCGAGTTCAAGGGTATTAGCGATCTTAACTACTCTGAGATCTTCAAGTTTGACGCCTCTGACGCACTTGATCGCGACTCTCTCCGCTTCGTCTTCGTCCTTGGCTACAAGAGGTATCTTGCAGTCGGCGATGCAGCGGCATGCGATACTGTTAGCATAAGTGGATTCGAAGTCCATCTGATCGAACACCTCTTTAACAGTGACATCAAAGAGACCGAGACCTATCGCATTACCATGAGACGCCGGAGTTACACCCAGAAGCACCATCTGATTGATATCAGGGATCGGCAGCATATACTCCTTGAGGCATGAGCTCCTGCCCAGGATATTAGGGTCGAAACCTGCCCCGGATATCTCCTTACCGATCGCGCCCACGAGAAGGACATCGATCTTAGGCGGGATAAGTACCGGCATCTTTGTTTTCGCTATCTTGACGAGCTCTTTTTCACGGGCTATAAGATTCTCTCTCGGGAGGATCTCGACGTGGAAAGTCTCGTCATAAGCGTTTTCTATCGCTGCGACACCAGCGACTACAGGAGTCTTTTCTATTATTATAGCAGCCGCATCTTCGATGATCTGAGCGAAGAACTCAGGATCTTCTTCATGAATAGAAGAGCATCCGATCTGGTTGCCCAGGCCTATGACCAGCATTTTGCAGATACCGCTCTGAAGTTCACCAACAAAGTCGGTATGCAGTTTGATCCTGTTAATCGGAATGATAGCGTCGGCCTCGGAAGCAGCGCGGTCGAAATAGACTGTCTTGCCCGTTGGTGTAACGCCAAGCTCAACTACATCCACGGTAGTGCATACAGGCACTCCCATGTATTCCTCTGTGATGCCATAACCTGTAAGGACTTCCTTCTGGCCCTCTTCTGTACCACCGCCGTGGCTTCCCATAGCGGATACGATAAACGGCTCGGCTCCGAGTCCTTTCAGCTGATCGATAGTCGTCTTTACGATGAGCTGAAGATTTTTGATACCGCGGCTGCCGACAGCAACGGCGACCCTGGCACCGGGTTTTATCTTTTCTCTGATCTCAGGGCGGCTCCATTCTTTAAGGAGCGTTCCCTCGACGTCATCTAGCGAAGTATGATCGAATACCTGCTGTACTCTTCTCAATTTAGGAAGAGGATACGCGTAATCATCCGGTAATAGCAGTGGCATAGAATCACCTCTCTATCAATCTCTCAGCACCATATTCCTGTTGTTCAAAAAGTAGCGATAAGTAAAACTGTTAGGTAAACCTTACTTATCTGCTATTTCACCTTAATTATAGTTAATAAGAATCACAATATCCACGCAATTTTTTGAGGACATGTCCTCAAGGGACAGTCAAACGCTTTTTTTTGCGACCTGTCAAAACTGCCCGAAATCCTCAAATCCGCACCGTTTGGGGCTTTCAGAGCGTTTCTTATGTTTAGGTATAAGTACAACTTATGGAAAACCGTTCGTAAATTGCTATTTTCCGATTCATTTCATCAGATATACAATAATAGTGAACTATTATATGTATGAAATTGCAATTAATAGTGCTAATTATTGTTTAATAAATTGAAGGAGGGAAAGCGATGAAAATAGTCATTCCAGACGGGCTCGGACTGAATCCTGGAGATCTGTCCTATGAGAATTTTGAGGTCCTCGGCGACTTTACTGCATATGACAGCACAAAAGAATCAGAACTCATCGAAAGGATCCATGACGCCGACGCTGTATGCATCAACGACATCATGATCAGCCGCGAGGTAATGGATCAGTGCCCTAATCTTAAGTATGTAGGCTGCCTGTCCACAGGTTTTAACACTGTAGATCTGGAAGCAGCGACTGAAAAGGGAATCGTCGTAACAAACGTACCAACTTATGGCACAGCTTCCGTTTCAGAATTTGCTATCACTCTTCTCATGGAAGTAGCTCACCGCGCAGGTGATCACAGCCTCGGAGTTCATAACGGCCGTTGGAACGAAGTTGGCGAGTGGTGCTACTGGGATTCCGAGCAGATCGAGCTCGCAGGCAAGACAATGGGAATCCTCGGCATGGGCCGTATCGGTAAGCAGACTTCCAAAGTTGCTCAGGCTATGGGTATGAACGTACTCGGATATGATATCTATCATGATGAGTCCATCGTATGCGAGACATTCAGATATGGTGAACTCGACGAAGTGCTCGCTAACTCCGATGTCATCGTACTCCACTGCGTACTCACACCTGAGACCGAGGGAATCATCAACAAAGAGAACATCGCGAAGATGAAAGACGGAGTCATCATCATCAACAACAGCCGCGGTCCTCTCGTAGTTCCTGAAGACCTCGCTGAAGCACTGAATTCCGGCAAGGTATTCGGAGCGGGACTCGATGTAATGCTCACAGAGCCACCTGCACCGGACAATCCGCTCCTCAAATGTGACAACTGCATCATCACTCCGCATATCAGCTGGGTATCAAAAGCAAGCCGTGGCCGTCTCCTGAACACTGCTGCTGAAAATCTCAAGCAGTTCATTGCAGGCAATACGGTCAATCAGGTCAACAAGTAGATAGTAGATATTAGGAGGTCAATTATGGCAAAAGTTAATCTCAGCGGTAACGAGGCTGCTGCTCAGGCGGCGCTTAGTTCCGGCGCGAAGCTGATCGTCGGATACCCTGGAACTCCTAGTTCTGAGGTTATCGGCAGCATCTGGGGCAAGAAATACGATGGCGTTACCATCGAGTGGAGCACCAACGAAAAGGTCGCTTTCGAAGAAGCCGCAGCTTGCGCATGGGCAGGCCAGCGTTCGATCGTAACAATGAAGATGTCCGGACTCAACGTTGCTTATGACGCGTTCATCAGCGTTGTTTATTCCGGATGCACAGGCGGCATGGTAGTATACGTTGCCGACGACCCGGGCGTATCCGCAGGTATGCCTGAACAGGATATCAGGGGCTTCGCTCTCATGAGTGACGTTCCTGTACTCGAGCCTTCTTCGGTACTCGAAAGTTATACTTTCGTTCAGTACGCGTTCGAGCTCTCCGAGGCCATCCAGGGTCCGGTAATCGTACGTACTGTTTCGAACGTTTCACAGAGCCACGCTCTTATCGAGCTTCCTGAAGCTCATCCTATCGAGCCAAGAAAGCCTCATTTCGTAAACGATCCTCTTAAGTACACTAAGGCCGGTGCCAAGATCTGTATGGATCAGCACAGAGACCTTATCGCTCGCCTCGCCGCAGCTCAGGTCAAGCTCCACGAGGACGGAATGCACAAGCTCTGCCTCGGTAAGAAAGGCGGCAAGGGTATCGTTACAGTAGGCGTTACTTCCGCATTCCTCGACGAGTCACTCGAACTCATCAAGGAAGCAGGCGCTGACGTTGAAGGCGTATCGACACTGAAGCTCGCTGCTACACTCCCAGAGGCTACTGAAGAGTTCGCTGCTCTCCTTGACAACTGCGAGAGCATCCTCGTACTCGAAGAAAACGAGCCTCATGTTGAGAAGGCTATCTCGCTTCAGGCTTTCCACGAAGGAAAGAACGTGGAGATCATCGGAAAGCTGAACGGTCCTCTGAGCCGCATCGGCAACTACACCGCTGCTACATGCGCTACAGGTATGGCGGCACTCTTCGGTGTAGAGTTCAAGCAGGATACAGCTGCTGCTGACGAGGCTGAAGCCCACTGCGCTGCTCGTCCTATCGGCGTTTGCGCAGGATGCCCACACCGTGGTGTATACATGGGTCTCATCGACGCGGTCAAGAAGCTCGGTTACAAGAAGGACGAAGTAATCATCACCGGTGATATCGGATGTACCATTCTCGGTAGCTGCCCTCCATTCGACTGCCTCTGGACAGAGGTCGCTATGGGAGCATCCATCGCTATGGCACAGGGCTTCACTCATGCTGAGTGGCCAACACCTGTATTCGCTACGATCGGTGACAGTACATTCATCCACGCAGGAATGCCACCTCTTGTAAACGCTGTACAGAATCAGGTTCCTATCACAGTAGTTATCATGGATAACGGCTGGACTTCCATGACAGGTATGCAGGTCAACCCTAATACCGCTGAGGAATTCCAGTATGACGAGAACCGTACACGTGTCGACGTAGTTGACATCGTAAAGGGCCTCGGTGTTAAGCAGCTGTGGGTAGTAGATCCATATGATCTGCCAAAGATGACAGAAACTCTCGTCGAAGCAGCTAAGCTTCCTGGCGTCAAAGTCGTCGTTTCCCGCCGTGAGTGCGCTATCCAGGCCGGACGCCGCAAGATCAAATACGGTCTTTCCGTAGTTGATCAGGAGAAGTGCATCAACTGCAAGCGCTGCATCAACACAACAGGATGCGCCGCTATCGTCTCCGATGAAAACGGTGTGCACATCAATCCTTCACAGTGCAACGGCTGCGGAATCTGCACATACGTCTGCCCGGTGAATGCAATTGAGAAGAAGGAGGTCTAATAATGGCAAACTATAATGTTTATCTCGTCGGTGTCGGCGGACAGGGCATCCTTACTATCGCTGACATGATCATGCGTGCCGCTCAGGAACTCAACGTACCTGCAAACTACTACCCAACGAAGGGTATGGCACAGCGTGGCGGCTTTGTAAAAGCTCAGCTCAAGCTTGGAGCAGAGACAGTTGGTCCGGATATCCGCCCTCTCGGCGCTGATCTCGGAATCGCTATGGAGCTTTCTGAGTCGCTCAAGGCTATCAGATACATCAAACCGGGTGGAACACTCGTTGTTTACGGATACAAGTGGCAGCCAACAGCTGTAATGCTCGGAAAGGCTCCTTACCCAACTCGTGAAGACGTTGAGAAGGCAGCAGCTGACGCTCAGCTTAAGCTGGTCTTCCTCGATCCTGCTGATCAGCCAGAGGATACAGCTGACAACATCTATCTGCTCGCGGCTACAATGCGCCACAGCGGACTCGGTGAAGTCGTAAGCGAAGAAGCTATCACAGACGCTATCAAGGCTCGTTGGCCTAAGGGCGCTGAGCGCAACATGCGCAGCTTCGAGGCAGGACTTGCAGTCGAATAATCGCAATTTGCAAGACAAAGCAACAATAACAAGAGCCATCACGCTTAGCGTGGTGGCTCTGTTGTTTTTCTTTCTGTTTTCTATTTCGGACCGCCGGGCAGTCAGATCCTCTTAGCGGCGATAAACTGATTTGGAGTGCCTTCGTGTATGTTCTCGCTCTCCAGTACAGTAAAGCCGGCTTTCTCTATAGTCGCGGCCAATTCTTCAGGAGTAAAGAAGCCTACGAAGCTGAGTTCGCCATTCTCTACTCTCTTTCTCTTCTCTTCCGCATCAGCGTTATCAAGGCCACCCACACAGTCCGTCGCCGAAAGGAACATTCCACCCGGCTTTAACAGGCTGTGGATGCGCTCAAGCACTTCATCGATATTTTCCATATATAGAAGCACATTGTAAGCAGCGATGACATCAAAGTGTTTGTCATCAAACTCATGGTCAAAGATGTCGCTGTGTATAAGTGTCAGATTATCGCATCTTCCCTGTGCCTTCTCGCGTAGCCTGCAAAGCATAGTGCTCGAGATATCCACAGCTGTTATATGACCGACATGATTCGCGATACCAAGAGTCATCACGCCGGTGCCGCAGGCGATCTCAGGCATTT
>JAZQBC010000017.1:0-11837 GCA_045545495.1 Anaerovoracaceae bacterium | reverse complement strand
TGAAGGATGTCACTCCGAATCCGAAGTGCGAGATCCAGGGAAGAATCTACTGGGGCGGCAAGCGCTACGATCAGAACAACGAGCTTAGAAACTCAATGTGGCGTTTTTCCGAGAGAGAAGATGCGGTAGTTCTGAAGCAAGAAGAATAATATGTTCAATGAAGAATTCACAGCTGCTTCCAAAGGAGCAGCCGCAAAATCCGCTCTTCTGAAGAAGAATCCGGGTGGCTGCTTTCTGCTGTCCATGCTGGCATTCTTTGCAACAGGGTTTGAGCATAGTATAGCTAACATGACATTGCTGACACTGGCTCTCATCAACAACGGCGGTAATGAAGCGATCAGCATGGGAGGATACTGGTTCAATCTTATCGTTGTAACTTTAGGCAACATGATCGGAGCGATCCTGTTTGTTGCACTGCCGTATCATTTTGCCTCAAAAGAAAAATAAGGTAAGAAAAATGTCAGTAAAGATACTTGCTAAGAATGATGAAAGCCTGAAGTCGGCACTGAAGGACACTGCGTTGTTTAAGGACCTGAGTGAAGAGGAAATACAGCATTGTCTCTCTTGCAGCAAAGCTGAAAGCATAATACTGGAAAAAGGAGAAATGATATTCTCGGAAGAGGATTATCCGGTTTCTCTACCTGTACTGATCAGCGGTTCTGTTACTCTTGGGATGAATTTCTACGACGGGAAAAGAAAAATCATCGCTATTTTTGAGAACAAGGGTGATGTTTTCGGGCATGAGTTTATCCTCATAGGACAAAGTAAATACGGAGTTTATGCGCAGGCGCAGACAAAGTCACATATACTTATGATGCCGAAAGACTTTCTTGTAGGGACCTGTGAGAAGAACTGCGGCTTTCATTCAAATTTGATCTCGAACATGCTGCAGCTGATGGCACAGAAATCACTGACTCTCAACGAGCGGCTTGAGATAATGTCATGCAGTACTTTGAGACAGAAAATAGCCAGGATGATATTGTTCAGCATTGGGGACAAACCATCCATGTCAGTTTCCATGAGCAGACAGGAAATGGCAGACTTCCTCAATACTGCAAGGCCATCTCTATCAAGAGAACTTATGAGAATGCAGAATGACGGTTTGATAACAGTTGAAGGCAGAAAGATCATAGTGAGGAATAAGAGCGCGCTTGAAGAGTTATTCAACTGATGGATGAATACATAGAAAAAAGAAAGCCTTGGAAGTGTTCCCAAGGCTTTTCTGGTGGATGATCAGCGGCACGGCTGCAGCTGCTCTATCTGCGCTTCGCTTGATAATCGCAGGCAGCCTGCGCATCGGACTTTCCATCGCTCTGACTTCGCAAAGCTCGTCAATCGTCAGGACAAGTCTCGAACGGGCTCGAATGCGATATTGTCCGATTCACGGAATCGCTCTAAGTATTGAAATGAAAGGAGTTGAAGCCGTCCGCAGGGCGTCCCTTTTTCGGAGTGTAACACTAAGTGTAACAATTAGAAATACTCTCAATCATGTATTAGGTAAAAGTATTGATCTGAGAAGAATCCGCAAGATACCTACTTCCTGCGATGCCCGCCTCCTTGCTCGTGGAGTTTGGTTTTGTTGTTAAGAAAAGGTTCAGCGCCCACTTCAGGTATATCTATGCTGTTGGTGAACAGATCAAGATACTTGACAGAGTACTGCTTTCCCTCTGCTTCTATTATGAAAAAGTTGGGATAGACAGCAACTATTCTTGCCACCTGATTCTCAAGATGCACTTTTGGTCTGCTGATAGATACATTGACATGTATGTCCGGAGTTGTCTTGTAAAGATTATTGATGGTTTGCCTGAGTGCAGTTAGATCGCTCATAATAAAAATCTCTCCTTTTCAGATCGTAAATGGAATCCAGAGAGATGATTAGCTTACAATTCACTATTCAGTAGATCCTGGCTGAATACACTCTCGTGTAAACAAATGACATATAAATAATATCAAAAAATAGAGGATTTCATAAGCCGACGGCTTTGAAAAAATTTAAAAACTGTGTTAGAATGCCAAAAGTTGTTGAGCAGCTGAGAAGCGTAAGTCCGGACAGACGGACTTGCGCTTCTTTTTTTCGCGGTCGTCAGAAATGTCAGGCTTTTCCCGGAGATGCTTGAGCAACTCGAGCAAGATATTAGAAAATGGAGTGGATCACATGAAAAAGAAACAAACGACCAAGGGAATGATGTACGCGATATTGTCGCTGTCTCTTCTGACAGTAATGGCCGGCGCAGCAGTAGCTCCGGCTCTTGGCACGCTTCAGGAGCACTTTGCCGGAGCGGGCAGCACAACGGTACAGTTCATAATAAGTATGCCGGCGCTGTTCATATTTCTCAGCAGTTTCATTTTTCCGAAACTGTGCGAAAGACTGGGGTCAAGGACCATTGTCCTTATAGGACTTGTACTGTATGTTGCCGGAGGCTGCATGGCAGGACTTGTCGACAACATAGCAGCTGTACTCTTATTCAGAGCAATAGTAGGGTGCGGAGTAGGACTGATCATGCCTATGTCGACCGGACTGCTTTCATATTACTATCCGCCGGAGCAGCTGGACAGACTGATGGGCCTTTCGTCAGCGATGAATCAGATGGGAGGAGCTGTCGCAACTTTTATTGCCGGTATTCTGGCTACAGTCAGCTGGAGAGCGGTATTTCTGGTATATCTTATGGGACTCATAAGTCTTGTTCCTGTGATCATGTTCCTGCCGAATGATAGAATCTCAGGGAAGAATGCAGACGCGGATCAACAGGATGACATTGCCGCGGGAGATCAGACGAAGAAAAGTCCGCTAAGAGAATACCTTATATATGTAGCTGCGATGTTCATACTTATGTCGGCATTCTTCATCTATCCGTCCAACTACGCCATAGAAACAGCAAAAGAAGGATTCCTTTCACAGCAGGGGATAGCGACGGTGATGGCGCTTATGGATGTAGTGGCATTTCTCGGCGGTCTTTGCTATGTGAAAATACGAGGGCTTGTGGGTTCTGGCGCTCACTTTGCGGCGCCGGCGCTCTTTTGCGCAGGGTACCTGATCCTGGCGTTCGCGCCGGGCGCGGCACTGTCCGTGATCGGTTCATTCATGGTAGGCTTCGCAAACGGAGCGGGTATACCGTGTATAATAGCTGCCGCGTCACACAAGGCGGGCAGAGAGGCTGTGTCAACAGTGATGCCACTGCTTTCTGCCGCTATGTATATTTCGCAGTTCCTGTCACCGTTCATAATGTCGGCGGTCACGAACATAGCCGGCGGAGCAGCATTCAGGCATCTACCGTTCATATGGGCAGGGATACTATCTGTGGCTCTGGCTGTACTGGCAGTATACATGAAGAGATCCGAATGACGGCAAAAATGAAATCCTGAGTTGCCTGCATTTTGCAGACAACTGAAGCTTACTGCGGAAGTTGTAAAGAGATAAGATAAGAAAAACCTCCGCTTTAACGAAGGTCTGTGGTGGATGATCAGGGGCTCGAAATAACTTGAGATCCTGAAACGCAGTAATTGCAACGGGTTGAGGGCTCGGATTTCGAAAAGTACTCAAAAAGTACTCAAATTTGCTCCCAAAGCTCGAAGTCGCGTATTCCCGGGATCCTGCAAAAATGATCAGGGGCAGACCCTGTACATCAATGATGTATGAGCTGAATAATCAGTGCAGAACGGACGCTATCTGAAACCTATTACCAGAGAGGAGGCAGAGCGGCATCTTCCACGTCCGTTCCTCATCACAGAGCTCTTGCATGAGATCCGGCAGCAAGAATAAGAAGATTGTTCTTGCAACTGCAGGCATGATTTGCAAATTGCAGCATATCATGTCTTTTCTTATACCTGGAATTACACATTCTGATTATACATTGGCATCATTGTGCTTGTTGACTATGCGAAATACACTTTTTATAAATATCACTCGACAATCGCAAATGAGGTCAGATATGGATTTACGAGACTGCATCAGAGAGGCTATGTGTGATTTGCCTGATACGGAAAAGATGATAGTCCTTTCTGTGATGATAGATACCCTGATGGACAGAGTTTCTGAACTGAGAAAAGAAGTGCGCTTTATCCGCAGTATCCCCATATCAAAAATAGATCCTTACCAGAATCATCCCTTCTATGTGATTGACTTTTCGCGAACACAAAAAACAGACTGCAATAAATGCATACTTACACGAGACATGTATTAATCGCGCGCCTTTAAGCTCCGCCCGTCCTGGAGCCCGCCCCTTGGGCGCACGGATTTATATTTCGAGGACAAAACACCTCGAGATTAATGCGAAAGTAGACAGATTATGATAATCTGTAGGCGAAGCTGATCACAGAACTGAAAAGCTTTTTGCGATTTCGTTGTCGATCGAGGCAGATAAGGGCGATGGACGACCCTGCGAAGGCTCAGATACCTATCGTTGCCATGACTGCGAACGCGTTCGAAGAAGACAGGAAGTACTCGCTCGACGCCGGCCTGAACGGGTATCTCGCGAAGCCATACGATATAGAGAAAATGATGGACGCCCTCAGCGAAATACTGAATTAAGAACCGTCGCCGTTGACACGTTTGAGAGTGAGATGAAAGTACCGGTAGTTATTCAGATGAGGCCGGGCGAGAACGGAGCGGCAGCGCTCTGCATGATGCTCGGCTACTACAAAAAATATGTGCCGATCCAGGAGATGCGCGAAGTCTGCGTTTCCTCGCGTAACGGATCGAGCCCGCAGCAGATGGCTGACGCGGCTCAGCGCTACAGATTGGACGCAAAGGTGGAAACACCGGGCTTTGAGGAGCTTCGGAATATGAAGCTCCCTCTTTTGGTGTCATGGAAAAAACGCTACTGGTGCATACTCACATCGATCAGGGGGGATATAGTCTCGATAACCGACCCGGCAAAGGGCGAGATCAAGATGACCATGGAGAAGTTCGAAGAGCTTTATAGCGGAAAGGTCATCATAGTCTCCAAGGGCAGCGGATTCGTGGCAGACGGCAAGAGGGAGTCTCTGCTCTCGCTGATAAAAGGCAGGCTCGAGTATCTGCGCAAGCCGCTGTTCTCCCTGATGATACTGACGCTTATCTGCATCTTCCTGAATATAGGAATGGTGAAGCTGCAAAAAAGCATACTTGACTCCCACATGAGCCCGTCGACTGATGAAGAAATGAAAGCGGCATTGGTCATCCTGCTTGTATATATCGTTGCCCTTGCGGCATATTTCATATTCAGCGTTGCCAAGACAAATCTCATAAACCGCTCGAGCAGGGACATCTCTGCGGTCTCGGGCAGCCGTCTATTCAAGAAGATGTTCGATCAGCCGCTGAAGTTCTTCGAACAATACAGCGCCGGAGAACTGATGTCGAGGATAGACAATAATATAAACCTCGATAATTCGATCATCCGCTCGCTCGTGCCACGCGCGGTCGATGCGGTCATGACTGTGGTATATCTCGTGACACTGATGAGGTATAACAGCATAATGACGATCGTCTGTCTGGCCGTCATATTGATAGACCTCGCGGTGAATCTGAAGATACAGGAGAGGAACGCTATCGCGGCCCGGAGCATGACTACCAGCGGGAACGTGCTGAACACAGCGGTGCTCAACGGCATGAATATGATAGAGACCATCAAGTCTACCGGTTCGGAGCGGTCATTCTACAATATGTGGCGCGATTCCCAGATGCAGGCAAATGATGGAAAGCTTCACAGCCAGAAGATCAACGCGCTGATCACTTTCGTATCTGGTATACACGGCTATTTACTGCAGGGAATACAGCTGTTTCTCGGCGCGTACTTTGTGCTCCACGGCAGCTTCACGCTAGGGTCTATGGCCCTCTTCCAGGGCATACTGAACAACATGAACTCGTCTTTGAACAACTGCATAACCGCCGTCAATTCGCTTCAGACCATGCGTACAAACATAGAGAGAGTAAACGATATCATGCTCAGGGATAGCAGACAGCCGATCCCACTTCCTGAAAGCGAGTATGACAGCGCGGATAAGCTCGGCGGGCATCTTGTAGCGCGGAATATCAGCTATCGCTATAACCTGGGCGACAGGCTTGCTGTCGATGATGTCAGCATGGAAGTCATGCCGGGGCAGATGGTTGCCATCGTCGGAAAGACAGGCTGCGGCAAGAGCACCATGCTCAAGATACTGGCCGATCTTTATGAAGCGGAATCGGGTGAGATCCTTTATTCGGGTAAGCACAGGGATGAGATCCCCGATGTGGTATTCCATTCATCGGTAATGACGGTGGATCAGGACACCATGATGTTCGAGGATTCTGTTTACAACAATATAAGGATGTGGGACAGCACCATCGAGAACTACGAGGTCATTTTGGCTGCGAGGGACGCTCTGATACACGACCGCATTCTTCGCGGCAAGCGGGATTATGGAGAGCCTATTGAGGAGAACGGACGAAATTTCTCAGGCGGCGAGCTGCAGAGATTGGAACTCGCGAGGGCTCTGGCACACGAGCCTACGTTGCTCTTCCTGGACGAATTCACTTCGGCTCTCGATGCACTTACCGAGGATAGAGTCATACAGTCTATAAGGGCAAAGGGGACCACATGTGTCATCGTAGCGCATAGGCTGTCGACTATCGTTGACTGCGACCGTATATATGTTATGGACGGAGGAAAGATCGTGCAGGAAGGGACGCACGAGGAACTGTACGCGCAGGAAGGTCTTTACAGAGACCTGATATCATCATAGCGGAGAGATCATGGGACTTTATACAGAGAGTATAAGGAAAAGAGAAGAGAACAATATAAAGCTTGAGAGATATGCGGATGAATCTCTGATCTCAAACCGCAGGATGCTTCGCGTGGAAGAAGATATAGAGGATTCCCAGTCGGCGCTGATCTATATGCTTGAAAGCTTTGGGCTGACGGTCTCGAGGATACCCGGACAGCAGTCAGTGGAAGCGTTGCTGGAAACGATGCTGGACCCGCTGGGGATGATGTACGAGGAGAGAGGATCGGTAGTCGAGGCTGCCCGCGAACGCACGGAATACATACTTGCCTTCCGCGGTGACGGCAAGGCTGTCGTGCTGAGACCTACGCCGATCGGATACCGTTATTATGTCCCGTTCGATTCGGGAGAAGGCGCGGCGTCGAAGAGCTACATAGCTTCGCTGCAGCCTAACTGCTACGTCATCAGCCGGCCTCTCGAAGAGCGTAAGACCCTGCTTCGCACCTTTACATATAATGTTCTCAAGGAACTGACCCTGCTTGACATACTGTCACTTGCGGTCGCTGCCGGGATGGTTACCGCGTTCGGTTATATCCTCCCGCTCGTTAATAAATGGGTCTACAACGTGTATATCCAGGGCGAAGGCTCGGCGGCAGGGTTTAGGCTCGCGATCATCATATTCCTGTCGGTATGTCTGATACGTGGCTTCCTTTCCATGACTAAAAGCATTATGCTGTCGCGCACCAAGATCAGGATATCCGCGAAGATGCAGTCGATCATCATGGCGAAGGTGCTCCATCTTCCGCAGGAATTCTTCCGCAGCACTTCATCGGGAAAGCTGTCGAAAAGGATATACAATTGCGGAAGACTTTCTGACATGATACTTCAGATAGCGATGGATGTGCTGCTCGACCTCGTCTTTTCCGTGGTCTACCTGTATCAGATGAAGGGATTCGCGCCCGAGCTGTTCCTCCCGGCTGTCATTTTCCTGCTTCTCAAAATTGCCGCGTCTATTCTGGGCGCTATAAGCTATGCGTATAATGAAGCCGGTATGCTGCAGATAGATATGGAAAACAGCGGATTTCTGTTCTCTGTCATACGCGGAGTGCAGAAGATAAAGGGTATGGGCGCCGAAAAAGCGGTTTATTCCAAGTGGGCAGACATGTACCGACAGAAGCTCTCGCTGACTTATCAGCAGCCGGTCTTCCTGAAATACAACACAGAGATACTCTCGGCGATCTCGATCGCTTCCACCATAGCCCTGCTCGGCGTATCGGTAACCAGCGGCCTCAGCAGCGAGGACTATATGACATTCATGGCTTCTTACGCTCTGGTCATAACGGTGATCTCATCGCTGACCGACATAATGCAGAACAACTTCCTCATAAGAACGCTGACAGAAAACGTGAGGCCTATATTCGAAGCGGATAATGAGGAGGACGAGGCTCTCGATTATGTGAAGAGGCTCAAGGGCGATATAAAGGCGGAGAATATCTGGTTCTCTTATAAGGACGATCCGCGCGGCTGCCTCAGAGGCGTGTCGGTAGATATAAAAGCGGGTGAGAGAGTCGCGATAGTAGGCGAGAGCGGATGCGGAAAGAGCACGCTCCTAAAGATACTGCTCGGACTTGAAAGACCTGACGCGGGCGAGGTGAGCTACGACGGCAAGACTCTGAATTCCATAAATCTCAGATCACTCAGAAGGCGGATAGGCTCGGTGTTCCAGTTCAGCAGGCTGATCCCCGGGACCATCGCCGATAACGTCAGCTTTGGATCTTCCGAAAGCCGGAGCGATGATGAGATATGGGCTGCTCTTGACAAAGCCGAGATAGGAGACTACATCCGAAGCCTGCCTCTTCAGCTGGATACCGAGATCTCCGAATCGATATCGAGCGGTTTCTCGGGCGGGCAGCGGCAGAGGATATTGCTGGCAAGGGCTTTTGTCAATGAACCGAAAGTGCTGATACTTGATGAGGCGACTTCGGCGCTCGACAATATGACCCAAACAAAGCTTATGGAAAACGTGAGAGAGATGAAGGCTACTGTGGTGATGGTGGCGCATAGGCTCTCGACCGTGGAGAATTTTGACCGCATAATCATGCTTGAGGACGGAGTCATAGTAGAAGAAGGCATCTATGATGAATTGATGGAAAAGGGTAATAAATTTGCGGCACTCGTCAGAAAACAACTGCTCAGCAATGCGGACTGAGAATGGCGTATTCGATAAAATGCTCGATCCGGAAACAGTTTCAGCTTTCCTGGAGCGAAAGGAATCCTCTTATAACACGACAGAGGAGGAGCTTTGCATGCTCAGGGAATATCTGATAAGCCCGCAGTACCTCGAGGATGTCAGAAGGCTTCGAAGCGGTGACTTTTTCTTTGATGTGCCTCAGAGGATACGACTCAGAAAGGGCAACTCCGAAAGGCGCCGTATCATATATCGATTCAGCGACGAGAACAGCACGCTGATGAAGATGATGGCTTTCGTGCTCCATGATTTTGACGATCTGTTCTCTGACTCGCTGTATTCATTCAGGATAGGCAGGCATATATCCAGACTGTTCAGAGCCATAACCAAGCTCGATTGCAGCCGCAGCTGCTGGATCATAAAAGCAGATATCAAAAGCTTCGGAGACACAGTTGACCCTGAGATACTCATGGAGCAGCTGGACAGCCTCTTCGGAGAAAGTGACCCCGCGCTTTGCCGTTTCTTCCGCGCTCTCCTTCTGAGGGGAGAGTTTTATGAGCGTGAATCACTTGGACGCGGGTCTACAGGGGCGCTCAGCGGCTGCGCACTCACGAACTTCTTCGAGAACATCTATCTCCTGGACACTGACGATCATATACGCGAAAACAGCGTGTATTACTGCCGCTTCGCTGATGACATCGCCATATTCGTGCGGAGCGAAGCCGAGGCGATCAAGCTTTACGGGGAGATCCGGGATACCTTTACTGAAAGGGGCCTTACGTTCAATGAGGAAAAGACAATGATCGTGCCCCCGGGAGAGGCTTTCGATCTGCTGGGATTTGAGGTGAAGGCAGGGACTTATCATATCTCCGAAAACTCACTCAGGAAGATCGAGTGGAAGCTAAGGCATTACGCGGATAAACTGGTCAAGAAGATACAGATGGGAGAAATCGCGCCGCATGAGGCGGAGCAGATGATGATCGACCGGGTGAATAAGTATTTCTTCGGGAGGCAGGGCAATACAGATGAGCTCAACTGGGTGGACTGGGCCTTCAGCATACTCACCGACGACAGCAATCTCAAACGTCTGGACGCCTGCGCGCAGGACTGCATACGCATAGTAGGCAGCGGCGGCAAGCGCACAAACGCTAAATACCGCGTGCGCTACAAGGAGATGCGGCGCATGGGATACCGCACACTGGTGCACGCCTATCATCACGGCTACGAAAGGATCTAAAACGATACCGGCATTATATCTCATCTATACGGCAGCAGACGGGTGCGTCCTTTTGGATGCGTCTGCAGGAAAGCGTTTCGCGCGGCCAAAAAAGGCTATGCAGACGGCCGCCGCACGGGGCTCTTTCGACCTTGCGGTCTCAATGTTTTCCCGCCTGCTGCCGTATGGACGAGACTGGGAGAAATGGAGATCGAAATGTATATAATTAAAAAAGCACTTGTTTTTGCCGGGCAGAAGATCATAAACTTCTCAGACCGCTTTGAAAGGGGTCCTGAACTGGATGAGGGATCCGATATCCGCTATGCGCCCGGTGCCACGGTCGCTCTCGACCTGATCAAGTTTTACAGAGACCATGTCATCAGGATATATGAATGGGATAAGAGAAAACAGGAGATACAGTATCAGGAAGCGATCAGAGCAGCGAAAGAGGCCGGGATCCCTGTTATCCACAGCAGAGGCCCTGTACCGATACGGGATGCAGTGTGCAGAAAATTCTGCATGTCTACTGAATTCCAGAAATGGGATGACCGGCTCCAGCCGGGCAATCACGTCATTATGGTAGAGCCCCGAAATATCGGCAATGTCGGAGCAGTGCTGAGATCCGCTGTGGCGTTTGGGATACAGAATGTGGCGGTCATACGTGAATCCAATTTCGATACATTCGAACCTATGCTCATACGCGCCTCGATGGGTACGCGCATCGGTCTGCATGTGGAATACTTCGAAACGATAGAAGACTATATAGCGAGGTTCCCCGAAAACCACCGCTACGCGTTCATGCTCAGCAGGGAGGCCGTAAAACTGGGTGAGCTCGAATGTGAGCAGCCATACTCACTGATCTTCGGCAACGAATCAAACGGCCTGCCGGAGGAGTTCGCTGAAACCTGCACGCCCGTGTTCATCGAGCAATCCGACAAGCTCGACAGCCTGAACGTGTCGGTAGCCGCATCCATCGCGATGTATACACTGTGCCAGTAGGGACGGTTCTTGTTGACACATTGACACAGAGGAAAGGAGGATCCGGTAATTGATCACCACTGTTAGAAGACGTGGGTTCCTTGCCGGACAAATTGGTTAAAATGAAAAAGATATTGATATTAGTGCTTGTATTAGCTCTTGCCTGTGTATTTATGGTAGCCTGCGGCGGAAACAGCGGTGGCGGTGATGCATCTGAAAACTCACTCACCGGAGTATGGAAGTATGAAGATACAGAGAATGGCATCGGAGCCGTATATGATCTGAAGGATGACGGAACCGGCACATATACTATGATTGTCGGTGAAGAAGAGGTCACATATGAGCTTAAATACGAAGTTCAGGACAACCACCTTCTCGTTACATATGTAAATAATGATACCTTTACTGAAGAAGATGTGTTTGACAGTGAATTCAGCTTCCAGGATGCCAATACACTTATTGTCAAGGACTCATTCGGTGAGGAAATGACATTTGTTAAGCAGGAGTAATTAAAGAATAAACTGATTATTTAATTAAACTGAAGAAAACCAGAGAATAGAAAAAACCCTTATGAAGCTTGAATTCATAAGGGTTTTTCGTTTATATATGGTGGATGATCAGCGGCACGGCGGCAACGAGACTGTGAGAAAAAGTCTGTAAATATGTAACAAGTAAGCCTCCTATGGTAGTATCAAGTTGATGTACCATAGGAGGTTTTGTTATGGCACGCAAGAAAAAAGATGTTTACCATGTAGGCCCGTTGACCGAAGGAAAGAA
>JAZQBC010000016.1:0-56997 GCA_045545495.1 Anaerovoracaceae bacterium | reverse complement strand
GTTTGGAATAATCTTACCAGCCCCCAGGATTCGCCCCCAAGAAACTTTGGAGAAACCCCAGAAAACTTTGATTACCCCCGGAAGACTCAAGCAGAGTCTCTAGACGTGAGTTTTTTCTTGTTATTGGTCCGTATACATGACGGATCGGATCCTTAGCTTACTTCACTACGACTTTGATCCTCTTAGACACTCCGTTCTGTGCGTAAGCATAAACGTAGCAGGTTCCTTTCTTCTTGCCCTTTACTACACCCGCCTTGCTGACTGTGGCGATAGCCGGGTTTGTTGATTCATAGGATACCTTTCTGTGGTTCTTGACTTTCAGCTTAACCTTGACCGCCTTGGCTCTAAGCTTCAGGGTCTTGCCCTTCTTCAGCTTCTTAGCCTTGTTGACCACAGCCTTCTTGACTGTCACGCTCTTGTGGTTGCCCACCTTGCCACCCTTTGTTGCAGCATGGACTACCTTCGATGTCGAGACCACTTTGTTGTTCTTATCCAGAGCAACTACGATGAACTTGTAGTACTTGCCCTTCTTGAGAGCTTTGCCGGCTATCTTCTTTACCGTCTTGGTCTTGCCTGTCGAAGTTCCGATCTTCTTCATCTTGTTGGCCTTGCCGCAAAGAGTTCCGTAGATCACATACTTCTTAGCTCCGCTTACCTTGGTCCACTTGATCGTCACAGACTTCTTTGCCTGCTTGGTGGACTTCAGCATGAGTGGCGCATACTTGGTTCCTGCCGGGCCTTCGTCTGTAGCAGCGTTCATGATAGCCTTCTCTACCGCAGCAGCTGATGCGCCCTTGCCTGCAGGAGTTCCGTCTTCACCCTTCTGGTTCGGATCAGTTCCCGGAGCATATCCCTTGGCTGGGATAGTTTCTGTCTTAGTCTCTCCGCAAACCGTACAGGTGTAAGTCTTCACTCCATCAGCAGTCTCTGTGGCAGGCTTTGTTACCTTGCCTGCATCCCATTTGTGACCCAGAGCTGGCACGATCTGATCCTTCTTAGTCTGAGTCTCGAAAGCTTCATTCTCAAACTCAGCGGTGTAATTCACCTTACCCTCTTCTGTGCAGGTCGCAGGTGTTATGATCTCCTGCTTAGTGGAGACTTCCTCTGATTCTACGTGAGACTCATCATGCTTGCACTTACGTGTCGCGGTCACTTTGCTATTGTCAGCCGACCACTCGTACGTAGCCTCGCCCCAGTCATGATCAAGCGCTTCTGTTTTCTTGGCGTCCTTGCTTTCTGATTGCTCAGTTTTATCAAGACTGGCTGCCGCAGAAACAGTTGCAGTATAGGTTGTCTTGCCGCCTTCAGTGCATGTTGGCGCTATAACGGCTTCAGCGATTTCAGCATTCACGGATTCCGTGTGGCTACTGTCATGATTGCATACATAGTTCGCAGCCGCCGCTGTGTATCCATCTGTTTCATCACCTGTCCATGTAAAGTCAACAAACTTCCATTCATGTGCGTCAGGATCGATAGCGATTTCCCTAGTCTCCTCTGTACCGCAAACACTGCACTTGCATGTTTCCGCACCCGCTTCTGAGCATGTAGGAGCCTTTGTAACCATCCATTCACCGAAGTCGTGACCCTTGACCTCGATGGAATCCGGCACAGCTCCATCGCTGAGGCTCAGGAATGATCTGGTATAGAATATATCTCCGTTCTGGGATGGCTCTGTGAAGACATAGTATTTGCCGGCTTTTGAAACTGTGATCGTTGTGCCCGTAATCTCTGTAGCGCCACTGATATCGGCACCAGTTATAGCTCTACCAGGATCCTCTAAATACTTTATCTTCTGGCCCTGATCACCGCTGACAGTGATCGTCGCCTTTCCATCTTTGAAGCACGTTGATTCCAACGATAATTTCGGTGTAATGACCTCAATGTCCTTAGTTACCTTTGGTGCAATGGTCCTTACCGGCTTTGCTTTTGTGGCAAGCTGCATGCTGATTGAATGTGTTGTTCCATCAGCAGAACCTTCCAGAGTCTTACTGCCGTAGATCTCTTCCGCATTTAAAAGTGTTGCCGTCACTGAAGCATTATCGAACTTCATGGTGGCTCTAGCATTTTCCTTTGTGATATCCCAATCAGTAACAGCGCTATCAGGTTCACCAGGCTTCAGCACCTTTGCTGTGGCTGTTATGTTATTTCCTACAGCACCTTGAGCCTTTACTTCATAGATATCTAATGAATCCTTTACAGCAGGGATTGGTCTTGTCTGGATATGATTGTGTGCGACGTCATTTGCACAAGTGCGCGTCTCTGAGCCATCATTAAAGACTGTTGCCGGCGTTTCCACCGTCCAATTTCCCCAGTCGTGTCCTGTTGCTGGCAAGGTCACCTTGTCGATAGTTGTCATTTGACTGCCATCGGCCTGCTCGAAAATATTTCCGCACGGATGATCTCCCTGATCACAGATATAGTATAATTTATTCCCAGCCTCTGTACAGGTCGGTTCAGTCCTCGGTACTTCTCTGAGATGATGAATGTGCTGTGTTTCGTCATAAACGACGGTCACAGTGCAGGTGGCAGTCTTATCTCCGTCTTTTGTTTTTACTGTTATTGTCGTTTCGCCCTCTTTGACTCCCGTTACATTGCCCTGCTGATCAACTTGAGCGACAGATTCATCCTCACTCGACCAGATGAGCCCCTTGTCAACTGCGTTATCCGGTTCAACTGTCGCAGTAAGCTTTCTCTTTTCCAGAACCTGCAAAGTCATGTCATCTGTATCCAGACTTACACTATCCACATGAACGATAGGTGCAAAGTTCGCATATACCGTCACATTCTCATCAGGCATGTTGAACCACGCATAGTCTCCACCTTCTATTACGACCGTATCCTGCACACCGCTCTCCGTTTTTGTATAGATAGATACCAGTTTGCAGTCAGCCTCCGGCTCAAAGAAGAGTTCAACCATGTCATGTTGCTTATATAACTTGTAATACGGCGGATTCATAAGTACTACTCTTCCGTTTGTTATATTCTCATCTATCTTTACCTGGTATGTCGGCTCGGTACTATATGCCGCTGCCAATACAGTGTCATCTGTAAGACTGATGACATCTCCCGGCTGCGCATTATCCAGCGGAATTCCACCTACCAAAGGAAGCCATGTCATGAAATAATAACCCTCATTAGGTGTAAATGCTGGCTTAGGAATCGTATACTCACCGGGTCTAACATGCACTCTGGCCATAGTTCCTGTGGCATGTCCGTCATTATCGAAGGTAACTTCCAGGCCCTCGAATCCGCACTCCTTTGTGCAAGTTGAGCTTTCACCTTCGTAGCTGTGTTTTTCTTCGCCTGTGTACAGGCAGCTATTACATACAAGTTTGTGCTTGTATGCATCTATTTCGGTATATTTGCTATTGCTATGATTGCAGACCTCGAACTAGGCGTACTTGTTGCTCTGTGCTTTGCTTGCACGCTCGTTTTTGCCGGCTAATGTTTTAGCTCCCGATTGGGATGATGCGTAACTCACGTTTTCATAGTCGCCGACTTTCAGGCTGCCCTTGCTATCATGTCCTCCGACGGCAACGGAATCTCCGGAATCATTACCATTGTTGGCGATAGCCTCCACTGTTCCGCTGTAGATAAATACATTGCCGCCGTCAGTGTTAGAGCCATCTCCGCCACCGATACCGCTTGCATCTTCTCCGCCTTTAGCTGTAACAGTAGGAGTTAAGCCTTCTATTCCGCCAATGGTAACTTTTCCACCTGAGCCTTCCTGGCCGCCGCCGATTCCGGCTGCTCCTTCTCCATCTTCACCGCCGCCACCGCCTATGGCAGTAACTTTTCCGCCATAGATGGCAATCTCTCTGGCCTGTCCGCGATTATGCCCGCCGCCGATTCCGGCACCCGAATAACTATCTCCGCCGCCATGTTCATCAGTTCCGCCCACGGCTGTGACATCACCGCCGTAAATCGTTGTCTTAACGCCATATGATTCGCGGCCGCCGCCGATTCCGGCGCCACCGCCATTACCGTTAGCATTTACAGTACCTCCGTATATGAGGATTTCTCCGCTTTGCTCGGATGTATAGAAGGTTCCGTTACCTATGCCGGGGCCATATTTACCTCCTGCGGCCGTAACATTGCCGCCGTAGATCTCTATCTTTTCGAAAGTTCTGTATGCAGCTCCTCCTATACCTGCGCTTTGCTCGCCTTTTTCCGTAGAGGCATTTATCGTTCCACTTTTAAAGATGATTTTTCCTGCATGTGAGCGAGAGTCTCCTCCTATAACGGCATCCGTGCCGCTTTGCTTTTCCGCATTCAGGACACAGTGCTTATCGTCTGTGCCATAAACGGTGAGGGTGCTTTTTTCAGGTACAGATATTCCGGTTTTGCAATTCAGCGTACCGGAACCGGTGATTATCAGCTTTACATCACCGCTCACCTTAAGCCTGTTACTTATAGTAAGATTGACAGGACATACCCACCAGCCGTCAGTCAATTCTTTTGTATCGGCTGTAACATACTGATAGTCCTGATCCGGGTTTTCTTTATCGAAGCTCTTAAGTTGTTCTTTTACTTCGCTGCCGTCCCACCATCTGTCGAGATACTTAACGTCCATCTGTTCTTCGGCAAACGCGCTCTGCGGTATGAACATCAGAACCATGATTCCTGCCAGCAAAGATAAGCATATCCGTTTCATAACAATGGTCTCCTTTTTATCCTTACTTTACTTTGTAGTTTATGTATCCACATTCTTATCAACTATATCAACTTATATTTTAATACTACGAGCCTTGCAAGTCATCATACGATCGCCATTTTCGTTGGTTTCTCTCTGACTGGCGTTTTGTCATACCCAGTCTCAGTATGATATCAAATCGGCGTACTCAGCGTTCGCAGCCTCGATCAGTTTGTCCGACTCAAGGACGATCTGCACGCCACGTTTGCCGGCTGAAAAATATATCTTTTCGTAGAGGCTCGCTGTTTCGTCTATGTATGTCGGGAATGCTTTCTTCATCCCGATCGGCGAACATCCGCCGCGGATATAACCGGTCAGCCCTTCGATTTCTTTGATATGGATCATCTCGATGGATTTATTGCCGGATACTTTTGCAGCCTTCTTGAGATCGAGTGACTCCGCAACAGGAATGACAAAGACGAAAAACTCGTTCTTTTCGCTTCTGGTGACCAGAGTCTTGAAGACGATCTCAGGACTCACTCCGAGCTCAGCTGCGGCATGGACTCCGGACAGATCCGATTCATCATAATTATACGAGGCAGTCTCGTACGAGATCCCCGCCGCGTCAAGAAGTCTCATCGCATTTGTCTTTTGAATCTTGTTTTTTCCGGCCATTTACTGTTTTACACACCTAGTACGCTTTATTGCGCTATATGAACGATAGTTTATGAACGCTTCTCGTCTATCTGAACTGATTGATCGCTTCGATGTATTCATAGCCTGCTGACTCCAGCCTTTCAAGGATGTCATCAGGATTCGCGCCATTATCTTCGCAGAGCTCTGTAAGAGTAGCATATCTGTCTCTCAGCATCATATTTACAAAGCTCGCAAGCATATGCGGGTCTTTTGGAATATCGTATGACATGGTTCTTCTTCCTCTTTAAATCAGCGCGATCAGCACTGTTATTATCAAAGCCGGCAGCAGATTAGCCACCTTGATCGTGTTTTCCTTTACAAGGTTGACCCCGATGCAGAATATGAGGATGTTGCCGGTCATAGCAATATTATCGAGCATAGGGTCTGTAAGCAGGCCTCCGAAAGCCGCAGCGAGAGCGGTGATAGTGCCCTGCGTGGCGATAACAGTCAGCGATGAGAACGCGCAACCCTTGCCCATAGAAGCCGCCATCACGAGGATAATCACGAAGTCGATGGTCGCCTTTGCGGCTAGTATGGAATAATCGCCATAAATACCATCGCTGATGGCACCCATTATACCCATGGCACCGATGCCCACGATAAGTGACGCGCTAACAAATCCGTTGATAAACAGGTTGTCACCATCGTTACCCGTCTTGTGTCTGAGCCACGCGCCAAAACGATTGAACAAGCCATCGATGTCTACGATCTCACCGATCAGGGCACCAAGCGCGAGTGAGACAACAATGTTTATAGTCCCTGTTGTGCTGATGCTCTTACCGCCGTCTTCTATCACCAGCATCTTTGCCAAAGAACCGGCCGCGCCAAGAAATATGACCGCGAAACCCGTGGCTTTGAGCATAGTCTCCTGATATCTCTCTTTTATGTATTTTTTCCCCGCGACTCCGGCTATGCCGGCAACTATTATCGCCGCGGCGTTGATCAAAGTTCCCAGTCCTCTAATCAAAGCAAATTCCTACCTATTGATTCAATAAACAACTCGCTGCATCAACATGCTGCGTCCTGTCGCAAAGTATTATTTCCGCCCAACAAACGCTTTGATGATCTCCGCGTCCGCGTAGCCTTTGCGGTACAGAAGATCGATCGCTTCTTTATCTCTCTTAAGTGTCTTCATATCCCCTATGTCATCGGGTGCGACTATGAGCACCTTGCCCTGTTCCTCGTATTTCTTGGCGAGCCAGAGCTCTGTGTTGTATGTGATCGCGCGCTTGGTCATAGCGCGGGCAGCCTCCGGATATTTACCCTCGATCATCTTCGCCGCGAGTTTGTCCTTGGCAGCACCCGGATCCCTCTCGTAATCTTTTGGACGTGTCAGGATCAGAACTACCTTATCGCATCCGGCCTCGAAGCATTTCTCGATAGGAATTGGATCGGCCATGCCACCATCATAGTATGGCACTCCGCCTACATAGTACGCCTGATTGACACCCGGCACACAGCTCGATGCCTTGATCGCTCCGTAATCGTTTTGCTTCATGTCGGACTTGTTGAAGTAATGCGGCTTGCCCGTGAGCGCATTGGTCGCAACGATCTTGAAAGCAGCAGGGTTCTCAAGCGCCGCTTTGAAATCGAGCGGGTACTCGCCGCCTTCGTTTGATAGTTCGCCATAGGCATATTCGAGATCCACGAAGTTACGAGTCTTCACATAATTCTTGAAACTCATGCACTCATCGCGCATGTCGTATTCGGTATAGAAAACGTAATTGCGCCCGCGCTGACCGGCGAGATACGACACCACATTAGCGCTGCCGGCAGAAATGCCCACGCAATAATCGAATTTGATCCCGTTGTCCATGCACCAGTCGAAAACACCGGCACCATACGCGGCTCTCATGCCGCCACCCACATCTATAACACCTATCATTGTCTTTCTTACTGTTTCTTTCGTTTTACTAATTTGGGTTTCTGCCCCTATCGTGCGCTCGTTTCGTCTTGTAAAGATTCCGCGCACAAAACATGCACGCTGATTCTACCACATTTTGCCCGCCACGAGTAAAGAATTCCAAGCTATACAAAAGCGGCCTCCCATCTGAGAAGCCGCCTAGCGTAAACAGTTTTGATTGATTTTGGCATTCTACGCTTTGCGCATCTATCTTCTACTGCGGAGAGAATTGCCTGCTTCGATCAGGAAGTATCCTGCAAGAAGTATCAGCGCCGCTGCAACCTTGCCCATCACAGTGGACAGAGGAGCCGCCAGATAGCCAAGCCTCGGAATGTGGAAGATAACTTTGCCCTCCACGTTGTAATATGTGACAGGCGAAAGATCGTTGTCCGCATTGGCATCACCTTTTGTGATGATCTCACCGCTGGCAGGATCGTTTTCCACAACTCTGTGGGTGATCGGAATTACGCCTTCCGCGCCGCCTCCGGTCGTGGCATCACTGCTATAAAAAACTATGACATCACCCTTCTCCAGCGTCTCAGGGTCTGCTAACTTGGAATACACGATGCTGCCCACCGGTATGCTTGGTTCCATACTTCCGCTGATGACCACATAGGACCTCATGCCCGCCAGCCTTGGCGCCGCCAGAACCAGGCTCAGCAATATGACGACCGCCATCACCAAGCCTCCTACAAAGGCCAGGAATTTGCCCAGCAGTGGCAGCTTGCCTGTTTTCTTATCCGGCTCGTTGCCATTACCGTTTCTCATCGCGTGTCTTTCTGTTCTGCTCATACTCTTCTCTAATTATCTCGCATCCTTCTACGTGATATTAGCACCACAGCACACACAAGTACAAGCAGCGAGCCGAGAACGTAGAATATTGTGGTACCAATACCGCCTGCGTTAGGCAGTTCCGCGCCCGGTTCATTCGGAACGGTGAATGTACGGTCAGAAGAAGTGTACCCAACGCCATCGAGTTTCTCTACATCAGTGACATCCCCAGCTGTGATCTTGAAATGAGCCGGCTGATCGTCGATGATAACATATCCTTCAGGCGGAGCGACCTCAACTATGTAGTAAGGTTGATCGCTCGGCGGGAGGTTGTCGATCAGGACACCGCCTTCAGGAATCGTGAAGGTGTTGTCACTGATCGTTACAGTCTGACCCGATGTCTTGGCTGTAACTGTTACCCCATCACCCGACGCGGCGACCGGCACGATCTGCTGACCGTTGACAAGCTTGAACACAGCGCCTCCGATAGACTGTCCTTTGTCGTTGTTCTTGATGATCGATATATCAACGCCGGCCGATCTATTGATGATCCTTATTCCGAGGTTGCCATCACTGAGGTCTACAACGTTGGCAACAGTGCTGCTCAGTGAAATATTCGCAATCGGGTTGGTACCGCTCGTTGACTGTCCTGATGTGACTTCGCCTATATTGATAAGGTTGGTGATGTTTTCCGTAGCTTCGTACGGCTTAGCTTCTGTTCCCGGTGTCACATCCAGATCGAACTGTACAGGAGAACTCAGTGGCTTGTAACCAGCCGGAGGAGTTTCCTCGACAAGATAGTAATGCTCACCAGCCGCAAGAAGTTTGAGTTCCTGCAAAGTACTTGGTAACGATGCAAGCCCGCTGCCATTAGTAGTAAGAGTTGTGACCTTGTAATACGATCCTGCTCCTATAGCGCTCACGGCAGCCTCGCTCTCTCCGGCAAGAGGCTTGCGGTAAAGCCCAAACTTCGCTCCACTAAGAGGTCTATCGGTGCCGCTGGTCGGATCGACCTTCTTGATAGTCAGCCCTCTCTTGATAACGTTGATGACGTGCCTGTTCTCACTGACAGACTTATCCTCGTTGTTCTGTGGATTTGTAATCTTGCCTGCAGACCCGCCCGGAGTTGTATGTTCATAAGCCGTCGCCGCGTGCACCTCTGTTGTCTTTGGTATGTACTGAACCATTATCTTGTAGGTCTCTGCAGGCGAAACAGCGTAGTCAGTCGTATGCTGACCTGGAGCCTTATTTTTAGCATCCGTCACATGACTGTCAAGAATCTTCTCGGCAGTAATCTTGAAGTGGCCAGCCTCATGTCCGTATTTATTGTATGGAATCTCAGGGCTGGCGTAATTGTTCCCACTCTTGATCGCATCAAGAAGATCATTATAGTATCCATCGAGCCCATAGTGACTGAGCGGCAGCTTGTCACATGCGCGGTTTGCAGGGTTCTCATCTTGTGTAGGCGCAGCAGTATCGTTTCCATTCACAGAGTTGCTGTGATTGTAGTACATTTTATCCTTGCCGCTTATCATGGAGACATCGGCAGGCTGCTCGTCTTGCGCAGGCAAAGTACCGCCCTTCTTTACGACCTGCTTGATCTCGATGTTATCCCATAGAGCTTTGAGCTGATCCTCAGGCTTGACATCAGTGCCAAGATAAACCGTCCATTCAGTCTTGTGGCTGCTGAAATGCAGCTCGTCGACATTGACATGAGGCGTCTCTGCCTTAGATTCCCTTATTTCATCAAGCGGACCTTCTTTGTTATTCGCATCAACGAACTTGGTCGCAAAGGCAATAGCATCCTCATTATTTGTGCTGATATTGTTGCCGCCCATGAAGTCCTCGCGGGCTTTGACATATATTTTCTTGTGCGTTGTCGGACTACTATTAGTGCCCCTACCAAATGCCAGATTATTCCATCTCACTGTCCAGCTGTTATCCGTAGGGTTTATGAGCCACTGACTGTAGGCCCAACCTTTCTCATTGTATTCGATAACCTGCGTCTGAGTCAGAGGATTTCCATTATCATCATAGTATCCCGGCTTGATTGGCTCTCCATTCTTATCCACAGGGTAAAATGCAGGGTCAACGTCATCCTGAAGAGTCCCCTTGTAATTGACATCCTTGAGATATGTTGAAACTATATCAAGAACGCTCTTTACCAGTTCACGTCCATTCTTGGCAGAGCTGAAAGTACCGCCACCTCTGTTTGCCGTCTGCTCAAGGCCCGCTCCAGCTCCTGCAACATCATCAATACTCAGGCCAACAGTATGGACAGTCGCACTCTTTTGGCTCTTCAGTTCACCAGCAGATGCAGCTATCTGACTCCAGTCCAGTGAACCCGTCTTAGGGTTAGGCGCACCATCAGTGATCAGTATTACCGCTCTCTCATGATTAACATCTGATGCAGTATTCCAGAATTGCTTGGCATTATCAAGACCCGCTTTCTGGTTGGTACCGCCTTCCGGTGAAATCTTGTTGAGTTCAGTAAGTAATTGACCATATTCGCTCTTTCCAAATAGGCCTGCAGGATCATTGGCTTCACCTGCAAAGGTAACGATACCGACCTCCGCATCCTTATTCACCGCGTACACTACATCACTGGCAATATCTACTGCCTGTTGCAGATAATCCAGTCTGTAGCGGACGTCCTTAGCAACATAGATATTACCATCAAGATCATATCCCTCAAGTTTGAGGTGCCCATCAGAGAAAGTTATCTTTTCAGAAAGAACCTTCCACCCCGCTTTATCTCCATTATCTTTATACACTTCCCATTGGCTTGTTTGAGTAGCACCTTTCTTCGGGTAACGTGTTACATCATATGATGCGTCAATATACATCCATTTATTATTAACATTATCCCTGCGAACTGCATAGACCGTTGACTTTCCTGCCGGATCAGCAATCAGATAATAAACATCATCACCATCAGCAGAATGAGTCTGAGCCCAATTCTGACCCCTATAATAATCCAATCTTTTCACAACAAAATCCTTGGCCTCATTGTACCCACTTACAGTACCAGGTGCTTTGGTATTATGGTAAGTTATTGGTGACCCCAACTCTGCTGGGAAGTACATAGATCTGGAAACGTCTGTTACGAACGCCAGTTGGATGTCCCTTGTTATTGCCTTGGCCGCGGCAGATGCTGACAAGTCAACCTCATAGATGCGGTTGTCATAATCATAGACCTGCGCAGTTTTATCCATATTGATCTTGGTATTAAGATTCTGCTCTTTCCATTCGTCTATGAGGTCGGAGTAGTCTGGGAATCCCGGCGTATTAGGAATCTTCTCGAACACAGCCGTCAGGATCATGTTATCCTCTGGGAACGTCAGACCTTTAGCATTAATTGTAGGATTGGTAGAAACCACTTCATCCCCGAGTCTCCATTCTTTGAATCTATAACCCTGCCCAGGAGTTGCTGTAATTGTGTTTTTATTAGTTTTATCCTGATTTGTAATGCCAATGAACGATGCTTCATTGTTCTGTTGAATATTACTCGCATCTCTTCCGGAAACAGTGCCTCTATACACATTATTGTATTGAGTTTTAACGGTGAAGTAGTACGGCCTCCCCTTCTGTTCCCAGAGCTTGATTCTTGTGTTGCTATTTGCATTGTCAGTTAGTCCAAAAATGTCGTTCCTAAATGACAGATAATGGTTAAGATAATAACCAGTGAACCATCCTGTACTGACCCATTCCTCACCCCAGACTCTGAAGCCTCCGCCATCATATGGTTCAATGTAAACTTCTACCGGCGCATTTGAGATAACTCCTACTCCAGATCCATCGAGAGTCAGATAAGTTGTCCCATTATGTACAAGCGAGTACTCCTCACCATAGTATTCATAATTGTCGAACTGCCACAGGTATTCGTCGCCGAGACTATCTAGCTGGGTTTCATTGCTGGTAGCTACTCTCGTATATGTCCCGTCATTCTTAAGTACATAGTGGTAGTTCCCGCTGGTGTAGTAGATCAGGTACTTGCCTCCGCTCGTAAGTTCGCCGTTGATCTGTCCGTCTGTGACTTTGATGGTGAACTCGTCGCCGTTGTTCATGGTGACTATCAAGGTCTCATCGGTGTTAAACGGCTTGAGGGACACGAGTGCCCAGTCGCCTGCCTTGAGTGCGCGGGCATTGATGCTCGCGATGTCATTCTCATCAAGGTCATCCGAGTACACGCATTCTAAACCACGCGCTTCTTTAAGTGCTCCGACTGTTGTGTCCTCATCGACCTTGCTCACGTCAATCAGTTCAGAATCACTGAATTTGACTGTCTTGACCTCGTCCATTAAGAGATCGATCTCGTTCTCCTCTGTCGCAGAGTCATCCTCGATGACCTTCATCGCTTCGACAAGCTGTCTGAGTGTGATGCAATCTCCTCCATGTATGCTCGTATCGTATTTTTCACCATCGACATCGTAGTGGAAATCGACGGTATACACGACCGCGTAAACGCTAAATGAGTCGGCGTCGAATGTGGCGTCTGTCACTTTGTCTCGCTTGGTATTTATCTCTGTCGCCTTGGTATCCAAGACCTCAGGAGTGGCCTCACCGGTCTTAGAATCCACAGCAAAATGTACGATGCGGACATTCTCCGCGTCGTCGATCTTCAGCTCCTTCTGGAGATCGCGGTCATACTCAATCTTGACGCTGACAGTATCTTTCGGCTCGATATCGTGGCCGTTCGCCTGAAGGGTAAGATCATAGAAGTGAGCAAAGCCTACACTTGCCTTCTTATCGCCGCTTTCTTCGCGGACCGCTTCCAACGCCTCCTTCTTCAGCTGCTTATATTCTTTTTTATCCAGATCGGGATCGATAGGCCTTACATTAAGACTTGTGTTATCAGGGAGGATAGAGTTTGTATCATTTACAGAAACGTTAAATCCCTCGCCCTCGAAAGCGAGCGGATCAGTGGCAGCGTCATTGCCGCCTGTGTTAATGGCTGAGCCAGTATCTTTTTTAAGGGCAACCTCTTTAGGCTCGTCTTTGAGAGTTGTGTCTATTTCAGACTCATCTGAAGCCACTTCTTTATTTGTGGCTTCGGTTGTATCTTCGGTCGCAACTTCACTTGCAACTTCTACAAAGCTTTCGGATGTCTCGCCCACATCAACGATTTCCTCTGTGGCCGGGACATCGATACCACCCTGCTCAGTCGCTTCATCTTTCTCTAGAGTAAATGCCGGCAATATCAGGACATAAGTTGTGATGAACACAACAACAGCGGCTAACGCAATTATAGTGCCTCGCCGTCTGGCCATTGCCTCATACACCTTCTTCAAAAAATCCATTATATATATCCCCGCAATTCTCTATAAATCCCAATACCCTTAGTCGCAAGAGAACCATCGCGACAGACTGTACGAATTCCCCTTTGTAAAATCCGACATTTTGACTATGTCCGCAAAATTTACATTCGTACTCATTTATAGTATAGGTCGGTAGCGGTCAACTATACTGTCACAATTAGGTATATTTGCAACAAAAAGCGGTACCCCAGGACCAAATCGGTCTTGGGGTACCCTATTAGCTAGTTGTGTGTTGATCAACGACTATTCCTCTTCGTCATCCTCCGCTTCTGCAGCTTTCTTGTTGACTACTGCGGTAGCGATCTGACCGCCAAAGAGAATCGCCATGAGCAATGTCCACTTATCGACGAGAATCATTGGCAGACTCATGTCCTCTGTCAAGATGAATGTAATGATGGAAGCTACAGCCGCAACTCCGCCTACGATTTTGGCAGTAGTCATCTTACGGCCTCTGTTATCCTCTTCTTCATCTTCATCCGCATGCTCGTCATCGTCCTCATCTTCCTTCTTGCGGAAGGCTGCCACACCTGCACCGACGGTTGCCAATGCAGCTGCAATGAGGTTGAGAAGCGCCCATGCACCTTCCGACTCTGCCTTAGGTACATCAGGTTCTTCTATCGTCGTTTCAGGCTCTGCCTGTGGTACAGGCTCTTCGGCTATAGTAGCAGGCTGTGCTGTTCCTGATGCCGCAGGGGTGGCTGCTGCACCGCCGTTGTTCGCATTGCCGCCGTTATTTCTGTTACCTCCGCCGTTGTTTGTGCCTCCGTTGTTCGTGTTGCCGCCACCATTATTTCCATTGCTGCCGTCATTGTCAGGGAGTGGGCTCGGAGCTGGCGATGGAGTTGGATCGTCATCATCGTCATCATCAGGCTGCGGTGTTGGCGTTGGTGTTGGAGTAGGAGTCGGCGTTGGTGTTGGAGTAGGTGTCGGTGTAGGATCGACCTGCTCACGTGCAGTCCTGTCATATACAGCTACATATATGATGTGTGTAGCTGTGGACTCATCACTCTTCTTCCATTCTTTGAAAGAATATGTATAGTCATCATCAGCTGCCTTAGTTGGTACGACTGCTGTAGTTGGCTCTGTCTCACCTTCTTGGAAAGTCTTTTCATCGAGCTTCGTAGACTCGTCATCATCATACCATGTGATAGTGATAGTCGCAGGCTGTGGTTCAGGCTGCTCTTCCTCAGCGTATGTATATGTATACTCTTTGTCTTCAGTTATGACGTCGCTCGCCTTAGGCTCTTTGTCCCAGCTGCCGGCCTTGTAGCCTTCTGCAGGCTTGCTGCCCGCTGCAGGGATAGCCACGTCTGCAAGTGTCGCGCTGCCGGTCTCAGACCAGTTGCCGTCCTTGTCTACAAGTGTCACATAGACAGTCTGAGAAGCAGATCCGCCGTCGTTCCACTCACCGTTCACTACATTGAATGTGACCTTTTTCTGGTACTTGTCTGGGATGTCATCAGGCTTGTCGCCCTCAGGACCGCCGCCTACCTTGTCTTCTGCAAAGTTGGCTGTGATCGTGAGCGTTGTTCCGCCCTTCACATTGCTGAAGTCATATACACTGGTCTTCTGGTTATCTTTTCCCTCTGTAGACCAGAAGTCGAGCGCGTAGTCTTTATTCGGCTTCGCTGTTACGTTCTTGGTCTTGAGGCTCGAGGCCACATAACCGTCGTCTGTCTTGTCGTCTTCTGTGAGTTCTACGACATAATAAGACTTGCCGCCATTGCCGACTGTTGAAGCATCGATCGATCCGCCTGCCGACGCTGTGTACTTGACGATGATCTCTTTTTCATCAGGGATGCCGTCCGGCTCGTCGCCCTCAGGGCCGCCGCCGTTCTCGTCCTTGACATATGTGTATGTGTATATGGTAGTCGAGTCCTTTTCAAACTCGGTTCCCGCTGCAGGTGTTTTATCCCACTTGCCTGCCATATAGCCTGTGGAAGGCTCGTTTCCGACTGCAGGGATCTGATCAGCAGCAAGCTTTAGTGTGCCGTCCTCGAATGCTTCGAGAGACACTGTCTTGTCAGCATCCGTTTTATCGTTCCACTTACCGTTGACGACTTTGAATATGACTGTTGCAGTGATCTTATCCTTGGCAGCGTATGTATATGTATAATCTTTGTCTTCAGTGATGACGTCGCTTGCCTTTGGCTCTTTGTCCCAGCTTCCGGCCTTGTAGCCTTCTGCAGGCTTGCTGCCCGCTGCAGGGATAGCCACGTCTGCAAGTGTCGCGCTGCCGGTCTCAGACCAGTTGCCGTCCTTGTCGACAAGTGTCACATAGACAGTCTGTGAAGCAGCTCCGCCGTCGTTCCACTCGCCGTTCACTACGTTGAATGTGACCTTCTTCTGGTACTTGTCAGGGATGCCGTCGTTGTTATTATCCTCTGCAAAATGAGCTGTATATGTTGTATCTGCAAACAGCTCGCCATCCTTGTTAAGCTTGGCCTGAGCTATCTCCGCACTCAGCTTAGATGCATCAGAGATCTTCTCGCCGCCCTTGAACCAGCCATCAAATGCATATCCTGCATCTGCTGTCGCAGTCGAACCACTGATAGCCTCGCAGCTGTTCTTTTCATCTGTTTCTTCAGCTAGATCTACGCTGCCGTTTCCCTCAACAGTATAAGAAACTTTGTATGTCTCAGGGGCAGGCTCTTTTCCCCACTGTGCATACAGAATGTCGTCAACTTTGGATCTGAGCGTATAATTATTTCCCGGATCATAGTTTTTACCCGTACCATCCTGCTTAGTGTTCCAGCCTTCGAAAGGACGTTTTCCATAAGTAAAGCCATTCGCTGCTACCTGTATGGTCGCGCCCGGTGCACCTTCAGTTGGGCTCATTGTACCAGTGCCACCGTTTGCATCATAACTCAACTTGTCGCCGTCTTCACCGATGGTGCTGCTTCCTGTTGGGTGATAGTTATGATACCCTCTATCTTCACCATATCCATATTGGATATCGAATTCCGTTACTTTTCTGTATGATCCGGGTGTAAGGTAGCTGCCGCCTCCGTTCTGATACCACCCAAAATAATATGTTTTATCATCTATAAGCGGTACATCATTTTCATAATACTTTTCATTGAGTTCTTTTCCCGTTGCTTTAGCGGGAACGCCAGACGGAACACCCGGTACCTTTATGTAATCACCGATTGCTGCCGGCACACGGATCTGTGCTATGTTCGTTCTGCTGGTCTTGTATCTGAAAACAACATATGTGGTTGGGGCTTCTTTTTTATCTGAAAGCGCAGCCTTCTTCTGTTTTATTGCCTTTACCGGCTTTGATCCATCCCCGCTGTCTCCTGAAGGAGTTTCCTTTTGCGCAGACTCAGGTGTATCAGGCTCCTGTAAGTCTCTATTTGCGTCTGCCTGATCCTCTGTCTCTACAGGCTTTTCCGGCTCGGTACTCAGATCTGCCGCTGCAGATTCATCCGATTCGACACTTGGATCTGCCTCTTCTGTCTCTGAGTCTTTATCTTCATCAGTGTCCCCGGGATCCTGCATATCGACGCCGGATCCCTGAGGATGTTCTTCATCGGCCGACTTGGAAACTTCCAAGGCACCGGCATCAAGATCGCTTCCGTACGCCAACGTCATCGTAGGAGTACAAGTGATTACCATAGTGATGCAAAGAAGAAAAACAACCCATCTTTTTAAAGCATGATTCTTTTTCATTTAATCTTTCTCCCATCTACCATTTAATTTAAATGTAATTTTGTACATACAGAGATATTGTAGCGACTTTGCTGTCAATCTATATGTCAATAGCAATAAACGAAACAGGAATCATTTAGGTTTTTCTTTTTCAAATTTGCAACAAAAAGAGAGACCATCACATGGACTCTCTCAGTGCGCTTTATTATGCCTGCAGGCTTTCCTGCATCTTACTTCTCACCGCGTGACCGCCTCTGGAATATCAGAATAGCTGTACAGCCTAGTATAAGCAGCAATCCGATAATGTAGAAGACAGCTGTACCTATTCCGCCAGTGTGAGGCAGTTCGTAGGAGTCTTCATTCTGCAGAGTATTGGTGACATCGACCCTTCCTTCGCCGATGGTATAATCCGGATCGAATGTAGAAGCACTTTCCTGAGTATCTCCGCTTCGCTTTACACTCTCTTCGACTACTTTGTACACATAGTATTCGCCCGCTTGTGGGTCATCAGGATCATACTTGCTGACGGGCAGATCTCTCAGGCTGACAGACCATTCTCCGAATACCGGAGCACCCATTGCTCCTTTCGAGGCTGATGCTCCGTGTACGTCAGACGCTATCGTATACGTTCCCACAGAAGTCCATCCTTCCTGAGACGCTGCAGCATTATCGAGAGGTATCAGCCAGTTATCGCCAGGATCCGAGTCGACAGCTTTTCGGTATACTTTGAATGTAGCTGTATAATTGGCAACATCTTGTGCGTCCGGCGTACCGCCTTCGCTGGTGATCCACGACTTGTTGATCTCAAGGCCCTGAGTAACGGTGACCTCTTCCGGGGTATTCTCTACCTCTATCTCTCCAACCGAGCCACTACTGCTCCTGATGAATTTGACTTTGTCATATGGCGCAACGCTTCCGTAGTTCCAGTTGCTGCTACTTGGTTTGCTTCCGGAATACCAATAGAAATACACGTAGTTGTCATCCGCAGGCTCCTTATAGCCTGTCGGCGCCTGTGTCTCCTTGAGCCTGTACAGTGTACTCGTGCTGATCTTATTGGTTCCGGATGACTTGAATACGATCTGCCCTTCACTGCCTGTAGTCGGCTGATCAAGTTCGACAGATTCCCATCTTGAAGAGACCCAGCTACTTCTATATCTTTCAAGACTGAATGTCGCTCCCGGTAGCAGAGCCCTTGTAATACTGTCGACCTTGCTGAGCACTATACCGCTGCCAAGATCGTAGCTGTTGTCGTAGCTTATCGTGTGCTCGGTATTGTTATCAAGATCGCCCTGAGTAAATACCACTCTGCTCTGATCGGAATGTGACTGACCCGATTCATCCACTTTGACCGTTGTCGTACGTGTATATCCTTCAACATCGGCATTCGTCTCCACTACCGTAAAAGTAGTCTCCGGTGTTACGCGGTCAGATTTTAAATGATATTGTCCTCCGCTGAATTCACTGTATCCGATAGTGCGGCTGTATATCGTCTCTCCGCTGGCATCAACACCTGTGACAATGAAGCTGATCTTGTTCTTGTCTGCGTCCGATACCGCATTGCCATCAAATGACTTCTCAATGACAAGGCCTCCCTTAGACTCATTCGACACCTTGAGGATGCCGCCACTGTGGAATGTGTAAATGTGGTTTACGAGGTCGGAGCTGTCTGTAGTGCCGATCTTGAAATGCCAGTAGATGTCCTCTTTCTCATATCCCTCCGGCACGACTGTTTCGTACAGATAGTAATCAGTCATCCAGCCCAGCGTAAGTCCATCCTGATCGTCACCATACAGGCGGATATCCGTGTAGCCGTTGCTGTCGGTCGTGAATGTCACAGGGTCGCCAATCTTATGATTGGTGTGAGATATAGGCTGGTTTGGATCGTAGGTATTCGAATCCTTCTGATATGTCATCAGCTCACGATTCTCGTTGTACAGCTGGAATGATGCTCCCGCGAGCGGTTTGTTCATCGTATTATTCTCGTACTTGAACAGGCGGACATGATAATTCGGGCTGTATCCGCCGCCGCCTCTGCCGGTGATAGTCACCGTTTTGCCATCTGTCGAGTGGTAACTCAGCATGCGAGCTGTATTCGAGTAAGCAACGCGCTCGCCTGCTTCGCCAACTACCTGAGCCTGATAGGTAATCGTCACTTTGGTCTCATCAGGGATCCAGAATGTGCCGACATTATCGCTGAAAGTCCAGTCGACATCGTAATCGTCCCGCGGAGGATCCATCGTGATATTGATGGTACTGAAATCCACATTGAGATTGGTCAACGTGTCCTCTACCTTTATATCCTCTCCGTTATTGAGCCTGATAGCGTTAGGGTTCAGTACTATGGTAAATGTGTCGGTAAAGTCATTCGCCTGGTTGGCGTTACCTGCGGCCTTCTTGCTCATCGGATAAGCGAGGTAGTGTACCCGCGCATCATCAGTGAGTCCGCTCCATCCGGCAGTGTTGTCAAAGTTATAGTAGCAATTGTTGCTGAGCGATGTCTGCGCGACATCCTTCATACTTTCTTTGTCTTTGACGACCATGTAGTAGACCAGCTCATATACCGGATAATACTCACTGCCATTCTTAGGCACATTATTGATATCGAAAGTCATCGAGTTACCGGTTACAGATGGATTAACTACTGCATTGCCGCGTTTATAAGGAGCAAACACCTCGCCAAAAAAGTAATTTAAAATATCTCCTCCAACGATCCTCTGATCATATTGTTCGCTGTAACCATCCGGATGCGGAGTCTCACTCACACCATAAAACCTCAGATGCGAATCAAAGGAGTCTGCGATCGTAATGGAGTCACTGTTCACTCCCGTAAGGTGCAATGTATATTTGAACACAGGGTAGTCCTCGCCATCTTTCTTCACGGTCCCCACTTGCTCAGCATCCTTAGTGAGTTTCTGAACAGTAGGTTCCCCGAAGTCAGATGCCGTGACCTCTTCATCCTTTACTTTCAGCGAAACGTTATTAGTATGCGGTCTGAGAAGCGCGTTATCTGCTCCGTCACTGACCCAGTCCTGATCATTGTTGGTCTTGATGTTGATCTTGATAGTTCTCTCTACGTCTGTTGCCTGAAGACCAGGTACCCACTGTCCACCTACTTGCTTCTCGAAAGTTATTATCGCGTAACGCGAATTCGAAGTATCGATAGTATATCTCTCTGTCGGGAGCAAGGTCGATTCATCAACAGTGATCTCGCCAAGAGTATCACGGTGGAACAAATATGATCTCGGATATGTATCCGTGAACACAGCCTCATCAAGGCCATTCTTAGGGACAGTAAATGTCGACTCCCAAGTTATATACTGGCTTGTGACTTCGAGCGCTCTTTTCTTGATAGTGACCTCGTCCTCGCCTGCATCCACATGCTGCGTATCGCCATCACTATCATATTCCGTACCCGCAGTATTGCTGACATCGGCATCAGTGATGTGGCCGGTCATATCCGCTTCGGTCTCATAAGTGATCACGTACTTGTAAGGCTCGGTATCTGTCTCTGGTATTGTATAAGTCCATGAGGAATCCGAGTGGGATGTCAGATCATCCCAGCCGATGTTATCCGTCCTGACCGGAGCGCCATTTGCATCAGTGACGACGACTTTGATTCCATCACCCGAATACTTCATGAAGCTCCGTGAAGAAGTACCTATCTCATCTGTGACAGTCTTACCACCCATAGCCACTTTAGGATCGTTGTTGACAGTTAAAGTCCATGGGATGGTCCGCTTATTGCCGTCAGTTGCCACTCTGCCTGCGGATTTTGTTACAGGCGAGAAATCAATCTTGTTGTGTACATCAGTAGTCACGCTGTCATGAGCGTTCCCCGAAGAAACATCGACATTATTCTTTGTCTGATCGACTGTACCATGGTTAGCATCTAGTTCGTTGTAGTCTATAGAAGCGCTGTAGCGAATAGTTATTACCTCGCCGTCCCTCATTTCAGGAATGGTCGTAGTAAAGCTGTCGCCGTCATAGGCCGTCGTGATATCTGAAGAGCTGCTGGTAGTATTTCCTGTGATCTTTACGGGTTGTATCAGATGGAGTGCCGTTCCGGTGATTGTATCCGTGACAATGACATTTTTGTTGGTGCCGGTGGATGTTACTCTGACTACGTAATCGACCGTGCCGTTGCTATGGTTATATGTACCGGCCTTTGTGATATTAAAGTCATGAGGAGTCCCGTCTACAACATCAACTTTAACAGTGTCACTAAACTCTATCTCATCCTTTTGGCTGTCTATCTCCGCTTCTATATCAAGATAAAAGTTTGCATCATCAGCGGTAACCATCTTAGGAAAGTTGGGATCCTGTGTATTGAAAACCACCGCTATAGTCTTGGTCTCAGGGTCATAAGTCCACACATTTCCGTTGACCGCATCAGCGCCGGAACCAATGGTGAAAGTCTGTGTGAAGGCCGTATCACCAAGATCGATACCGTCCGGGATCCGGTAGTACATTGGAGTATCGTCATTAGGGAACGGACGATCAGTGTCCTCTTTGAATTGAAGCCTGAGGTCATATTTAGTTCCGTCGACAACAGTCCACGGCGAGCTGATCTCTTGCCCATCCACCACGAGCTTCGCGCTATCGAGATAATCTGTAAGGTTTATAGCATTAGTCAAATCTACCGAGTTCGCCTTAAGTGCCGGTGCCTTTGACACCTTTACCTTAGTTGCAGAGTTTGTAGTCTTGGTTTCACTTTCATTCTCTGCAGTATTTTCATTCACTTGCAGATCCAGGGTCTCCACTATATCTGTGATCGCTTCTGAATCTGCGCCTTCTTCCGCAACGATCTGAGAATCAGGCACATCGATACCGCCGGCTTCCTTCGCTTCCGTTCCAGTCAATGTAAAGGCAGGAAGCACCAAAATGTAAGTGACTATAAACACTACAACGACAGCAAGGCTCATGATGTAAGCCTTGTATTTAGTGAGTTTATCGAGGATTTCTAATAGTTTGATCAGCAAAACGCACCTGATTTCCTAAATTGACACTTCTGTTTACTAGCACATCTATACAATGTGTGCAAAATGTTGCACTTATTCGATTCATTCTAACACTTGCAGAATGTCAACCATATCCGCTAACAAGTGATAATAAATCGGGTGTAATGCAACAAAAAGCGGAACTAATATGCATTAGGGAAAGGGCTTATTGACTTATGATCACGACCCGTGTTTTGTACGATTATCTGAAAGAAAAATATGTAATCCACAGCCTTGGAGATGAGCCTGATGACAGGCTCCCGGGCGTTATAGTCAGATACGGAGACGCTGATCACCCCAAGGATAGCTCTCTCCTGATACTTGCGGACCGCATGCCTGATCCCGCCGATTACACTCCTAATGACAGCATCATTCTGATCGGGGACTTTTCAGGCTCAAAATTCGAAATAGGAAATGTAGTGCTCAACATCGAAGAACCCGAGACTGACATCATCAGTCTTTATCTCGAGCTGCAGTCATTGTTTATCAGAATGAAGGATTGGGCGGCTTCTATCCAACGGATCATCGAAAGCGACAGCAACCGAAGCCGCATAAGCGATCTGATAAAAGTCACTCTCCCGGTAATTCCACATCTTATGGTTGTCGTAGGGGACAAGCTCAACGTTCTGGCATATTCTGAACAAAAGGAAGAAGCCAATGGTATGCCGGCAACTTTCGATCTGGGTACCGAGTATCAGTCGGTACCTCCGGAACTGGCCCTTCAGTCTCTTTCCGGGAATCTGCCCGATCTGTCATCAGAAGAACCGTTCACAGTAGACGTCATGTACAATGGCAGACTGACTCACAACTACTGCATCAACCTGATCGCCGATCACACTTATCTCGGTTGCTGCGCTCTCAGCGATTACGGCAAATCTTTCACAGACCTTGATAAGGATCTGTTTGGCATCTTTGCGCAGGCATGCCGCCACATCATGGGCTCTATAAAAACGCCTGAAGCTCATTCAGACAGCATACGTACGCTCATACATCGTCTTCTCAACGGGGAGTCTATCAGCCGTTTGGAGAAAGACCGCTGCCGCTCATGGATCGGGGATGTCCTCGGTCACAACAAAGAGCTGCGAGGAAGGTGCATTTTCATCTACAACAGCGGTGATGTCCCTACGAATTACATCGCCGATCAGTTCGAAGAGACCTTCGATATGTGTTTCTGCTTCGCTTCGCAGTCAGAACTCATAATGTTCATCATGTATGATGTCAATACAAACGATACCAACAGACTTATCTTCCGTGAGATGTGTGATAGATTCGACTTGAATGCAGGCGTCAGCAGACCATCGCATACGCTGAATCGCCTCGATCAGTATCTGGCTCAGGCAAAGGCCATTCTTAACGAGGGATACAGTTCTGAGGAAGCATCAACCGGGGCTGTGCATGTCTTCGAAGATGAGATCCTGAATGTAATGACAAGCGCGATCCTTGAGCAATTCGACCTAAGCCTACTCAAGTCCGATGAGTTTGAAGAGCTCGAAAAAAAGCCGGAGCTCTTAGAGACACTCCGGGTTTATCTTGATAATGAATGTAACGCGTCCAGGGCGGCCGCTGAGCTGTTCATCCACAGGAGCACCATGTCGCACAGGCTCGAGCACATCAGAAAATATGTTTCGCTTGATACACCCGAGCAGCGGCTCTACGTGCGCCTATGCCTTAAACTCAGCGAGAAATGATTCTTTTGCATAACGACCGGGTCTCCTCAGAGTGGCCCGGTCGTTTTTAGTTCATGATTCCATTATTGATTATTGAATCATCGTCCTGTTATTCAATCAGTAACTATATAGGCTTCAGTGCTTGCGTAGCCTGCGCCTTGAGATCATAGCTACCGCGCATCCAATCGTGAGTAATGATCCGAGAATGTAGAATATCGTAGTTCCGATACCGCCTGCCGCAGGAAGCTCCGGCGCGTCCTCAGCAACAGTGTTCTTGATTGTTGTGGTATTGCCAGACGTCGTAGTCTCTACGGTGTAGTGACCTGAATCGACCGGCTCACCATCTACCTCGATCTCCTCTACAACGTACTTGTACACGTAGAAATTGTTTCCTTCACGCTTGTACAGTGGAAGATTGCTGATGACAGATGTCCAGTCTGCATTCTCAGCCGAATACGTAACTTCACCAAGCTCGAACAACACGGACTCTGTAGCGGCAGAGAGCGCAACCTCCGCAGAAGCATAATCCTGATAATTCAAACCAGTCTTGTCAAGTTCCTTGATGTATTGCTCAGGACTATTAGCTTCATAACTAGTATCAAAAGTGAAATCAGATAGCTTTGAAGCATTGCTAGATGGCCTAATTGTGATCAGGCTTTCTGCTGAAATTCCATTAAACCCACTAAAGTGATATCTACGATAGCTGTTATTTACATCTGGGCTTACCTCTATCCTCTTATTGTAATATCCATGCATAATTTGAACAGCAATCGCTGTTTCTTGCCCACTGTCACTCTTTGTTACTGTGATATTAGGTGATGCACCTTTCTTAACATAATATGTTGCTGTTTTGATCTCTGTCCCATTATAGTTAAGCAGCCTCACTGTGACAGGATAAATAGCACCTTGCCCCTGTACTACCGCTCTCTTCTGTGTGATTCTGTATTTTATGGTCTTGTTTGCTGTGTCACTCTCAGGGAGTTCATTTCCTTCCTTATCTAACCACTTCTTATTGACAGTCTGATCGATATACTTTTCTATCGTTGCAGACGACTTATCGTTGGTGAATGAGACTGCGGTGCTTTCACTTGTCTCTACCACAACATCCCCGGAAGTGTTCGCATCCAGATCGATATTAGGCGCATCCGCAGGCTCAATACCGCTCAGGGCCGAGCCATTATTCGGCTTGCTCTCGACAATGTGATATGTTCCAACTGGAACGTCAGTTATGGAAACTGCCTGAGACTGTCCGTTCGTTACTGTTATCTTGACCCTACCATCAACTATATCTATACCGTCGATTTTGCCTTCCGCCGGATTTCCTTCGCTGTCCAAAATCGTGAAATAGTAATCTCCATCGACTTTGGTTGTACTGGTAGGGTTGCCATCAAGAGTGACTTTCTTCGTCAGCTGAATCGTTCCAACGGCTTTTCTATTCGTATAGGTAATATCGTTATCAGTGTTCGGAACAATAGTGCCTTCTATGGTGCTGCCGTTCTGCGTCGTTCCTTCCTGACTGGCTTCTATACCTACCAATTCGAATCCGTCTGAACTGGATTCAGAAATAGAATAGGTAGTTCCCGAAGGTACGTTAGCTATATTCAGGGTCTGATCCTGATTGATCTTTAATGTCGCAGTTACTTCCTTTCCGTCATTGGAAGCATCCATTCTATTACCGAAGATCTCAACGGTTTTGGTCACACCTTCGACAGTATATGTGATGGTCTGTCCTGTGATCTTATTAGGGTCAAAGTTCGGGCACTGAGCCGGGTACGGGCCTCCGTTCTCAGTGGTAAGGTTTAACTGTCCGTTCGTTACTGCTGCCTGATAATAATTCCCATCTTCATCATGGTAGAACAAGCTATCGATTCCATACCAAGGGATATGATCTCCTTCAAATGGACCTTCTGCATTGTTCAGAGTCACAACATACCCAAACTCTGTTTTATCTTCTGTATCAACTACTCCCGCAGAATCTACGACCTTCTTTTTCAGATGGATGTAGCCACGTAGGGTGTTCTCCATATGCAGAGATGATACGCCGGTCTCTTCTGCTGTCATTGCGTTGAATTCCACCTTATCAACATTGCTTTCCTGATCTTTTATCGTGAAATTAACGCTTTGCAAAACACCGTCTACCAGCATTGGGTGGAACACCGGAGCTGTAAAGTCGAACTCAAATGTCACATCAGGTTCATGGACCTGATAATCATGCCCTTCGTCGAGTATGTAATACCTTTTTTCATCAGCTCCCTCGCCGAATGTGCCGGACGGATACTGGGTCTTATCAAGTCCAAGGGCATCCATTCGGTCTTCGCTTAGCATCAGTCCTGTGGCAATCGCCAGATCATCTTCCCATCTTGTACTGAATGATTTGCCCTCATATGTTACCATATCTGAGTCATCGTATTTATCCCAGTCATACTCAACAGTGTCGCCTGTGACAGTCGAGCCACCCGGAAGATCGACATTCAAATAATGCTTATTATCCTCTCGTACATCAAACTTTATGTTGTATGCGATCGGATCATTATTATCATCTCTGGTGTCATACAGCATGCTGTACAGTATGCTTGGATCCCTGTCTATTATCCACTGCTTCTCGATTTTGGTCTCGGATCCTGTTAGTGGCATCGGATCCGGGGTAGGCAATGGGATATCCTTTATTGCTCCGGTCTCCGAATGCTTGAAAGTAGCGTTCGCAACTGTATTGGTCTTCAGAACATATTTCCCATTTACATAATCAAACTGGGATTGTTCTTCCGGAGTAAGTTCATCAAAGTCCTGTATCCCATTGTTCAGATCCGCAACAAGATCATATGAATGCTGATTAGGCCATACGACAAAGCTGACAGAATACGTAGCTCCGTCCTCAAGGATATAGTCAGCACCGAGATTCCAATGGAGCCTGCCGGACTCATACTGTCCGTGTTCCGGATCATTGACAGGATCATCAAAGCTTGCAGTCATCCATGGCTGCTGCTCAGTTACGACCTCGCCATTGAGCCTGTAAGTGAAGTCGCTGGCTCTGCCATGCCCAACAATGGCCGTTGAAGTCATGCTAGTAACACCATCAGTGACCTGGACATCCTTGTAGCCGACATGACTGGAGATGCTGCCTACTATATCATCGAAAGCTGCCGATATGTGTTCTTCATCAGTACCATCGAAATAACCCGCATTAGGTTGAAGGTTTATCATTCTATCAGCATCACCGAAGATGCCAATATTGTACAGGGTCTTTCCATGCTGATTGACTATTACGTCAACGCGTCGCAGCGCTGCATTAAAGTTATATCCTTTTATGTCAGAATTACCCGTTCCATATACTTCAGGAATTACACCTCCAAACAGTCCTCCCGAGCCTATCCTTTTACCATCATCGTATTCGGCCCAGTCATCTTCTGGCGTTCCACTGGTAATACCGTCTGGTGTGGTCCTTGCTGTCGGGTTCCCGTCTGAGATGAAAACGATGTATACCGGGTCATCATCCTCAAAGTCTATCTCATCCGCCTTTTTCAACGCTTTGTCCCAGTTTGTTCCACCCCTTAGGTCTCCTCCGTTCTGAGTTTCTTCGATTTTTGTTATGCATTGATCGACCCACGAGTTGAAAGTGCTCAGATCAGTAGTCTTTAATCTTTGCTGTGTTACATCAGAGGCATATTCTATAAATGCGAGTTCAACTATGTCGGGAGATGAAGCGGTATTATTATCTAACAGCTTTCGTGCCAAGTCTTTGACACAATCTTGCGCGACATCCATTCTTGTTCTGGTAGGTTTGAATTTGGGACCACAATAAATGCCTGAATTCGCTTGATCCGCCCCTAAAGTATGCGTGACTCCATTATCATCAACAAAAGAGAATGTTTTTCTTACGTTGGTTCCGAAACTTGCTAACTGATAGTATTTACCATTATATAGCGTATACGTCCCATGCTGGTCATCTCTTACCCACTCATTTCCTTCAACAGGCTCATGCATGCTGTTCGAGCTGTCATACACTATAACAATATTCGCCTTGTTGCTGCTCTGTGAGCTTGAGGAAGGTGCTTTTACAGACAAGGTAAGAGTATAGGTGCCGTCACATCCGCTATTAGGGTCGCTAGGATCTTTGAGATTAGGCGTCAGAGTTTTTGTTGCCTCCGGAGAGCCAAGTTGCGCATTGCTTGCTGCTTTGGCCTTGAACCCTGTCCATCCTTTTGACTTTCTGTTCGTGATGTACTGCGCCTTCCAAGCCTGATCATCCTTGCTGTCTTCAGCCTGCTTTTCACTGTTTGGAGCGTCAGTTTTATTATCTAAATCCTTATCTTTACTGTTATCTCCGTCTTTATCTGTGTCAGGAACTGTATTTGCTTCGGTAGTCTGCTCCGCCTGATGTGATTGTTCTGCCTGTTCATTTTGATCAGTAACATCCTCTGTACTTGTTACCTCGATGCCGCCTTGTTTTAGCGCCTCGTCTTTTTCGAGTGTGAAGGCCGGTAAAATCAGAGCATAAGTAGTAATAAATACGACAAGACAAGATAGCGCAAGCACTATCCTTTTTTGCCTGTAGGCAGCGTCTAAAATCGATATTATCAGTTCTTTAATTTTGTCTCGGAAACTCATTCATCAAACCTCTTACTTTTCAAGGGACAACACGTGTCCATTATCATAAAAAGTATAGGTTTGGAGTTGTCACTCCAAGTGTCAAAACGGCCCGAAAAATTCGATTGTTATTCATTTAACTGCATTTTTTCGTGTTAATTATTTGACATTATAATTGACGTCATTTTTGTCCCTTACAAGCTGTCATTTATACCCTTTCGGGTACTGTTTGCATGTGTAATGCGGCATATGCACCCTATAGGGTATAATTCTTACCAAAATTGCTTGATTTATACCCTTTCGGGGTGATAACATCTGCATATGAATAAGATTGGGAAATATGTAAAAGAACAAAGAAAACTGCTCGGTCTCACGCAAGAGGAATTCGCAATGAGATCAGGGCTTGGGCTACGGTTCGTACGCGAACTCGAGCAAGGCAAAGAGACTGTGCGACTCGACAAAGTCAATCAGGCGCTGGCCATGTTCAGCATGGAAGCAGTGCCCGGCAGGATAGGTGATGACGATGAGTGATGCTTATAGGCAGGCCCATGTATATGTAAGGGGTAAGTTTGCCGGTATCCTTAGTGAAACAGATAGCGGCTATTCATTTAAATATGATTCCGCATATCTCGACGGATCATCCAGTCCAGCCGTCAGTATTACTATGCCTCTCACCGAGCAAGAGTACTCATCAACTACTCTGTTCCCGTTTTTCGATGGGCTTATACCTGAGGGTTGGCTGCTGGACGTCGCAGTTCGGAACTGGAAACTCGACCGAAACGACCGATTTGGTCTACTATTGGTTTGCTGCAAAGACTGTATAGGTGATGTCACTATCAAGGAGGCTGAGCATGTGGTGTAAAGCAGAATTCTTCGGCACCCGAGAGCTGCCACAACTTGATATTAATAAAGAAACCCTAGAAGAACTTGCTCGGCAGAGCACTGCTCTTGGTCTTACGGTACCGGGAGTTCAGAAAAAGCTATCGCTTCATCTCAGTGACGAGGCATCATCCAGACTCACCATCGTCGGCTACCCGGCAGGGTACATCCTCAAACCACAGACAGAGGATTTTGCCCAATTGCCTGAAGCAGAAGATCTAATCATGGATATAGCTGAAATGATGGGTGTGCGGACAGTTCCGCATGGTCTGATCGAATTGGATGGCAGCCCGGCATATATAACTAAGAGAGTAGATCGTGCGGGCGGAGAAGTCTATGCTATGGAAGATTTCTGTCAACTCAGTGGTCGCCTTTCTCAGGACAAGTACCGCGGATCCTATGAAAGATGTGGCAGCATCATTAGAGATCACTCTGAACTCGTGGGTTTTGATCTGTCAGAATTCTTTCTCCGTCTTGTTGTATGTTTTGCCACAGGCAACTCTGATATGCACCTTAAGAATTTCTCCCTCATCGAGAGGCATCCGGGCAAGCGTGATTTTGTTCTCTCTCCGGCATATGATCTCCTTCCGGTCAACGCTGTGATGCCGGAGGATACTGAGGAAACCGCTTTGACTCTCAATGGCAAGAAGTCTAACATAAAGCGCGTTGACTTCCTCGAGCTGGCAGGGAACATAGGCCTAAACGCCAAGACTGCTGAACGATTAATAGCGAGTGTCATATCGTCTTGCCCAAGGGCATTGGATATGTGTGACGCTTCATCGCTTAACGATGAATTAAAAGCCTCGCTTAAGCAAATCATAAAAGAGCGAGCTCGGCGCCTGTCAGCGATATAGTATGAAATATAGCTTATAAATTCAGGACCTCGGCCAATTCGGTCGAGGTCCCTTTACTTGACTGTGTATTCAGTTAAATGGTCGAGCGTAATCTGTTTCTATTCCCGCTACAGCTTAATAGTTCTTACGAAGTCTGCGTCTTGAGATCATAACTATTGCGCATCCGATAGCGAGAAGCGATCCAAGTACATAGAAGATCGTCGTACCGATGCCACCGGAGTTAGGCAGCGCAGCTCCCTTTTCATTGGTGAGTGTTACCGTCGCCGGTACACCATTGCCCTCTATAGCAAACTCAAGAACAAAGCCATCCGGATAAGACGCAACCTTTTCCCATTCTTCAGGAGCCTTGGACATATCCTTTGTGATGAGGTGAATGCCCTGCTTGTCTACACGAATGTAGAACGTAGAATCATCATCCTTAACATATCCTGTCGGACATAATGTCTCCTTGATCTCATAATAACCTTCGGTCAGGTTCTCGAACATAGCCGCTCCATCGCCATCAGTTGACTGAGTGCCTAACTTGTCACCGTCATGCTCGATAACATTTCCACTCGGAACAATATTCTTTATTTTGTAGAGATCAAATGTCGCATTCTGAAGTTTTACAGTTGGGTCATCGAGATCCTGCTTGATGAGTTTGAGCGAATGTGAACTTTCCTCGTTAGTGATAGTACCACCGTTCTCAACACCCTGAGGATTCTTGTTCACAAACGGCGAGAATCCTACAACTTCCTTGACCGTGTACTTAATCTCATTCTCGGTGGTTGCCTCTGCCGTACGGTACTTAGGGAGCTTGTCCCACAGAGCCGTCCAAGTGGCAGACTCGTAGTAACCGGAAGCCTTTGCGTCTGAATCATCACTATCCACGGTACCATCAAGCTCGATCGTCTTACCTGTTGCCCTGTCATCAGCATAGAGCTCGAATGTGACCTTTCCATCAGCTGGCGCATCAGTGCTGCCATCAGCTTTCTTCCAAGACTTAGTCGCTGTCACGCTGGTTTTAGGTCTCTCCTGATTGGTGATCGTATTACTTGCCTGATCGACACTCACAAGATAGTCGTCAGTGATTCCGCTTATATTGCTAGTCGTATCATTAGTAGCCTTGTTTACAACAGGCTCGCCATTGACAGAGACCTCATCGATGGAATATTCGAAAATGTAATATGAACCATCGACATTTTTAAAGAATGGCAATGTTCCTTTTGCTGAATCACTTGGATCACTAAAGTGAGCTGTCCAATTAGATGCATAAGGGTCGAAAGCACCTTCTACAGAATTCTTGTGAAGTTCATAATTGTATTCAGCAGCAGATACTTCTGTTCCACCAGCAGCTATTACTTCATCGATGCTTGACTTTATACCATTACCCGTAATATCGTAGTTCCAATTGTTCCAATCACCTCTTGAAAGTTTTGCATTAATGGTCATTGACTGATCTATATTTATGTAAAAGGTGTTTGAGAAATCTGCAAATCCTACAGACCAAGAATCTGAATAGCCAGTATTTGATTGCACAGTAATGGTTGGATATCTAAGTAACTGTTCTCTTTCCACATATAGATTAAGAACGCTATTCTTCTTTACATACCGTGTCTCGCTTCTGTGGTTACCTCCATTTCCGTTCAAGAAATTGATTACAACCGGCACATATTCGCTCCTTGCAGCCTTCTGAATCAATTTAAATGTTATAACATCATTATCATGACCAGCTACAGGATTACCGTTTTCGTCTTTCCACACCTTGGTTACATCCAGTGGGATTTCCCTGTCGCCATTTTGATGAGCTTCATTATCAAGAGTAAAGTTTTCTCCATCTGATGTTTCTTCACTGCTAACAAATGGAACATAGCCTGTCGACCAGCTAGTCTCAGATACATAGTATCTATATGTAACTGCCTCGCCGTTTATCGCACCTTTCTTAGGCAGGTTCTCAATGGTTACGGAGCCATCATTCCTGATAGTGTTCGTGTATGACCCAGGGTATTCACGCTCATCTACGACATCACCATTTCTATTCTCAGCTACCTGATACAGCGCAAAGGTTATTGTATCGCTATCGTGGCCGCTATCGCTCCATTGTTTGGTAACTGTAACTTTGGTTGTCTCGTAGTCATTGACGAAGGCTGCGACTGGTGATGCATCTCCAGTCTTACCTGCCTCTACTCGGACCTTTAATGAATTGGCAACCGGTAGCGAGCCGTTAGTCGGAAGTGTCTCCTTGATCCAGTAGTATGCCGGCTCAAGGTCCGTGATTTCATCACTTGTGACAGTCTGTCCGTCAGCACCGAGCGTAAGTGTGACTTTTACCGGAGTGCCATCTTCGCCAAGCAGTGGTTCCTTGCATTCCTCATCAGTATAGATAGTGAATACGTATTCGCCTGCAAGTCTTGTCTTGATTGCATCAGAGATGTTATTTGTTCCGTTCTCAGTGATTGATTTGCTGATCTTAAGAGAACCTGGCTGGTCGGATGTTTTGATGTTATTGACAACCACCTGATGCGAAGTGTTGGAAGTCATCTCATGGAAATCATCGATGTACTCGATTTCACCCTTCTGGTATCCAGTAGGAACCTGTCCTTCATCAACCACGTATGTAACTCCACGGTCTACGTTCGCTACCTGTATATACTCATCAGGATAGAGATCCACAGAGAAGAAGCCTCCAGAGATGCTGTAACGCCTGCTCCTGTTTCTGGCAGCGTTCTTAGTCGCTTCATCTCCTTCGCCAAAATCTTTGTCGCTGTCCGGGCGCATTGTGCCATAGAAGATACGGTATCCACCTACGTCATGTGTCGTCTCATACGAAGAGCCGTCAGGATTGTTCATTGAAACATGAATATTGAATTTCTTCCTGACCGTATTGGATATATTCTCCCCGACAGTATTCATGACCTTCTTGCGAATCTGAATACCACCTTTCAGTTGATTCTTGACTGTCAGAACTTCGAGGTTTTCTATCGAGGCCACTGTACCAGGATTCTCAACTGTTGCAGGCTCGCTGAAAGTAACATCCATCAACTCACCATCGACGACCATCGGGTGGAACACTTTATCCTCCATCTCAAAATGGTAATCGCTCGTGCCTTCAACGAACTTGTAGTCACGCCCTGTCTCCAGGATGTGGTAAGTAGTTCCATTGAAGTCCGCAGTCGGATACCCCTCTACATTGAGTCCGGATTCCTCAGCGGCCTGTGTGCTGACCATGAGTCCTGCAGATATGTGATGCCATACTTCCTGATTCTGATCATCAAGTTCAGGCCATACTCGTTTATATTCATTGCCCTCTTTGACTGGTTTGATCTCGATTCCCGTAATGTAAGGAGAGTCTTCTTTATCAAGAGTAAATTTGGCAATATAGTTAGGATTCTCATCCATAAGGTCATCGAACTGCGTCTTGTCTAGGTCATCTTCCCATACTTTCTCGATCTTGACCTTAGAATCTGTGAGTTCCATCGGCTCAGGTGGAATCAGGTTGATTTCCTGCTTTTCGCCTTTTGTCTGCGTCTTCTCTCCGTTGGAGTTGGTAACTTCCTTAGCAGGATAGTATGTGACACCGGCCTCTGTGTTAGTTCTTAGACTATACGGAGCCTGGTCTTTATTCGGGCCAGAACCAACGACCTGAGACTTCTCGATGTCAGTCAGCTCATTCCACTTACGGATGTCATTGTTTAGGTCAGATACTAAGTCATAGGCATCCTGATTCGGCCATACAATGAAGCTCACAGAATATGTTGCACCATCGACGAGCAGATTATCGCCGAGATCCCATATCACTCTTCCTGCCTCTTTGTCATTAGTCGGATCTCCAAGGTGTGCATTCTTTTGAGAGTAAGATAAAGCAGTATCGGTAATATCGTTCCCATCTTTATCTACAACTTTATATGTGTAGTCTGATGGATCGCCATTTACCAGAGTAGAAGAAGTCATACTGGTGATGCCATCGACAACTTCAACATCTGAGTATCCGACACGCGCCGTAATAAGCTGGATAATGTCGTTAAAGGCGCCACTCATATCTTCGCCGCCTTCATAATATCCATTGTTACTTAAACTTTTCATATTCGTGGCATCCCCAAAGATACCAACATTGAAAAGGACTTTATTTCCTATTATTGAACTAGCAGTATCCTCTGCACCTTGGAAGTTCCAACTGCCGCTGTCGGAATTTCCGGTACCGTAAACCTGTCCAAAACTAGTATTAATATAGCCGCCATTGCTGTTTGTAATCCTAGTTCCGTCATTGTATCTGCCATAACTAAGTCTTACTGTCGGGTTGCCATCAGAGATGAAAACAATGTATGTAGGATCATCATCACCAAAATTAACACTATTTGCGGTTTTTAACGCCAGTTCCCAGTTTGTGGCCCCTCTGTAATCCATTGGTGATTCGCACTTATCCACCCAATTTTCATATTCAGAATAAGAAGAGGTAACACGAGTAGTATTATCCGATCCGTGCATTATGGTAGTTCCATACTCGACAAATGCAAGCTGGACCGTATCGTTGCCATACATTTTGTTCAAATCCAGCAAATTGAGACCAAGTTTCTTTACAGCCGGACCGGCAAAGTCATGCCTAGTATAAGGGCCTGGTCTGTAACGCTGACCATAATAGCGATCCCACGTATTTGTTGCTCGATTGAAAAGGCGCCCATATCCATCAATTTCATCATAGTTTTTCCCGTCCCAAGTACCATAAGAACCACTGTTGTCTGGGAAGTATTCTGTAGCTTCATTCATACTGTTGGAGCTGTCGTAAACAACAACAACATTTGCCTTGTTCTTGTTCTGGGCGCTGTTTTCAGGTACCTTTACACTCAATGTTAATGTATAAGTGCCATCTCCACTGTCTGGATCATCTGGATCTTTCAGATTAGGCTCCAAAGTCTTGCTTGCCTCAGCAGGATCCAATGCTGTTAAATCAGGTTCAGGAAGTGGATGATAACCAGATCCATCCTGAGTCCCCCCTCCAGATGATGATGCCTGTCCATCATATATATAGTTGAGAACGATTTCAGTACTCGGATCGTCAACAACATATTCATCAACTTTTTTATCGCCATTATAGAAAGAGAGCACTTTATGTGTAACTAACTGTCCGGTCTGTTCATCAAGGTATTCACCTTCAGTACAATCGATTTTAGTGATTTCATTGCCGGAGGCTAGCACCTTCTTAAATGTACAGTCAGCTATATCCTGATAGTATCCATCAGGATCCAACAGATTGATAGTTTCTCCCGGTTTTATTGATGACATTACAGTATCTGCAAGATCCTTGCCCTGCTGATTCCTGTACTGGATACGTAGTACTGCAGCCGCATCTGCAGGTATATCTCCACCATTTCTCTTATATACCATGTCAATAGTGACAGTATGGTTGGTGTTCAAATCAAAGGACTCAGTATCAACCGGAACACCATTCTTCAAGAAGAACAACCTGTTATAACTGTTGTATTCTGTTGTCCATCCGCCATTGTAGTACCATTGAGTATTAGGTGTCAGCCTTACCTGTGAGAAAGCCGTACCATTGTAAGAAGGATTGACAAATGTGTATCCGGTAATAGGCACTGCATAATTTGCATCTCCAGAAAGATCATAGTCCCTGTCGCCATATGTATGATTTAAATTAGTTGAACCAGTCTTCCCATCAATCGGATTTCCGTTTGTATCGACATACCTCAGAACTACCCCGATGGTTCCTCTCCCAGTATTCCAGTTGATGGTATAACCATCCTGTGCATCTGTCACCTTGACCTCAAACACATCCTCGTTCTTCATGGTTACAGTGAGTTTTTCTTCGCTGGTGAATGCTTTGTTTGATGTGAGCAGCCAGTCGCCGGCCTTTACTTCGATGCCGTCGACGGTAGTGTCTTCGGTGATCTTCTTGACGCTGACGAGGTCTGGCGAGGTGAATTCGACCTTCTCGACGTTGTTCATGAACGCCATCATGTCGGCCTCGGCTGTTTCCTTTTCGCTTCCCGTCACGTTAAGAATGCTCAGCAGACTGCTGAGTGCGATGCTGCTCCCGCCAGGGATGCTGTATGTGTAAGTCTGTCCATCGACCTCATACTCGAAGTCGACTGTATAAACGACCGCGTAAACAGAGAAGCTGTCTGCTGTAAATGCAGCTTCTGTCATCTGGTCGTTCTTGACTGTGATGTCTGTGTCCTTGGTGTCGAGGACCTGCGGTGTGATCTCGCTGGTCTTCTTGTCCTCGGCAAAGTGGATGATGCGAACCTTATCAGGGTCTGCGGCCTTGAGTTCTTTGCGAAGATCTTTCTCGTAGGAGATGGTCACGTCTACCGGGTCATTAGGCTCTACTGTGTCCTTGCCATCCTTGAGTGTAATATCATAGAATTTGGCGAACGCAAAGTCAGTGACCTTCTCGCCGCCTTTCTCTTCCTGTACTGCTTTGAGAGCGTCTTTATAGAGTGATTCGTATTCTTTCTTCTGCTTCTTGTCAGCTTTGTCGATCTCGCTGACTTCGACTGACATATCTTTATGGAGCGTGGCGTCGTTTCCGGCTACAGCGACTGTGTAGTAGTCATTCTTGAATTCAAGATTTACCGGGTCAGCAGACTTCTTCTCTGCTGCCTCTGTCTTCAGCTCGGCTTTCTTCTCGCCTTCGTTTGCCTGTTTCTCTTTCGGCTCAGCCATAGCCTTATCTGAATCTTCTACGGCCTGCTCTTTATCTGCGTTTTCGCCGTTATCATTTGCGTGTTCTTCCTGCGCGCCATTTGCATCCTGAACATCTTCTTCAGTCTGCTCAGAAGTTGTTACGTCAATACCGCCCTGCTCGGCAGCCTTTTCTTTTTCAAGGGTGAATGCCGGTAGGATCAGTGCGTATGTTGTCACAAAAACAACAAGACAGGAGAGCGCCAGCACTACCCGTCTTCTTTTTTGAATATTCTCAAGGAGAGTCTTCAGCAATCTCTCCAGTATATGTTTTACTTCCATTCCCCCTACTTTCTCCCTCGCAGGTCTGCGGATCTACTCGCCCGCCGCGCATCCAAGCACGAACCGCGTCTGATCATCGCTTCTGTACGTGACCATAAGGTCATTCTCGGCCTCATCCCAATCCTTTAGATGGAACTGCGTAGTAACTGTGTAGTTGTAACGTACTCCGTCGATATCCGTGAAGACGACTTTGGCGCCGGGCTGGGCTTTTGCCAGCTTTACAAACGTGGTATCTCTGTCGCCTTCGAGCATAAACTTTCCCTTGACGGGCGATCCGCTCACGACCGAGGCGAAGCCATCTCCGCCCTGATCCTTGACCGTTACGGGAGCCATGAGATCCAGCGAAGGGATCTCAAGGCACCCGACTATATCAACATCGTTGATAGATAGTGTGAGAAGCGGATCTCTGCCCGCTCCGGTAGATACTCCTGTATCCACTCCGAGCCCCGGGATCAGATCGCGCATAACATCGAGCACTTGCCCCGCGTCTTTATCCGCCTCTCTTATCGTCAGGAACCGATATCCCGCAAAGCCTACTGCTGCCGCTACCACGAGCACTATTATTAGCTTTACCGGAGATATCTTCCTGCTATTACTTGTCATAAATGTATGAATCGATTATCGACTATCTGTCTTTCTTTCCGACCTCTTTGAAAGCCTCTTTGAGCTTATCCGGGTCGTTTGTATTGAACTTTTCCGGATCCGCGTCTGCGAGTTTATCGGCAATATCCGGATCATCTAGCATTTCTTCGAGCTCGTCTGCGTCATCATCGTCATCATCACGGCCTCTTGCACGCAGGAACGCGATGAGTGCTATAAGTGCCGCAAGCAATCCGCCGCCGAGTATGAACGGCATCAGTCCCACTCTGTCGATGAGTGAAGCCGGTGGATTCTCATCCTGGATATCTGTTGAACCGTCTTCAACATCTTCAGGATTCGTCGTTGGTGTCTGACCATCATCGAGATTTACGAAGTTGGCAGGCTGTCCGTCGTTCGCTCCGGCGTTAGCTGCTCCGCCATTTGCGTTATTTGCGTTATTACCGTTATTGGCTGCGTTATCCTGATTACCGTTGTCTGCACCCTGTGGGGCATATGTCATGTAGAACACGATCTCTCTGATACCGTCTTCTCTGAGCGTCCAGCCCTTGCTGTACGCGTCAGGAACGAAGTCTTCGATGTATTCCGCCGAAACTACCAGATAGTCTCCCGGCATACCGTAATATGTGCGAGCCTGTCTGAGTTCTTCGCTGTGATCATCAGCCATGACATATCTGACTGTGTAATCGATCATGCTGCCCTTTACGCCATACGCTACTGAGAACGACATGTCCTCTGTGACGTTGTTCAGCGTGACAGGGAACTGATAATGCCTGACGCTTGTCTCGTCATTGTCATGTCCTGAGATCTTGAGACCTCTGACGTAGTATGTCGAGTCGTCCTTCACTTTGAGCCCGAGATCTTCTTCGCTGATCGTTACCGAGCCGCCGTTAGCGATATTCTTATATGTCTTGATAGTATTGGTGTCGCCCTTGCTGAACGTACCTTCCTTGCCGGAATTGACTGTGACCGAATACTTATAGTTATCATCGGCAGCGAAAACCGACGCCGGCGATGTCGCCATTGTGCCAATGACAACAGCAAAGCAGACCATCAGTGTGAGGAGCCTCTTAATGTTTTTCATCGTAAGCCTCCTTCCTGTCTTTCCTGTCTCTCTTGATGCTGAATATAGCGAAGATAAGGAAAAGCACTGCAGCAGCCATCATAATGGCCACCCACATGGTAACGTTGGTATAGTCGCCTGTATCGACTCTCTTTGGCGGAGGATTGTTATTGCCCCCATCCGGCTGGAGCTCTACGGCGAATCTCATATTGACGATACCGTCTGTGTCCATGTAGTCGTTGACTTCTGTCTCTCCTTCGAACGCGATCTTGAGGATGAGATAGCCATCCTGCCCGGACTTGAGTGTCTGGATATGGAACCAGTCTTCAAGAGCGTTTGTCGCCTCTTCGAGACCTTCTCTGTTCTTCATCGGCTTCTCGCGACCGCCCAATGTGAGCCCATCACTGTTGAACAGCACTTCCTTACCGTTATTACCGTAGTTGATAAGCTCGTACTTGTATCCGCCCTCTTCAGCAATGCCTGTGCCGGATACCTTCTTAGCCTTTTGAGAAGTCTGCTCGAGAGTCTTCTCTACCTCATTTTCCATGTACCACTCTGTGGTCTCCGGTGCGTTGTTCTTGTATACGACCTTGAATGTCACATCATCGCCCGGCTGCATATTACGTATGACACGACCAAAAGTCTTCGCGTTGAAGTTGGTGTGCATCTTGTGGTCCTTGCCGAAGTAGCAATGATAATCGACATCTGTGTAGTCATAGCTCTCAGCGCATACGCTCACCACCGATCCGGCTACCATGACGATCATTATCGCGAGGACCGGGATAAGTTTGAAAATCTTTTTATTCATTCCGGTACCTCCTTACTTGACCGACAGCGAGCCGGTGTCATTTTCTATGGAATAAGTCGCGTTGATGTATGGACCCCACTGGCTCTTGATCGCATCCTGAGCGTTGTGTGTCTGTATTGCCTGAACGTCTGCCTCTATGTAGAAGGCGAATCCATCATACTTGTAGTAGTATGTGTAGACCGTATCGCCGTTATCTGCCTTTGTGACTATCGGTTCGGGCTCCATCTCAGCTACGGACTTGTCTATCTGAAGCTGATTGAAGATAAGGTCTGTGAATTCCCCGCCTTTCAGCAATTTCTTGTAGATGTAAGTCCTGCTCTCTGTCGTTCTTTCCTGAGTGACTTCCTGCCAGGACGAATTGCAGTTTTCGCTGCCGTTATACATCAGGCGGATCTTATCCGGACTGACCTGTGTGAACTTCTTTGGAACGATCTTCCCGGACGCGTTCTGTGTCATCAGTACTTTGCCGTTCTCGTCAGTCTCGACCCAGTATTTCCTGATCGTCATCCTTACGAATTCAGATATATCCTGACTGTTCTCAGCCTTGATCTCTTCTTTGTAGATCTTGCCCGGCTCTACAGAACCGAGGTTGCTGTCATCTTTGTAGCCGAGCTCTGTCGCGAGCGCTCCAGTGACCTTGTTTTCTCCGTTGAGGTCATTCTTCCTTCCGCAGACATCTCTATCGTTCTCGATCAGATGTATCTGCAGATGATTCAGGTAGAAGTGCGCGCGGTACAGATTGCTCTGGATCTCAGGAGCAGCCTTTACGCCTGTGTATGTTCCTATCGAGAGGAGCAGCAGCGCAGCTACGAGCAGAGCTGCGGTCCTCTTAGACATTTTCTTTGCCTTCTTCATTTCCGCACCTCCTAATTCGCGCTGATGGAAGCGATGTTCCATCCTTCAGGTATCGCAACTTTGTCGCCATCGTAAACGACTCTCTTGGACTCCTGTACAACGACGACTTCGAAATCATCGAGGCCTTCATCCTCGACTTTGATCTCAGCTCTGAGATTCGATGTAGTCTCGCCGTTCTTGTCTTTGCTGCCCTTGAGGATCTTGTTGTAGTAATACCAGCCGTCACCGCCATTTACCCAGTTCGTACCTTCGATCACGCCGAGCCTGCTGTCATTTCCGATCACCTGAACACGCACTACCACATCTGTCTCATCGACGTTCTGTACCGAGATCGTCTTGCCGTCTTCATCGACTTTCTCGTTGATCTTGGTCTGATAATGCAGGTTCAGTATCGCGCCGCCTCTTGCGCTCTCGTAGTCTGTGAAGTAAGCGAAGGTAAGCCCTATGCTCACTGACAGGCACAGTATGAGGCTGAGCGCCATGATCAATAACTTTTTACGATTTCTCATTATGCATCATCCTCCTGTACTATTTCGGTGAGCCGGCTTCCTGATATTCGCCGTTCTCGTATCTGTTGATCACTCCGCTTCCCTGTCCTGGACCGTGAGTGTTGTTGAATTCGAATCTCCAGACTCCGTCTTCATCTTTCTTGGTCTTGGTGATCACGGACTTCTCTGCCTCGTAACCTGCCGCATAGACTTCGTTTACTTCGATCTCGGTGATGCCTGAAGGTACGTTATTTATGTATGCTGTCTTGCTCAGATCATCACCTTTCTCGAATGTGAGCCCGACAGTGTTCTCATAGGCCACAGCACCATTGACTTTTCCGGTCACCTTGAAGGCCACTGTGATATTCGATGCAGCTCCGCCGTCCACATATCCGTCGAGGTTCTTTTTGATCTCGAGCTCAGTCACATCGTAATTGTTTGCGATCAGATATGAACCCTTTGTCGATCCATCATCCTGAACGGATGCGTTTGGGATTGTCTCATCTACCACATATCTGATGTTGCCTTCATCTGCGACCTCGAATACATGCCACTTCTTATCGCCGATCTCGGTCGAGTCAAAAGTCTTACTTGCATCCCAGCTATCCTGGTCGGCCGCTTTGTACTTGACTTCATCAGGCTCACTCTCGTCGACCTTCCAGGAATAAGTCCAGTTGCTGTCGCCCTTGAGTGTCACTGTATCGACGAGATGGTCTCCGTATTTGATCTCAACATCGATCGACTTAGGACGCGCCTTCTCCTCTTTAGACGCGTACTCAGGATCAGCGTTCCATGCCTTTGTGACTGTGTACTCGTCGATGATAGGCTCGGATTCCATCTTGGTGTTTAGAGAGAGAGTCTTCTCGCCATTGAGTATGTCAATGTACGCCGAGATAGGGGTCCATCTCTTCTTGCCTACGATGGCGGTATCTCCCGTTACGATATACAGACCGTTGTCCGCAAGCCCGCTGAATACCGCTTCTCCGCCGACTGTGATCGTCTTAGTGTCCAGAGCGGTGTAATCCGAACTGTGTCCCTTGATGTAGTCACCCACAGCCTTGGATGATTTGAGCACCGCGTCAGGATCGTTCTCACTTGAGTAAGCGACGACAGGGCGGACCTTGGCCGCTGTTGCAAGATCATCATCAAGCTTGAGTACGGCATCGGGCTTACCCGTTTCAGGATCATCTGTATGGATCCACTCGCCTACTTTGTAAAGCTTGAGGATGAACTGCGTCCCATCGACAATTCCCTCATGAGCAAGCGTCACTGTTGCTGATCCGCCAGCCGCTGTTTCGCCTATCGGACTCCATAGTCCGACCAAAACGAGCGCTGCCACCAGTATCAGTGGAAGGACCTTTAAGCATGTTCGTCTGTTCATCTTCATTTCTTGAGCCCCTTCTTCTCGAGGTATAGTGATAAATAATCTCCCGACCCTTTGCGCTTAGCGCGTCTGGTCGATATAAGCAGTATTATGAGCAGGATCACCAGTATAAGCCCTGCCAAGAACGGCGCTATATATATAGGTTCTATCTGGATCGCGTCCGCCGTTACATCCGCGGTTCCGTTAGCGTTAGGCACTCTGTGGCCCCTTACCAGAAGCCTGTGAGTGTTGATTCCGTAAGGAGTACATGTGATCAAAGTGCAGAGGTCCTTGCCTTCTTCGATCTTGAGATCTGAAAGATCATCCGGGAGGACTATCCTAACCTGATCGCACTCATAAGTGATCGTCTCGTTGAGTACGGTGATCGTCCAGGTATCGCCCTCTTTGACCTTGTCCAAATCTGTAAACAGCCTCGCTGACGGCAGACCTCTATGGCCTGACACAAGAGTATGCGTGCTCTTGCCTCCTACCGGAAGTGATGACGCTTCGAGATGACCTATCGCTTTCTGCAGCACTTCTTCATCTGTGCCGTGATATAACGGACATCTGATGTGGAACTTAGGGATACTTATATATCCCATGATCCCGGAATCTTCGATAGCAAGTTCCTTCTCGTAAGCGGCCTTTTCAGTCTCGGTCATGTTCCATAGCATTCCCGTCTCAGCCAGGCCTTTATTGTATTTCCTAGCGCTGTCGAGGATACTCTTGTATTCCTCGCGGCTCATGTTGGATACAGTCTCTGTATACGATGAGATAGCTTTTGCCTGATGGAAGGAGTTCCAATAGTTCGCGACTGATGGATAGAGCAGGAGGAATATTCCTACCAGCAAACCGGCAGTCATGACCACCGTTAGAATATTGCGCCTTATCCAATTACCCATTTCGCTCGCGTTTAGTGCTCCTTGTTGTTTGCTTTCTTTGTTTCAATTGTTCGAGCATCCGGAAAGAGATCCACCTGTCCAAGATGTCTCTCTGGTCGATCGTTTTCCGCAGGCTCGAACACCTGCTTGTTAGATGTTCTTCTATTTCAAAAATCTAAGGAAAATGTAGAGGGGATATTTGCCGTCATATGCACATGGCATATAACGCCCATACCGGAGCGTCCGAAAAGCGCCATGCTTCTCTTCTTCTCCGGCATTACCGGGCAGGGACCTAAGTCCCCGCCCGACAATCATTAAATTGATTTAGACTATTTGTTCTTCTGCAGTCTTCTCTTTGAGATAAGAACGATTCCGCATCCGATCACGAGGAGTGAACCGAGTGTGTAGAAGATGATAGTACCGATACCACCAGTTGAAGGCAGCTCAGCGCCCTTCTTGTTGTTGATAGGGAAGGACATGTTGTTTTCGCCTGCTGTTATCGTATCGATAGTCTTATCAGCCTTTGTTGTAGCTGTGTAAGTAGCGATGTCCTGATTGTCGATCTTGATGGAGTACGACTTCAGAGTTCCATCTGTGTTGTACTCAGCAGAGATATCAACTGTATGCTCTGTCTCATCTTTGACGTATCCAGCAGGAGCCTTAGTCTCCTTGAGAGTATATGTACCAACCTCGAGGTTGTTGAAGAACATTCTGCCGTCTGCATCAGACTCTGCCGTCATGGTCACTGTTCCAGTATTGTTTGCACCAGTACCTGTAAGTGTGAACTGAGCGCCTGCAAGCGGAGCTACCTTTTCAGGAAGAGCATTGCCTTCTTTATAAGCAGTTATAGGATTTCCATCCTTATCAACGCCGACCTTGATCAGTTCAGTCGTCTTATCGGAAGTCGAACCGAATCTGCTTGCATCGATAGCAAATGTGTAGTGATGAGTCTCGTCTGTAATCTCCTTGTGGGATTCTGTATCTGTAGGATCATTGGAGAACTTCAGAGTTACTGTGTTAGTCTCTTCGTGAACCTGAGCTGTATCCTTAACAGCCTCGCCAACCTCGGCAGAGTACTTAATCTTAAGAGCTGCGGAAGCGTTCTCCTTCAGATATTTCTCCGTGAACTTAACAGTAAATGTTCTGCCACCCTCTTCTCCGGTTACTGTGTAATCCTTGTCCTCGCCCTGCTCAAGGCCTTCGATTGTAGGCAGAGTTTCGAGCGTAAGTCCTGTTGAAAGCTCATCCTTTACCTCGAATGTAGGTGATGTCCAGTTAGTGTTGTACTGTGGTACTGTGACTGTTACTGTGAACGGAACGATGTCGCCAACCTGAACATCATAGTCATCTGGAGCGTTGTCAGCTTCCTTCTCAACAGTTACATTCTGCTTTTTTATCATAGCTGCATCTTCAGTTAAGTCGACGGCAGCAGAATTAGTTCCGTCAAAATCAGCAGAAACTACTGCAGGGTTATAGATATGCTCTGCCTTGGAATCAGCAATAAGAATCAGGTATGAACCTGCTGTAGCGACTGTGCCGCATGTCTTTTCCCATGTTGCTCCGTTAGTTGTGCCTGTTACAACTGTCATATTGCCCTTGTTCTTTGCAAGAGTTGCGAGCTCTTCTACGGTGAGACCATCTGTAATCTGGGCGAGTGTCAGACCAACTCCATCTGCCACTTTCCACTGGTTGTTGGCCTCATCCCAAGTTACAAACTGATATGCTGTTACGGTATCTCCGGCCTCAAATCCGGTGACAGTAACCTTAGGGTCTACTGTCAGGTCGCCGGCTGCCGCAAATGATACTGCGCTCATTGCCAGCACCATCACAGCTGCCAATAGCAGTGTGATTACTTTTTTAATTGTTTTCATAAATACCTTCCTTTCTTGCCCTCTTAGGCAGGTTACTATGGCCTCTCGGCCCACATATGTTGCTTGTGGCCTTGCCGGCCATAGCTTCGCCCCGAAGGGCAGAATGTGATGCTGCTTTACCCGAGCAGCGCGGTATATATAACCGGCGGGACCTCCCCTCAGAGTCCGCAGAGTTATAACCTTGATTGAAATGTCGAGCTATCGTATTGGCCCTATCTTGTTGAGAGGCCATACACGGAATACTATCTTTCCTACTATCTGCTCCGATGTGACGCAGCCGACTGACAGGTATCTCGAATCGATCGAGACGGCTCGGTTGTCGCCGAGCACGAACACTCTCTCATCTGGTACCTGGTACGGGAAATCTATATCCGGCTCTCCGAATGCCTTGTTTCCTTCCAGATATGGCTCATCGATCAATTGCTGATTGACGTAGACGTTTCCGTCGAGATCGATGTCTACCCAGTCGCCTGAATTGGCGATGACTCGTTTGACGAGCACGTTGTTGTTATAGTAGAAAGCGATCACGTCGCCTGTTTCGAATTTGGCTCCTTTGATGGAAACGACCAACTCACCGCTGTGGAGGGTCGAGTTCATCGACTGCCCGTATATCCTCAGCACCGGCAGGAAAAGCATCGCTACCAGTATGGCGAAGGCCGCTACTACTATCAGGATGTTTGTAGTACTGATGATCGAGGCTTTGAGCCTGGCGATATATGAGACTTTCTCGTAGGCAGTCCTGATCGTTCCGGTATCGGGGAGTTCCGTCAAGTCTACGGCCGGTGATGTTTGATCTCTCCTGCTCATTTGACTTTGCTCCTGATGTTTTCCAGATATATCATCGCTGCTTTTTCGGCTTCTTTGAAAATGTCTGTGACTGCAAGTGACGCTTCGGCTATTGAGCCTGCTCTATTGATCGAAAATTGACGATCTTCAATCTTGGTTTCGAGCTCGGCTACCTGAGCGCGAAGTTTGTCGATTTCCTCGCCTTGCCTGAGCATTATTTCAAGAAGATCTCTCTTCTTGAGCTTGCTCAGGTCGACTTCGGTTCCGTCTTGAAGTACCGCTGTTTTCTCGTCTTTTTTGATCTTTTCTTTGTCGTCTTTTGCGTGTCGTCCAAGTCTCATTTAATCGCGCTTACCTCCAACGGAAAACGGCATAGAAATGCCGGCTAATTGCAAATTCCCCGCTTATAACGTCATTATAGGAGCGCCTCTGTCAATGTTAGTGTCAACAAATCGCTCCTTTGTACAAAGTAAAAACTTAACAATCTTTTGACTGCCAGTTGTCATATTCCTCACTGACGCGCTCCGCTGTAACAGGCCTGGTAATATACCCGCGCACATCCACCTCGAAAGCCTCGAGCGCATAGTCGCCGTAATCATCCACTAGCACCACATATGAATCCGGCAGCATCTTGCGGATCCTGGCAGCCAGATCTATAGTGTTCTTCCCTGTTGTATCCGTATCTACGAAGACGATATCGGGCATATAAAAAGCGTCGAGTTCGAGCATTTCCTCAACACTCGACGTTGTTTCGATCTCCGCTTCCGGGATCGCGTCTGTAACGGCCTCGATGATCTCAGCCCCGGTATCCAAATTGTCCGTAATTACACAAACGTCCATGTCCCCCGCTCCTTTGTTCGTTTGCGCTGCACTGTTATAGTTACAGCGGCTCAATATGGTAATCTATCGTACAGCCTTTATAGCGCAGGCCAAATTTGCTGTTGATCCTGTCTCTGACTACATCACAGCTGACTCTGTCGATATTCATGAGCAAGATAATATATTGCCCTTTTCCGTATCTGCAGATGGCATCGCCTTTTCTTACAGAGCTGCCAAGGGCTTTTTCCATCCGGGCGTAGATCTTGTCTATAGTCTTGTCATCTTTGATCTTGCCCGCAGCCGATTCATTGAGGGTGCATATCATAAGATAATAAGTGCCGTCTGTACGGTTCTTATTTCTTTTGACCATCCGGCTGATCCCCTTGAACACGGGGTATGTGCAGAAATAGCCACCCATTGATGCATCGTCCTCCTCTTCAAACAGCTGGTTCGTGATCATTTCCGGCATATTGCGCGGCTGCGCGAACCTATCAGCTATTTCTTCCAGCTTACTCATTACCGCGAAGGAAGCATTGACACCAAGTTCCCTCTGATAATAGTTAGCGGTCTCGTCGTAATATTTCTGAGCGTCTCTGTATCTGCCCATGGCAGTCAGAGCTTCCATCGTGAGAGATTCCATGTCATTGAGCGGGCAGTTCAGCGAAGCATGTCTTCCGAGTTCTTCCATCTCGGTGAACCTGCGCCTCGCGCGAAGCTCATCCGCAGTCAGATCGACGATATTCTTGAACATCGTTTTATATCTGCGGTCTTCCCGGGCTACCCAAACAAGGCTGGTTTGCTGAGGCAGGAATTCTCCACCGTATACGCGACAAGCCTCGAGGGCTTTGTTCAGCCTTTCATCCTCATCGGACTCGGTCGCTGCCTCTCTACACAGACGCTCAAATAGCTCGGCATCTTCGCGCACCGGTATCTCATCCGTCCAGTAATACGCCCCGTCGCGGAACACTATGTAGTTGGTGTCTGGCAGGCCTTCACTCTTGAGCTTTTTCTTCGTGTTGTATATGACGCTTCTCAAGAGATGATGGACATCATCGGAATTACTGTCTTCAAAAAGCAACTCCTGAAGGCGATGCCTTTCAACACCTTGCTCATGATGGTGGAGCAGTATCTGCAGCAGTCTCACGAACTGCGAATCGGCGCCTCTTGACCCGCTACTTATTTTTTTGTTGTTCCAAGAAACTGAAAACTCTCCCATTGTCCTGACATCCAGGATTCCGTTATTCACCACAGGGAGCCCCTTTCTATGATTTATTTGGAGATTGACAGTATGGACATCAGGTTGTCTTTTTCACCGCATAACAGTTATTATGCGGTTTTTTTAGTCCATTCTGTTCGATTTACACCCATAAAAATAGCACTAATTATCAGCAAAGACAATACATTGTTAACCTATTGGCTATTTAAGCCCGGCAGGGGCTCTGTTTGTGTAAAATCGCGCACCGCATAATAACTGTTATGCGGTTTTTTGTTTCGTTTAGAACTGTCAGTTCTGTTATTTTGGCACAGCGTTGGTCAATCAAACAGTCAAGTCATCGATAAGTCCGAGATTTTCTATGGATCTCGCCAGTTCTTCACGGCGCTTTGTAGTATATATTCGCGTTGTATTGATATTAGAATGTCCCAATATATCTGCAAGCAGGCATATGTCTTTATACTTATCGTAATAGGATATCGCGAAAAGATGCCTGAAATTGTGCGGGTGCACTTTGCGCGGATCGACTTCGGCATTATTGCAGAGCCTCTTCATCTCGTGCAATATATTGCTGCGGTCTACCGGTCTGCCGCTTCTGGTCACAAATATGCTTCCGCTTGAGATCCCCTCTTTGATTGAATAGTCTTCAAGGCGCGAGCATAATGCTCTGGGGATGATGACTTGCCTGGCCTTGCCCTTGAGATTGACGACGGCTTGTTTGGTCTTCAGTGATTCAACGGTGATGAACGGAAGCTCACTTACCCTGATCCCTGTGGAACCTAAAGTCTGCAAGATCATGCTCAGCCTGGCATTCCCCTCCTTGTGAGCAACGGTGACGAGTCTGCGATATTCGTCGATAGTAAGATCTCTGTCGTCCTCCCTGAAAGCTGATCTTTGCACCTTGCAGGCGCGCAGCCTGAGATCGGCGTGACCCGAGCACCTGAGCAGATAATTGACTCCGGCGAACATAGAGTTCGCGCTCGATATCTTATAATTGCCAAGCAGATACCCGCGGTATTCATTGAGCACGTCAGCGTCAAGAATCTCACTGTACTCATCATTATGCCCTGAGACGAAGCTTACAAATTTCCTCGCGTCTCGAAGATATTTACCGATGGTCGCATTTGATTTACCCTCCCTTATCAATTGTGTGCGCATTTCCGACAGCAAGGACTCGGCATAGTTGCTGTCAGATAACTCTTTGAAACAACTCATTCTTCAACCTCCAATTCGGTTCTCATATAGCCCCTGCCGGAAGCTGTATACGAACGAATTACCGTTGTGGTATAATGTGCGCGGAGATTTTCCATTACGGTAACGCTGTATACAGATTACCCGAAAAAGCTACTGAACCCTTAGTCATTCTTTCAGTTTACATTAGAATGTACTTGGGTCACAATCTCCAAAAGCCTTGAAAATACGCGGTCTACCGCACTTTATGGTTTTTGTACTAAAAAAATACATGCGGTCTCGCCGCCTTTTTTATGAAGTAAAAAAGGAGCCTTTCGGCTCCCTGTCATCTAAAGTCACTATCACACTTAGCCTTGACCCATCGCTGACTTGATCAGGTCTTGTCCGCCCGGCGCGATACACGGAATCGTCGGCCCCCACACTTTCACTTCTTCAAAGAAGCCCGGGTCGAGTTCAAGCATGATACTATCCATAGAATTCTGAAGGCTCCTCTAAGATTCCTTACTTTTCCAATTTGTCTACAAGAGAGAAATTCTTGTTGTTAGGGCCGAGCACCATATACAGGCTGCCGGTCTCATAATTGGCGAAGTAGTCCTTTAAAAAATCAAGGATCTCCTGATTTGGCGACTCATCGAAACTGAAATACAGACCGCTGCAATTGTCGCTTATATGCATATGGACACCGAACTTCTCTTCGACAGCCTTCTGCACTTCCATAGCTTTAAAAATACTGAGATTTATCATTGCCATTTTTGATTGGTCCTTTCTATCGACGGGGGAGCCGGTTTCATCCGGCGTCTATTCTACCAGAAGTTTCAACTCGAACTTAATTATATAGCAATCGCGCCTTTCTGTCAGCAAAAGAGGGCCTACAGCGGCCCTCTTTGTCGGTTATTGAAAGGTATTTATGTGGATCTTTCGATCATTTTTCCAGCATCATATTGAGGATCTCCTCGTCGGTAGAGCGCATTCCTTCTCTTCCCATGCGGCCGACTCTGGCGATAGTTTCCTCTATATCGTCGACTACGAGTCCTTCGCCTGCCTTGAAGTTGAGCTTGTTGACTGCCAGGTCATATGCCAGGAAACCCATTGATATGGAGGCAGCGATCTTGGCAGCGCATGAGGATTTAGCGCCATCGCATACCATGCCGCCTATAGTCGAGATGGAGTTCACGACTATGTTACCGAGCACCTCAAGAGGCTGCCCTTCTATATACGCTATGCCGGCAACAGCCGCGCAGCCTGCGCATGTAGCTCCGCAGTAAGCGGAGAGGTCGCCGATGTACTTCTTCTGAAGAAGCGCGATGAGGTCTGCAAAGGCGAGTCCTCTGATGAGCTGCTCTTTGCTTATGCCCTTTTCTTTAGCGTAAACGATGATAGGAACGCTCATGGCGATGCTCTGGTTGCCCGAGCCGGAGTTGATGACTACCGGAAGAGCGCAGCCGTTCATTCTGGCATCGCTTCCCGCTGCAGCATAGGCTACTGCCTTGAAGCGGTAGTCGTTTTCGCCGTACATCTTGATGTATCTGCGGCCGATCTCCGAACCATAAGGGTTCTTGATACCCTCTTCAGCGATCTTGATATTGCAGTCTATCTGCCTCTCGATCAGTTTATCTACATCGTTCAGATCCATCTCGTTTACGAAGGTATAGATGTCTTCGAGGTTGAGGATGGAAATGTCATTTGAGAGGAGGTTGAGAGGCGGGCGCGCGATCACCAGATCGCCGTCCTTCTCTATCCTTGTTATATATGTATGTTTCTCTGCGATCTCTACCAGGGATGTGTTCTTGCCCGCGGACATTTCAGCTCTGATATAGAGATTGTCTTTGCCTGTCTCGAGATGGCAGTGGCAGATATCTTGCTTAAGAAGATCCTCGAGCTGAGCGATCTCTTCATCTGTGACCTTGCTCACTACTTCGAGTTCAAGCGTTGGGTCGCCGAAAGCCGCTCCGAGAACAGCCGCGACTTCAAGACCACGCCTTCCGCCTGAATTCGGCACTGTTACAGCTTTTACATTCTTGATGATGTTGCCGCTGCAATACAGGTCGATCCTCTCAGGCATCTCGCCCAGTACTTCACGGGCCTTTGCCGCCGCGTACGCAACGGCGATCGGCTCAGTGCAACCCATTGCGAGACGAAGCTCCGCGTTGAGAAGAGCGATCAGTGAGTCATATGTTTTCTTATCCATCTACTCTCTCCGTATTTTTCTTAGCGTAGAAGTATACCAGTACAGGGATAACAACGTATCCGACGATCATAGCAACTACAGCGAATACGTTGAGCGAAGAAACGCCTGCCTCGTCTACTGTTGAGAAGCTGCCTACCCAGTCGAACTTGATGAGCAGAAGAGCTGTCAGTATGAGTGAGAGTACCGATACGACTACATCTGTGAAGAAGTTTTTCTTTGCTCCCTCGATCGTAGGGTTCTTTGTCTTTCCGTAGAAGAACATGATGACCGCGATAGGAACGAGTATGAACTGTACGAAACGAGCGATAGTCGAGATGATCATGATTCCCTTCATGTCGTATGCGAATGCCATAGGGATCACGATGGCGAATATTGCAGTGATGATGAATGCGTTAACAGGGATGTCCTTGGAGTTTCTCTTTGCGAAGAGATCAGGAACCTGTTTTCTGTTTGCCATAGCTTCGAGCAGTCTTGGTGTGTGGAATGACGAAGCTACGTTGATACCGAACATGGATACGAACGCACCGATGATAACGATATTACGGATGATAGCGTTCTGGAATACGTCAGCGAGTACTACTACTGATGAACTTGTGACCATAGCAACAGGGTCGATCATCATAGCTGTCAGGATGATTCCGAAGTAGATTGCTGCTACGATACCGATAGCTACAGGGATAGCTCTTGGAAGGTTCTTTTCAGGCTCTTCCATGTCGCTCGCTCCGCTTGCTACACTTTCAAATCCTGTGAATGCGTAGAATGCTGCAACGAGTGCTGTAACGAATCCTGTTGTTGTCATGTCAGGAACTACCTTCACTCCGTTATCATCAACGAGAGCGTTGATCTCAGCCATGTGGTTTCCTGTCTTGATCGCGATGATCGCGCCTGCAAGAATGGCGATGACGAGAGCAACGATTTTTCCGATAGTGGACAGGTTGGAAACGATCTCGAATACTTTCTTTCCGAATACGTTTACGATAAACAGAACGATCATCAGCACGATGAAGCCGATCGTCTGCATGCCGAAAGTGATCTGTTCTGCGTCATATCCAAGGATCTGGAATGCTGTCTTGATAACGCCGGTAGCCATAACGCCCCATGCGATACTAGCGGAAACGAATCTTGTGATACCTACATAGAGACCTGTGTTGTCTCCGAAAGCTGTTCTTACATAAGCGTAAGCAGCACCGCTCTCACGTGTGTATTTGCTGGCGCTAGCGAATGTGAGTGCCAGGATGATGGCAAATACAGCTGCGCAGATATAGATGAAAGGCGCGAGGCTTCCGCTCTGCTTTGCTACCCCACCAGGTGACAGGAAAATACCCGTTCCGATGATCGAGTTGATCGTCAATAATACTATTGACCAAAATCCAAGTTTTGTCTTTTGCTCCATTTTTTCCTCCTTACAAAAGCCCTACAAGTTATTTAGCGGCAGCTGTTACCAGTGCCTTGAAAATATTGAGCATATGCTCGTCACTGGCATGCATCATTTCAGGATGCCACTGAACTGCCAGTATGAATTTTGCGTCCTTGTGTTCGATAGTCTCGATTGCGCCATCGTAAGCCCTAGCTGTAACGATCATGTCCTTGCCCGGGTCTTTGATAACCTGATGGTGGAATGAATTTACAGCGATGCGATCCTCGCCTACGATCTCGGCGAGTTTTGATCCATCCTCTATAATGATGTGATGGCTAGGCATCGATGGGCTGTGACCCTGATTATGCTTGATCGCGTTCTCCATCTGGCTGAGATCCTGGTACATGGTACCGCCCTCAGCGGCCGCGATGATCTGAGTACCTCTGCAGATGCCGAGCACAGGCTTGTCCTGCTCTTTGGCCAGTCTGTAGAGCTCAAAATCGAAGTCATCACGCTCAGGCAAAACTTCTCCGAGTGCCTGATGAGGCTCTTCGCCGTAATTGAGCGGATACACGTCTTGTCCGCCCGAAAGAATAAGGCCGTCGCAAAGCGCAAACGCTTCTGCAACTGCCTCTTTGTCTGAAGTCATAGGTAACATAACAGGCACGCCACCTGCTGCCAGTACGGATCTGACATAATCACGGTTCACATATGATCTGTGATAGCCCGGAAACATTCCGCCGCCATCGATGATGATGCTTGTCGAGATCCCGATGATAGGTCTGCTCACTTGTTTTCCTTTCTGCCTGAAAATGGCATTCAAGATTCCAATTACAACTTGTTTAAATTTTATCAAGATTGAAAAAAGCGCTCAAAGCGGGTAGAGTTTCGCTGCAGGAAACTATTTAGCAATTGTTTTCATCAGAGTTGACATTTCCCCGTCTTAGGAATAACATTTTGTTGCGGAATTACAGAACCATTAAAAATCTACAAAAAAATCAATTATGGTGAAACTGCCGACAATTTTTCCGCATAGGGGGGATAATTGATGGACGAAGTAAACGCTGAGATAGGCAAAAAGATAAGGATCTACAGGAAAAAACGTCAGCTGACTCTTGATCAGTTGGCGTCATCTATATATAAGAGCAAAGCGACTCTTTCGAAATATGAAAAAGGCGAGATATCGATGGACATCTCGACCCTGTATGAGATCGCCGACGCGCTTAACGTAAACGTGGAGCAGCTTCTTTACACCAGGCAGGTCCAAACTGAGTCTGTCACGCCGGGCAAGGTGCCTCCATTCTTCAACGGTCTTTCACGCTTTTACGGATACTGGTATGACGGCCGAAACAACACTGTATTGCGTATGCTGTTCGATGTCAGCCCTTCCGATGTGCCCGATCAGCAAAAGCTGATGATGTACATGAACTTCGCGGATTATGATTACTATCCGATCTGTGAGAACACATACGTCGGTGTGATTGAGCACTTCGACGCTCTCAGCAATATACAGCTGACCAACAAACATCTTCCGCTAGAGAAGGCCAGCATACAGATACTCGCATCCTCTTTGGATTTCGAATACAAATGGGGTCTCTGGCAGGGCCTTTCCACAAGACCGATGATGCCTGTGGCTACAAAGATGATAGTGTGTAAGGAGCGCATGAAAGAAGACGACGAACTGATATCCATGCTCAAGATCAATAAAGACGAGATCCGTATGATCAAGAGGCTCAACATGCTCACAGTGGTCTAGATTCCGGCTTCATTACAGGGAGCATTTGTGTAATGGTGATATACCCAAATCTCTGACATGTACCGGGGCGCCACCCCCTTGAGTTGACTGGCCCAGACCATTTTCGAGGATCCGGATTATACCCGTTTTTGATGCTTCATCGGCAAATGGGGTAGTAACAGGGGTAAAATGGGGTGGTATTCGAAAAATGGTCTTTTAATACTGCTTTACTTATTCTTCTTCAATTCTTCTTTGAAAATTTTTGTTAATGTATCCTGCCCTTTATCAGTGAACAGGTCTTCTTTTTTCTCTTTCCCTCTTATTATTTATATCTCTTCCATCAGATGCCTGTAGTGCTCGAGCACTTCGTTGAGGCGCTCAGCTCTAGGCATGTTCATGAAGAAGCGGATCTTATCCTCGCGCTCCTTGCGCTTTTCGTAAGTGAGGCGTTTCATTTCCTCGTACTTGACTACGATATTCTTCTCGTCCGCGAACTTCTTGATGCGCGCTACCAGCTGGATCGAGTACGCGAGGTCGATCGAGAACACGCCGTAAAAGACGCCGATGACAAACGAGAACGCCAGGTTCGACGCCAGCCATGCCAGTGCCTCAAGGATGTGCGCCCGGTCTATTACGGTCGCCATGAAGTAGAGTATGCAAAGCCCGCTGCCGTAAAGAGGCACGTAAGGACCCACGCAGAAGCCCGGGTTGATCCATCGGTGCTCGGGGTTGGCCTTCGAGAACCAGTGCCTGTAAACCAGCTCGAGGCACCAGCCGAAGAGCGACCCTATGAAAAATAGAAATGCGTATATCAGAAAAACGTTCATTTATAGCTCCGTAAGAGGAAGGGACCAGTCCCCGGCATGTGGTACACCAGGGAGGATCTTCACCGCCTTGGCGTGCTGCTCCTTCACAAGTTCAACTACCTTCTCATCTATCTTGGCCTGTGTCTCAGCTGAGCATGAGAGGGATGTGTCGCCGCCGAGATACTGGTTCTGAACAGTCTCCATGGCGACCATGTCGAAGTCGTCGCTCATGCCGTAGCGTGTGATCATGGCTCTCGCCAGCTTTGTTGCCTGCTGCGATTCTGGCTCTGAGATTTATCGACCATCTGCGTTCTGTCAGTTGCTTCAGTTTACGTTTGAATTTCGCTATTGAGTCCTTGTGTGGTTTGCACTTCCACTCATCAGTCCTGAAATCCTTGTAGAATCCAAAGCCGAGATACTTGAGTCCGCTTGGGCGGGTTATCTTAGTCTTTGTTGCATTGACCTTCAGCCCGAGTTTCTTCTCTATCCATTCCGTTATGCTGTGCATGACCCGCTTCGCGCTTGCTTCACTTCTTACTGCGATGATGCAGTCGTCTGCATATCTCGTGAAATTCAGTCCACGCTTCTCGAGTTCTCTGTCCAGTTCATTCAGCATGATGTTGGAAAGTAGTGGTGACAGGTTTCCGCCTTGCGGTGTTCCAAGTTCTGTCTTCTCATACCTTCCCCGTACCATCACGCCCGCCTTCAGATATTTGCGTATTAGCGACTCTGTGTCCCCGTCATCGATTATTCTATGGACAAGGCTCATGAGCTTATCCTGCGGTACGTTGTCGAAGAATTTCTCAAGGTCGATGTCCACTATCCATATGCATCCATCGTTGAGATATTCCAGGACTTTTCGTATCGCCATTTCGCAGCTTCTGTTCGGTCTGAACCCATAGCTTCTGTCTGAGAAGTATGGCTCACACATTGGGCTTATGACCTGTACTATTGCCTGCTGTATGACTCTGTCCATAACGGTAGGGATACCGAGTTTCCTCTTTCCGCCGTTCGGTTTTGGTATCTCTACTCTTCTGACCGGCTGAGGCTTGTATGTCCTCCGCCTGATCTGCTCCTCGATGCTCTTCCAGTTCTCTTTGATGTAGCTGTACAGTTCGTCAACTTCCACATCGTCTATGCCTCCTGCGCCCTTGTTAGCTTTCACTCTCTTGTACGCTAGATTCATATTGTCTCTGGAGAGTATCCTGTCCAATAGTTCTGACATGTTGTGCGCTCTTCTCCTTTCCGCTCCCTGCACCTGTATCCTATGTTTGTGCGGGCATTGCTCTGTTACGCTTCGCCTGTTTCCGCTGTCGGATTTGCGCTTGGGACATACATTTGCTTTGCGCTGTTGGTTTGTTCAGCCCTTCCCATCGTCATGGTACTATGGCTTCTGCTGACTTCTTGCAGTTCGTTGTTACTACGGCTCCTGCCGTCTGCAAGACCTCACGGGATAAGTCGCCAGTCTTTCCTCGTTTACCCTCTGGATTTACGCACACGGGTTACGGTTGCCTTTGGGGCCTTTGATGTCTCGTGTCATCTTGCCCGCCGTGTACGCCTTCATATCCAGTTCCTGTTCGTAGAGCCACGATTTCGCTATTGCTTCCTCTCGCCTGCACCTCGCGATGCAAACCTTGCAAGTCGCTACGGGGTTCGTCGGCAACTACGCCCCTTGTGGACTTTCACCACAGACTGACGGCATGCCCGTCATACACGAAAAAGAGGCGCCTGATAGGACGCCTCTTTCTATTCAAATCTGTGGCAGCTGTATTGCCTTATTTCCAGCATTCTGCGTCGCCGTCAGTAAGGCCGATAATCTTAGCCTTGAAGACCGGCATCTTGCCTGCTGCCTTCTGGTCTGTATAATCATTTTGGGCAAGGGCATTTTTTTCATTTTTTGGCCTTTGTTTTAAATGGTTGTTTTCTCGCTTTCTTAGATACATGCCATTTACTCTCTTTGGCGGCGGATGTTTGATCCGCCGTCTTTTTTAGTATGACGGGCATGCCGTCAGTCTGTGGTGAAAGTCCACAAGGGGCGTAGTTGCCGACGAACCCCAAAGCGA
>JAZQBC010000015.1:0-36320 GCA_045545495.1 Anaerovoracaceae bacterium | reverse complement strand
AAGCACAGCTTCAGCATTATCTATCACATAATCAATGGCGCGGAAATGATGAACCGTTTCAAGAATATCGTCAACAGGAATACCATCGCCGATATCTATGGTATTCGTCTCAAAAATCAGTCGTGTCTGTTCTTCCGAAAGTTTACTGCCCTCTATGTGATTCGAATTGTAAGTCATCCTGACCTGAAGTTCATGGTAAAGGCCCCCGGACAACTTCATATCTTTCTCATCTCTAAGCGTCTGGAGGATCGTGTTGTCAGAAACTTCACGCACTATGTCATCAGCCGGCAGACCAAGATAATCAGCAATCTTTTGTATGCTCCTTTTGGACAGCTTTTCACCCTTTGCGATCTTGGCGACCGTTCTGGAGGAAAGCCCCAGCTTCTCAGAAAGCATTGTTTTGCTGATCCCTTCTTCTTTTAAAGCTATTTCCAGTTTTTCATATGAAAACATCTCTACTTACTCCCCTCTGTAATCTTTACTTATTATAGTGTATTTAGTTTTACAAAGTAAAGATTTGTCGGCTTATCTGATGAAAAAGTAAAAAAGTTATCTAATAGTATTTCTCTATATTCCAGCTCAGGTACAACGGTAAGCTACAGGTTAACGAGGTCATTGATTATGTCTCTATACATGCTTTCCTCCTGATGTCGTGCCTTATTTGCAAAAAACTTTGCATTTTTTGTAGTTTTCCTAAATCAGGCATATGACCTGCATCAGCTCTCTCGCCACGAATAAAAGCAAGCCTTCGCTTGCTTTTTTCATGGCAGAGCATGGGACGCCGTAGGCCGCATCCGATCGAGCTGCGTCTGCGTCTTGCTCTCTCGGGCGTCCCTGGCATATGACTTGCATCTGCTCTGCCGGCGCTTCGCTTGGCAATCGCAGTGCCAAGTCTCAATCGAACCCTATAGGCTATTAGGGCATAATCCCATAACCGTTTAAAAATGAAGGGGGGTAAGCCACACCATCCATCGGTTTTGCCAATGTAACCAAAAGTGTAACCATTTAGATCACGTGTTTACACTCGTAATCAGATGTGGGCGCCCGTTGAAAGAAACATGCCCGCTATACTAATTGACTTTTATCTTGATCTTCTTGGATACTCCGTTCTGAGCGTAAGCGTAGATGTAGCATGTGCCTTTCTTTACGCCCTTTACCTTACCGCTCTTGCTGACTGTCGCGATCGCAGGATTAGAGGACTCATAGAAGACCTTCCTGTGGTTCTTGACCTTCAGCTTGCTCTTGACCGCCTTGGCATTGATCCTGAGGCTCTTGCCCTTCTTCAGCTTCTTCGCCTTGTTTACTACAGCCTTCTTTACAGTCACGCTCTTGTGGTTGCCCACTTTGCCGCCCTTTGTAGCTGCATGAATCAGCTTGGATGTGCTCACTACCTTGTTGTTCTTATCCAGAGCAACTACGATGAACTTGTAGTAAGTTCCTTTCTTAAGTTTCTTACCAGCTACCTTCTTGATGGTCTTTGTCTTTCCAGTCACGGTCGCGAGCTTCTTAGGCTTAGTGGTCTTGCCACATTTGTTGCCGTAGATAACATACTTAGTAGCGCCGCTTACTTTGGTCCACTTGATGTTCACAGACTTCTTTGTCTGCTTGACGCTCTTGAGCTTGAGCGGAGCAAACTTTGATCCTGCAGGATCGGTATCTGTCTTCATCGATATGATAGCCTTTTCAGCCACGGCCGCGCTTGCTCCAGGACCTACTGCAGTCCCGTCTTTACCCATCTGCTGAGCCGGATCTGCCTTTTTAGGGATGCTCTCTGTCTTAGTAGCTCCACAGATCGTGCAGGTGTAAGTCTTTACTCCTGCAGCAGTCGTTGTGGCTGCTTTTGTCACTTTGCCTGCATCCCATGTGTGCGTACCACATGTAACAACAACTACGATTCCTCGCACTTCACCGGTATGTCCATTAGCATAAGCCAGTGTGCATTTTCCGGCTTTCAGAGCAGTAAAGACCCCATCGTTCAACTCAAGAACGCCATTATAATCCGACAGATCCTGCCATGATCCGCCTGAGACAGTGCTTACATTCTTCCAGATTTCGGATTCTTTCTTTTTCTCTCCGATATTCATATACAGATAATCGGCGGCTTTCGTTGTAAATGGAACCAGAATAACAGTGCTGTTCATCTCAGCATCGGCAGCAGCGATTCTTAGGTAATTCTTTTCAGTTATTGGTTTGTTTTTAAGGGTAAATCTCATTTTGCTTGAGGAGACCCATTCTTGAGCAAAGGAGTTCGAGAAATCCAGTATCATTCCACTTTCAGAATATTTTCCATATGAAGACAGCACTAGATTTTGTACATGTGTCACCTTCACGTTGTCGGTAATATCTGCCTCAATGACCACCGTATCGCTTGTCTGCTTTATTACCTTGGCATTCTTAATAGTCGGTGCCTGAGTATCTTTCGCAGGCACTGTAATTGTAAGATGCGATGCCAGACCGCTCTCATTTCCGGCATTATCCCACGCATAAACATCTGTATAATACGTACCTATCTCATTATTATGCGCAGATGTTTTTACCTGGAATGTATACGTATTTCCGCTCTTTGTTCCTGAAATAGATGAATTTGTGGTCCAATATGATACTAAATCATCCTGTCCATTTTTCTCTGTCCATGTCGGGAACTGGACTCGATTTACACCTGAGCCTGTATCAGTCACAGTGCAAGATACTGTGTATCCCGCACTCGTTACATTTGAAACTTTTACATTGGAAACGACGGGTTTAGAACTTCCTATATTGACAGTCCTGGATCCTAAAAGTTTGTTCGATCCTCCTGTACCCGAAGCATTGATAGCATAGATATATACCGTTTGACTACCCTTCTTTTGAGTTGTGATCGTCTCACTATATCTGCAATTACTGGATAGGCCATTTTGTCTGTCAGCATCATTAATCGCCTTATTCGCCTTGATTGCATGCCCTTCTCCGGTACCTGCCGGTCCGCCTATATACACATGTACTTCGATCTGACTATTCTTATTATCTGGATCGTAAGCCCAACCTCTTACTGTTACAGTTTCTGTTCCACTTGTAACTGAATCAATGTAGCCTGTAGGGTCGTTGCCTGTATTTGGCAGATAAACAAAGCCAACAAAACTTCCGGAACCTAAAAATCCTCCATTAGTTACCTGCGATTTTGTCATAGTTCTAATAACTGTATATCCATGGGCCTGATCTGAATAATAGGTGGAACCTCCCTCACTTATATATGCCGTGTTCCCCTCAGTTTTTTCCAAAATAGCTACATGATTACTGTATACTATAACCGCTTTCCCGGATGGATAAGATGTGCCCTTCGAAAAGCCAAGAGAACCGCCATAAGAGTCATACCAGGTAGTTGGAGCTTGTGTATTGTAGCTGCCTTTCCCTGTCAGTTGCATAACTCTTGCCCCAACAAACCATGTACATCCTCCGGTTCCATAAGGTGCGCCATAAGTGCTCCATCTTGAATCTGTATATGGCGCCGCATTAACATTAATGCTTATGCCTCCGGTTCCATTATTCATGATGCCACTTGAACACGCGGCATCTGCTTGCATATTTGCATTCACAAAAGGCAATGTAGCCACCATTAAAAAAGCCATCGCGAATATAACGATCCGACTACACCATGTTTTACTGTTTCTTATCATTCGATACACTTGTATGATGCTTACAGAAGTAAAAGCACCACTTTCCTTTCCTTTATCTCCGGGGTTCAATACAGCTCAGCTAATGTGGACATTTGATTCCATTTTTGCAGCTTCGACTACTGTCTTGTTAGTGTTGTTAGAGTTAGTTTATATCACCTCCAGGAAAGAAACAACATCTGTATATGGTTTTGCCTTGTGTGACATATGAACCATCTCCGGTCACATTGTGTACATGGTATCGAGCCACTCCTTTTCACAAAGGCAGGCGGCGTTGATCTGTTTGACGATCACCATGTAGGCGGCTTTTTTCTTGGCTGCAGTCTTGCTTACTTGTTACATATGATTATTCTGATTATATTGTTTCCTTCCCGCCGGCTCTCCCGGCATTTCTCCAATTAATAATCCTGCCCGTTATTGAGCAGGATATGTAGAGTATTAGGGATGGAGCCTTCGGCGCGAGGAATGATCCCGGGGGTTTATGCCAGGAGCTTGATAAGCAGATCATCAACGGCATCTGTATAACGGCCTTCTTCTATGAGAGAGTTTCTGAGTTCATTGAGTGCGTATACCAGGACTCTTATCTCATCATGAGTCACGGACAGCTTTATCTTGTTCCCGAACATGGCATTTCCTCCTTTTTGCTTTTATGCTATATCGCTGAATGTATTACTGCAATTATGCAAAATCTCTTTCATATTTGAAGGCATTTGCAGATAGGAGACGCTTCGGGTACGGCGGGTTTTGCAGGAAAAGACCCTAATTTCGAGGAGACGGGCTATTTAAGATATTTCAAGGCGTCTGGTGATCATTTGGGAGATGAATGGGAGACGGATAAAAATGGGATTGCGTACCATGAAAAATATCGTACTCATCTCCTCAAAGACCGCTCTCATCTCCTAATTTGTCTCCTAATTTTGGACTTTGAGCGACCTCCGGGTACCCGCGTGTACACCTCTGCGAAAGTCGGATTTTTGTTGAAATTTAAAGCTTGGAAGCTGAAATGATTGCAAAGAAAGAGCCCTGAGATTCTGTCTCTCAGGGCTACCCTGTGGCGGAGAGCATGGGACTCGAACCCACGAGGCTGTTACACCCTACTCGCTTTCCAGGCGAGCTCCTTAGCCGCTCGGTCAACTCTCCATATCGGCTATTTTGTTTTAAGTTGACCTCGCGGCTACGCCACAGCTAACGCATACACTCGACATCGAAATCGAAGATTTCGGGTCTCGTAGCATCGGTCAACTCTCCACGGTAAGTTTATCAATCGTTTATTAAGCGCTGAGTTTTGCTCAGCCCGTACATATTAACACAGTGAAAATAGTTTTTCAACAAAAGAAATGACTTGTTTTCAGGCTATGAGAGAAATTCTTTTCGAATATGGCATTTCTACGATTCCTCTACAGAACCGATGGCCTTTACCAGTCTTTTTGATTCTTTCTTGATAGCCTTAAGCGGCATATCATAATCGACGGCGTATCCGGACTGACTGACAGGGTATTGCTCTGTGACGAAGTCATCGCTGTATGCGTCGCTCATGTTATGATCGGTCTCGAAGTCATCTCTGTTCCTCAGGAAATACTTATGGCTTCCGGTGCTGTCGTCCCAGGTAGTATCGACATAGAAATATACACCTCCTATGCCCACGATGTTCCATGAATGCGCGCTGGCCATACCGCCCTGATCCAGGCCTTCACCGTCTATTATCCTGCAGTCTACTCCCGACTCGAGAAGTAGCCTGTACAAAGAGGCAGAATAGCCCTGACACACTGCCCTGCCGTCGACAAGAGCGCCATACGCTGTATGCTCTGTCCCGCCTTTATTGTCTCCCGATTTTTTGACATCGTATTCGACATTGTCGCACAGATAGTCGTGTATAGACCTGATCTTGCGATAGTCGGATTCCCCTTTTAGGTCAAGCGTTTTGATTATTTCTTTCACCTTTTTATTCGTGAGCTTTTCCTGCTCCGCGTCTGTATAGTAATTGATCACATATCTGATTATCACTACCGGCCTTCCCCAATACAGATCGGTCTCGGCCTTGCCCTTGTAATCCGCAAACTCGTACTTAAGGTAGTCGCCTTCATTTGGCTCTCCGGTGTGTTCCAGCGCCAAATTGAATACGTCTCCGATTATGGTCTTGATGCTCTTTTCGTCGACCTTTTCGTATATCGCGACAGTCACATAACGTTTGCGGTCCTTCATGCCGCTACGCAGCGCCTCAGCCGCCTCTTCTCTGGACTCGTAATAGACGCTCGGATCGTAGTCTATGATGTCAGAATCGGCATAAGTGAAAACAGCGGCAAATAATACCGTTAGCAAAAGCATTATTACCGCTGTCCTGATCGCTCTGAATCTCACCTTATTCGTATGTTCCCCACTCACCTGAACGGAGCGCTTTAAGAGCGCCTTCGGCGAGTGCTTTCATTTCTTCTTCGCCCGGGAACTTCATTATAGGGGCGATCTTCTCTACATATGAGCTTATCTCATCGCAGAATCTCTCTGAATACGCCATACCTCCGGTGAATATGATAGCGTCAACATCGTAGCGAAGTACCGCTGACATAGCGCCGATGTCCTTTGCCAGCTGATAGGCAATGGCCTTGAACGCCATGAGCATGTTCTCGTCGCCGTCTTCAAACGCGGCATTCTCGACTTCTCTGAAGTCTTTGGTGCCTGTATATGAATAAATGCCGGCTTCCTGCCCTATGATCCTCTTCACATCGGCTTTTGTCATGCCTTCCTGGAAGCAGAGATTTACGAGCGCGTTCGCAGGGAGTGAACCCCCTCTGTCCATGCCCATCGCTCCATCGTCTTTGACATTGTTTACATCGATGACTCTGCCTTTCTTATGAGCGGCTACCGAAACTCCTCCTCCGAGGTGGCAGACGATGAGGTTGAGTTTTTCATATGGTCTGCCAAGGTAATTGGCTGCCTTTCTTGCCACCGACTTGTGATTGAGCGGATGGAAGAATGACTGTCTCTCAAAGCCCGGGAGCCCAAGCCCGGAATATCTCGCGAGAGGCTCGAGTTCGTCGACGCATACAGGGTCAACGAAGAATGCCGGGATGCCGACTGAATCCGCAAGCTGTGAGGAGATGTAAGCTCCGAGGTTGGCAGCATGCTCTCCGTATGGAGGATTCTCGATGTCTCTTATAACCGCGTCGTTAACTTTGTATGTTCCCGATGGGATGTGCTTGAACAATCCGCCTCTTCCGCATATCGCGTCGAAATCCTCGAGATGATATCCGTTATCTTCTATCTTGCTCAGGATGGCTTCTTTTCTGAATGGTGCCTGATCGATGACATGGTCGTACTTTGCTATTTCTGCGGCATCATGATTGATGCTTACTCGCATCTCCTCATTCTCATCATCGAAAACGCTGACTTTCGTCGAAGTAGCGCCCGGATTGATTACCAATATCTTCATTTGTCCAGTCTCCTCTACCTGTTTCTGTTATTATACTTTCTTCTCTCGAGCTCAGTCAGGAGTTTTTTCCTGAGGCGGATATCCGAAGGTGTGACTTCAACGAGTTCGTCGTCATCTATGAACTCAAGTGCCTCCTCAAGAGTAAATGTCCGTGGCGGCGTGAGCTTGATTGTATCGTCGGAGCCGGCGGCTCTCATGTTGGTAGCTTTCTTAGCCCTGCATGGGTTGACTACCATGTCGTCGGGTCTGGCGTTCATTCCCACCAGCATGCCTTCGTATACATGATCCTGTGGCTTTACGAACATCTGCACTCTTTCCTGGATCGTGAAGATCGCGTACGCTGTGCAGTGACCTTCCTCCTGAGCGACAGCGACTCCGTTTGTGCGCCCGGCTATCTCGCCCTTCCAAGGCTCGAAACCGCTGAAGCGCCTTACCATAGTGCCTTCGCCTCTGGTATCGTTTATGAATTCTGATCGGTAGCCCATAAGACCGCGTGTAGGAGCTGTGAACACGATGCGCGAATAACCGTTGCCCTCGCTCATCATTTCCTTCATCATGGCCTTTCTGAGATTGAGTTTTGAGATGACAGGGCCTGTGTATTCATCAGGCACGCTTATGACGAGTTCTTCTACCGGCTCGAGTTTCTCGCCGTTCTCGCCCCTCTTGATCACGACTTCAGGCTTGGACACCGCGAGTTCGTAGCCTTCGCGGCGCATGTTTTCAATGAGTATTGAAAGGTGAAGTTCTCCCCTGCCGGACACCTTGAATGAATCCGTGGATTCCGTAGGCTCCACAAGAAGCCCCACATTTACTTCGAGTTCCTTTTCAAGTCTTTCTTTTATATGTCTCGATGTGACGTATTTGCCGACCTTGCCCGCGAACGGAGAAGCGTTGACCATGAAATTCATCGAAAGTGTCGGTTCTTCGATCTCGATCGTGCCGAGTGACTCAGGATGATCCGGGGCGCATATCGTATCACCTATGGAGATATCCGATATGCCGGAAACCACTACGATGTCTCCCGCGCTCGCCTCAGGGACAGCCACGCGGCTAAGGCCCTTGTACACGAAGATCTGGTTTATCTTGTTCTTTGTGACGCTGCCGTCAGAGCGTGTGATGGATACCTGCTGCGCTTCTTTGATGCAGCCTCTTGTGATGCGGCCGATACCGAGCCTTCCGATATAGTCGTCATACGCGAGTGTCGATACCTGCATCTGGAGTGGTTCTTCATCTCTGTCAGGATACGGGTCGCAGTGGGAAGTGATGCACTCAAGCAGCGGCTCTATATTGAGACCGCCATAACCCTTTGGTGATTTCTTGATCTTGGCGTTTCCTTCGCCTACGTCTATGCCTTCTACTTCTGAAGGATCATTCACAGCGATCCCCTGCCTGGCTATTCCGTACAGGATAGGGAAATCAAGCTGATCGTCGTTGGCTTCGAGATCCATGAAGAGTTCGTATGTCTCATCGACTACCTCATCTATGCGGGCGTCCTTCTTGTCTATCTTATTGATGAACAGAATAGGATTTATGCCCTGAGCGAGAGACTTGCTGAGCACGAATCTTGTCTGTGGCATCGGGCCTTCGCTCGAATCCACGAGCAATATCACCGTGTCGACAGTCTTCATTATGCGCTCTACTTCGGAGCTGAAATCAGCGTGGCCCGGTGTGTCCACGATGTTGATCTTATAGTCTTTATACATTATGGAGCAGTTCTTGGAGTAGATCGTGATGCCGCGCTCTCTTTCGATGGCGTCGGAATCCATCACGCAGTCTACTACCTGCTCGTTATCTCTGAATACATGTGACTGGGCGAGAAGTGCGTCTACCAGTGTGGATTTTCCCGCGTCTACGTGCGCTATTACTGCGATGTTGATTATCTTTTGTCTTTCAGCCATGTTTACTTGTACATCCCCCGTCTATTTATAATTGACGTTTCTCCGCTTCTTGTCGTTGTATGCGTTTTCGACTGTTCTCACAAATGACTTTATATCCCTTGCGTAGTCAACAGTCTCTTTTTTAAAGTTAAGATTGGAGAACGCCTCTCCTTCTATATCGTCTGTAAACCATTCAGGCTCCTCCACTTCGAGTGTCAGGAAGGATATCGCCCAGGATTCCTCAGCTCCGAATGCCAGAGCGTAAATCAGCATTTCGTAATAATAATTCGGGTCAGCCAAATGATTCTCGAGGAGTTCTTTTGGTGTCGGATGATATATGAAATGCCTGAGCTGCCTAAGCCCGGCTATCAGTTCTGAATTTTCCCGGCCTCTTGCCCTCATGATGATTATCATGAAATATGCTGCCACAGAGGCTAATACTATCGCCAGCGCAGGGATGATATCTCTTGTGTTCCTTGTCACTATGACCGCTACATAGATGACAGGGATCGCTGCCAGGGCCGCCGCAACGATCTCATAGATATTACTTGTTGCGTTAGGCGAAGAATCTCTGGTATCCGCTGCCTGACAGAGAAGCATTGCCGCTGCCGCCGCTACGCAGCCCATTAATATGCTCTCCACAAAGTTTATTGTCTGATGGGCGTATACGTATGAGAATGAGTTAGCAAGCGCCAGACAGATGCCGAACACGGCTGAGCCCACGTATCTGAAGATCCTGGAAACAGGAGTAAAAGGTGAGCTTTCAGGTGATGCGAACCCGGCAGCCACATCATCACTAATGCTTCGCTTGATCAGAACGAGCCTCGATATGAGTTCGTCCATCTCTATAGCTCTGCCCTTGAACACATCTTCAAACAGTATGTTGTAGGCACTGCGGTACATCTTTTCTTCTTCATCAGGGTCTTGTTCTCTGAAGATCCTGTAAGTCTTGGATTCATACTCGCTGATCCTGAGATATCCCTTGACAGCAAATTCCAGAAGCATCCTGACCACATCGCTGATACTTACGCGGCTGTTATACGCATATCCCAGTTCGACCGGAGAGAAGCCTTCGATCGGTTTTGTGCGTTTTTGCTTTTTTACCTTAGGATCTTTTCCGCCTATGAACCAGAGTAAGGAAAGGATGATCACGGCAACTGCCATAGACATTATGATAGACATGAATGCAAGCCTGCCGCTGAGCTCACCCGTCCAATAATCTTCAGGAAGCTGAGCCTTGAGAGCGATGCCGTAGTTTTCAGGTATGAGACTGCCTGTAACCTTGACAGTCTTATTGGATTCTTTCTTTGTGAATGTGATCTTATTGGCTGAATCCTGAACTCCGAACTGACCGGCGTAGCACTGCATGTCGTCAAACGGGAAGTCGTCAGGGAAGCTGACTTCTATATCCACTTCGCCTATTGGCTGTTTCCATTCAGGCAGCAGCGTATAAAAATAGAAGATGTCCCGGGACTGATCTCCGTCACGGTATTCTCTTATGCGATAACTAATCGAATATTCGTGTTTACCGGTGCTCAATTTTTCAGGATCGGTTATTGAGACTTTGTTCGCAGACTGTGAATTGCCCGTGCGATACTTTGTGTTTTCGACCATGACATCTGAAACACGGAAATTGCCGCTTGGGATCGCAAAGTCGATGCTCTGCAGTTGATCCGGTATGTTGACTGTGATCGTCTCGGACACATCATATGAATGGTCTTTATGTACAGTAGCGCGAAGTGTATATGAGGTAACTTCATATGCGCCTGCCGCGACTCCGTTGTTCTGTACCACTGTTTCGGCTCCCCGGGAAGGCTCCGCATTTACGAGCGCGGTATCCGTAACGAGAAGTGAAAATAATGTAAGTAAAAAGGCAAGCGAGAACGCCAAAGCGCGCCCTGTCAGTCTTGTTATATTCAGTTTGTTTTTTCTCTCTGTCTTTTTGTTTTTCATGTGTTCCGCCTTTAGGCCATAAGCACGAGTATTCTACCACTTCGCGCCTTGTAAATTCAAGGCTTAGGTTGTACAATCACAAGTAGGACGTCAATAATTGATCGGAGGCTTACATGACGGGTAAAAGAAGTGATTATATCAGCTGGGATGAGTACTTTATGGGGATCGCCCTACTGGCTTCGATGAGGAGCAAAGACCCTAATACACAGGTCGGTTGCTGCATTGTCGATGAAAACAACGTGATACTGACTACAGGCTATAACGGCTTTCCTAAAGGATGCTCTGATGACGAGTTTCCTTGGGCTCGCGAGGGCGAAAACACGAAGTATCCGTATGTGGTGCACGCTGAACTGAACGCGATACTCAACGCGTCGGGCAAGGATCTCCGCGGATCCAGGCTCTATGTAGCGTTGTTCCCTTGCAATGAATGCGCTAAAGCCATAATCCAGGCGGGTATAAAAGAAGTAGTTTACCTTTCAGATAAGTACGCGGATACTCCGGCAACCATGGCATCCAAGCTTATGCTCAATACAGCCGGTGTAAAACTGACACAAATGAAGCCTGAGATCAGCGAACTGACTCTCGACTTCACAGTAAAAAAATAAGACCGCTATGTTGGCGATCTTAGTCCGGACTGTATTCCATGATTATATGGCGAGCGGCGCGTATGCCGTCGATGGCCGCTGATGTGATGCCACCGGCATAGCCTGCGCCTTCTCCTGCCGGGTATATACCTTTGATATTGCTCTCGCCGTGATCATCCCTAAGGATGCGTACCGGCGAAGAACTGCGGGTCTCGACAGCCTTGACCACCGCGTCCGGGCTGTCGTATTTTTTTATTTTACGTGCGAACGCCGGCACGGCCTCTTTTATCGCTTCCGATGCAAACCCAGGAAGTGAAGCTGTGACAGGATCTGACGTGCCGGCCTGACCCTCATCAAGAAACTCTTCCATGGTGCATGTAGGAGGCTCATAATTACTACCGCCATTCGCGAATGCGAGCCTCTCGTATTTCTCCTGGAATCTGACTCCCGCCAGCACATCGTCTGAGCCGAAGTCTTCTGTCCTTACATCGCAGAGTATCCCGCTGTTGGCAGTTCCGCTGTCGCGCTTTCTGTTGCTCATGCCGTTGACACAGAGTTCTCCCTCGGCAGTAGTACAAACTACCACCTCTCCGCCCGGACACATGCAGAACGAGTACACCCCCCGTCCATTGGACGCTTTGTAATTGATCTTGTAGTCGGCCGGCGGCAGCTTGCCGATATTCTCTTCGCCATACTGGGCGGCATCGATAAGGGACTGAGGATGCTCCATACGAACTCCTATGGAGAACGGCTTTTGCTCCATATCGAGGCCCGCGCTTCGGATCATTGAAAAAGTATCGCGGGCGCTGTGTCCTATCGCCAGTATAAGGACGTCGGCGCGGACAATCTCGCTGCGTGCATCACCTATAACAATTCCGGTCAGTTTTCCGTCTTCGATCACCAAAGAATCCAGTCTGGTATCGAATCTGATCTCGCCGCCGAGTGACTCTATTTTTTTGCGCAGATTCACTATCACCTCACGGAGCACGTCTGTGCCTATATGCGGCTTGGCGAGGTACATTATGTCGTCTCCGGCACCGGCATCTCTGAACTCTTTGAGGACCAGTCGTATAAGGCTGTCCTTTATGCCTGTGCCTATCTTGCCGTCTGAAAAGGTGCCGGCGCCGCCCTCGCCAAAGAGCATATTGGCTTCAGGGTCGAGCACTCTTTCTTTTCTGAAGCGCTCGACGGCGGCGACTCTGCCCGGCATGGCTGGGCCTCGTTCGAGGACCAGCGGGCGGAAGCCCGCCTTCGCGAGCTCAAGAGCCGCGAAGAGCCCTGCCGGGCCCATCCCCACAACTACCGGCCTCGCTTCCAGCCTCTTGTTACCGGGTTCCGGTATCTTGATCGACGCGGCCTCGGCCTCTTCATCGACCTCCACAAGGTTGTGATTCTTTTTCGTATTCAGTTTTTTATCAACAACAAAATCAGCCGTATACACAAACTGTATATGCGGCTTCTTCCGTGAGTCTATCGACCTCCGCCTTATCTCCCAGTCCAATATATCGCCTTCCCTTATACGCAGGGTCTTGGCGATGATGCCGGGGATACTTTCGACCGGCTCATCTATTTCTGTTTTTATCTGAGCAAGTCTGTACTTCATTTGTCTCTTTTCGCGATCGCCTCGGCTGCCCTCATTCCGCTTATCCACGCGTTGCTGAGATTGAAGCCTCCGCACTGATAATCCTTGTCCATAAGTTCACCAGTTATATACAGGCCGTCAATGATCGTGGACTCAGAAGTTTCTTCATCTATTTCATCAAGTGACACCCCGCCGGCTGTCGCCTGAGCGTCTTTCCATCCTCTCAGCTTCACTGGGTGGAAAGTGAGGGAATGGACAAGATCATTTATGGTTTCGACCTCTTCGTCTGTGATGTTTCTAAGCTCTTTGTCCGCGAAGCTCCTATCCGAAGCAGCGACAGTCTCCATTATATATTTGGCAACGCTTTCTTTCAGAACGCTCCTCAATACATCATCCGCCCTCTCATGAGCAAACGCTCTGTCTCGCCTTACTTTGAGCATTTTTGTTACGTCTCTTCCCGGGAAGAGATCGGCCGTTATGACGAAATCCGAAAGGCTCTCGCCTTTGGAGATATCAAACCTCATATGGCGGGTCATGTTGAAGACGCAGATGCCCGAGAGGCCGTATTTAGTGAACTGTATCTCACCTTCCTCCACAAAGATCTCGTCTGTTCGATCAGGATCTGCTTCGACGCCTTTTTTGTGCCTATGGAGGGTCACTATGCCTCGCGTCCTTGTCCCTGCCATCGAGGCAGCGCATGGTTTGCTTCCTTCAGCCCACTCTTCGCACTCGATGCCCGTAAGTACCGGCACCGGTGTGACCACACTGTGACCCATCGATCTCGCGAGTCTGTATCCGTCTCCTGTAGTTCCGTACATAGGACCCGCTTTACCTCCGCAAGCCAGTATGACATAGCGCGCTTCGGTCAATACCTCGTGTTCTCCGCCGGCGTCTTTATACCTGGACACTACTTCAAATCGCTCAGCACCATCCGCGTCCTTATCCTTCCTAAGCGATGTAACTTCCTCACCGCAGGCTATCTTAGCGCCAAGCTGTTTTGTCCTTGTGATAAGTATCTCAGCCACATCAGAGGCAGATTCTGAATAAGGATATACGAGCCCGTTATCGAGATCTTTTGTCACCAATCCGATGCGAGCGAAAAAGTTCAGTATCTTGAAATACTCGGGAACGGCTGTATTGGTGATATTGCATCTTCCGCTTCCCGTGGCTCTTATCTTGCGGGCAGGCTCATCCATCTTTTCTATCACGAGCACAGAAAGACCGGCGCTCATCCGAAGAGTTATCGCTGCGGCGAGCCCCGAAGCGCCCCCGCCTACTATCAACACATCTGTTTTTCTGATCTTATCCTTCAATGCTTCTTTCCCGGTCTATCTCCGGGCTATCTTTCCGGGCTGTCCGTCTCTACTTTTCTATTTATCTGTGCTTCCGAATCCGCCATTTCGTGCGTCTTCTGAGCCTGCGCCTTCGGGGATCTCATACTTCACTACTATACCCTGAGCGAAAGGCTTGCCCTCAGCGAGCTGAACATTCTCAGCCGATGGGTTTTCCATACTTATTATTATATGTCCTTCGTTGTCTGAGTCAGCATAATCCGCGTCTATCACACCGACTGTGTTGGACAGGCGTATGCCGTACTTGAAGCCGAGACCGCTCCTGGGCATTATGAGGAGCACTCTGTCCCTTTCGTTCGCGCTACATACCCAGCGTATGCCGGTCGCGATCCTGAATTTGCTGCCGGATTCAAAGTTCAGATTGAAAGGCATGTAAAAATCGCAGCCTGCCGAAGCAGCCGTAGCCTGAGCCGGCAGTTTTATCGCGTCATACCATTCCCTGAGATCTTTGTCCTTCAGGCCTTTGACTCCGCAGTCGGCCTTCCATCTTTCAAAACTTACTTTTTCAAAATGTGACATAATGTCTCCGCCATATCTGTGTCTTCCCACTTGACTCCGAGGTCTGTGCGCCCCATGTGTCCGTAAGCAGCAAGATTTTTATAAATAGGTTTCGCAAGGCCCAGCTTTTTGATGATAGCTGCCGGGCGCATATCGAAGTTATCCGTGATCAGTTTTGCGATCTGCTCGTTATCGAGCTTGCCGGTGCCGAATGTATCGACGCATACCGAAACAGGCTCAGCCACGCCTATCGCGTACGCAAGCTGCACTTCGCATTCCTTTGCGATGCCGGCCGCAACGACGTTCTTTGCTATATATCGCGCCATGTAAGCAGCCGAGCGGTCCACTTTTGTAGGGTCTTTGCCCGAGAAAGCTCCGCCGCCGTGAGAGGAATGACCGCCATAAGTGTCTACTATTATCTTTCGACCTGTAAGGCCGCTGTCTCCCATAGGGCCTCCGATGACAAACCTGCCTGTAGGATTCACATAGAAGATAGTATCATCGTCTATAAGATCCGCAGGGATAACAGGGTCGATAACATGCTTGATCATATCTTCTCTCACCTGTTCAAGGCTCACATCGGCCGAGTGCTGTGTCGAAACTACCACAGTGTCGATCCTTGTGATCTTGTCATCATTATACTCCACAGTCACCTGAGTCTTGCCATCAGGCCCGAGATAAGGAAGTGTGCCGTCTTTTCTTACGGCAGCGAGCTTCTTTGACAAAGCGTGAGCGTACTTCGTGGAAAGCGGCATGAGTTCTTCTGTCTCTGTGCAGGCGTAGCCGAACATCATTCCCTGGTCACCTGCGCCGATCAGCGCGTCCTCGTCTGTCTCCTTACCGGATTTCTTCTCGAATGACTCGTTGACGCCCATCGCTATATCCGCTGACTGCTCCTCCATGCGCACCATGATCTCGCATGTGTTTCCGTCGAAGCAGGCTTCCTCTGAGTCATATCCTATCTCACAGATCGTCTTTCTGGCTATTGCCTCGTAGTCGACGTCAAAGTTACCTGACGCCTCACCGAAGATCATGAAAAAGCCCGTCTTTGTAGCGCATTCGCAGGCTACATGAGCCTTTGGATCTTGCTCGAGTATCGCGTCGAGTATCGCGTCGGACACCTGGTCGCAGAGTTTATCAGGATGTCCTTCAGTAACTGATTCCGAAGTAAAAAGTCTTTTCATTTCATTCTCCTCGCATAAAAAAATTCTCTCACGCAGAGAGAACACAAGGTCCTCATCTGCCGAAGGATAAACCTCCGTGGGATTTGGCACCTTCACTGCCTGTGAGGTTGCCGCGAGATCAAAGGGCCCATTCCCTCCCTCGCTCTTAATAAGGATGTTATAATTATAGTCTCAACACGACTAAAGTCAATAGAATGTGTTAGAATTCACTTATGGCTGAACTAAAGATCATACACGGAAGAAAATCGATAAAATACGATCATTTTGCAGACTATGAATTCAAGTCTTGCAGAGCGATCACATCCCGTCTGATGGGCGTCACCGCTCTCAGGGTACGATGGATTGGGAAAGAAAACCCTCGCGCCTCGTTTTACCAGATCATCCACCTCGACTATTCCGAATACGGAGTGGATGAATACCGTGAATTCGAGTGCATACCGGGCGAAGCCGATCATACCGAAAACAAGCGTGAGATGAATCACCTCTGGAACCATTTCATCGCCGTGATGGGAGGCGAAGTAAACGAGCTTGGCGCACCTGTTATGATGAGGCTCATAGCCGACGCTCTCCCCCTCGCCGGAGAAAACATAGTCCGCGAGTATGACAGCGACGAGAATCGTGAGTTCAGAAAATATGCTCTACTCAGGATAGGCTATATGATGGAGGCTCTTCATTCATCGGGCCTGAGTGAATCTGATTGCGAGAGCGACTATGCCATCGCTGCAGTCAGCCCTGCAAGGCTGAGCGCTTATGAGACCATCAATTACTTCATAATGAGGCTTGTAGATCACGACTACAAAGCAGCGTCTGTGCTTACAGCCATCAGCGAAAGCGAGCTTGGGAACATAGCGCTTACCTCTCCCGGGATACAGACTTTGATGAGATGCAATATAGAGCGCGGCAACAAAAAAGATCACCCGCCTGTAGATGGCATTTCGTATCCCTTCCTCTGCCGTATCACGACACAGGCAAGGGACGGCTATTACTACTCTACATTCATCGCCTGGCTCAGCGGAAGCGTATTGTCAAAAGACCCTGTAGTCACTGAAATAAAGGTCGGTTCTGTTCTCAAGCTATCTGAGTATGAAGCCGCGATGCAACTCGCAAGATCCGAATATATCACCGTGTTCGAGTGTCGCAATGGAATGCCTGATAGTTTCGACATCACCGCCATCGGTCCGTTCAGGGACAATGATCCTGAATTCACACCAAACGGTCAGCTCTTTACGGCATATAAGGTGGATAATTCTCACGTCAACAATTCGGAATACCGCATTGAGGGGGATGTGACCGGTCATGCCCTTTTGAGTCTCAGCGGAGAGATAGTGCTCATGAGCCATAGTCTCCGAGACATCACGACCATCGATGACGCCTTCGCATATTCCATTTACTCCTCATTTTTGGAGATCAAGGGGAGATACAGGATAGACACATCCGTTTTCCAGACTCTGTGCATGGCTCCCGGCGCATCCTTTGACGATCTGGTCGAACCCGGCGACGGCCATTGAGTCCGGGCAAGAGAATAAAAAATAATCAAGAACAATAATTAAAACAAAATATTTTTCTCAGCACGCTTTGTTCGTTTTTTTGGCGATGCTTTTTCAACAAAACGGAAGTCGCGAGTTTTTCAAGCTTTGAGACTTTTCCACAAGGAACGCAAAAATTGTATACAATTTTATCCACTAGCTTATGTGGAAAACTCCATTCGCTACTTCGTTGAAATTCCAAGGCTTGTGACGATTTTTTCCTCATGTCAACAGGATTTTTCCACAGATTTTTGAAAACGAAAAAAATCGATGTTTGTTCGATTTTGTGAAACGCGTGAAACATCAAAAGAAAGGGATACAATGTCTTCAAAAAGGATTTATCAGACAGATCAATATGCTGTATCAAACGAAGCTGTCGTGACGGAAGTACAGGATAAGGACGGATTCGATGCCATAGTATGCGACTCATCCGTCTTCTTTCCTGAGGGTGGCGGTCAGCCTTCGGACATAGGAACAGTCACATCAGACAAGGGCGTCTTTGAAGTGACACAGGCTTTTGACGAGAGCCTTGAATCAGACGTATGGCATTTAACAGACGCGCCGGCAGGCACCTTCACGGCCGGGGACAGAGTGGAACTCACCATCGACTTCGATTATAGGTTCAGGAACATGCAGCGCCATCTCGGCGAGCATATGCTGAGCGGCGCTATGGATTCACTTTTCGATGGTGCTAACAAAGGCTTCCACATGGGAGAGGACTATATCACAGTAGACATAGATCTGGGTGGTCGCATGCTGACAGACGAAGAGCTCGATCTGGCAGAGCGAACTGTCAACGAAGCCATATGGGCAGACCTTCCGGTCACCGTCACATGGTTTGACGATTACGAAAGTTCTCTTGCCATGCCTTCGCGCAAACAGACTCCTCACGATGGCAGGATCAGCGTGGTAACGGTCGGCGATCCGGATGATCCCTTTGACTGTATAGCCTGCTGCGGCACCCACCCTTCCCGCTCGTCAGAAGTAGGCCTGCTGTCTATATACAAATGCGAGCCAAACAAAAGCATGAACCGCATATATTTTGACTGTGGCTCCATGGCAAAGGACAAACTCTCCGCTGAATCACATATACTCGGTGAGATTGCCAGAAAGCATTCATGCAGCCCTTCCGATCTTCCGGGTCGCCTGGCGATCGAAGAGGCAAACACAGCAGACCTCAGAGCACGTCTTGCAGCGATGAAGGGATACATCAAAGACGCGGAAGAAGCCAAAATAGAGTCTGAGCTCGAAGCCTCCGGTGCAGACCATTTCGTATACTCGTCAGATCTTCTGGATGTAGATGATCTTCTGAAGCTCGGCTTCAACGTTATCAATAAACGCTCCGGACTCTTTTTAGTGATGGAGCATCCGTCATCAAACACATGCCTGCTTCTTTCATCGGATGACCAAAAGAAATGCGGTGAGATCGTAAAGGCGAACGCCCCTGATTTCGGAGGCCGCGGCGGCGGAAGGCCCGATAACGCCCGAGCTGTGTTCGGAAGCAGCCATGATATGAACGAATTCATAAAGGCTATTACAGAATAACGAAAAATCAAGTACAATCAATATAGAAAGTGGATGGCGGCAGGAGGTATCGCAAGAATGGAAAACAAATTAGATCACAAAGTAATAGTCACTATAGACCGCGAATTCGGAAGCGGCGGTCACGAAGTCGCCCGCAGGCTGGCCGAGAAGCTTGGAGTACCTCTCTATGATGAGGAGATCATCGCAAGAGCAGCGGCAGAGACCGGCTACCACGAAGAATATATCAAGAGCAACGACGAGAAAGCCCCCGAACTTACAATATCCGGTATGTTCGGCACCTTCGATAGTTTCCAGAATTCTCCTTTCTCCAAGATACAGGAAGGTGAATTCAAGATCATTCGTGAGATAGCCGCTGAGGATACCGGCTGCGTCATAGTCGGCCGGGCAGCAGACTACATTCTAAGAGAGGAAGATCACGTCAGCATATTCCTCTTTGCCCCTTTGGAAGACAGAGTCCAGAGAAAAGTCAAGCTCGCCAAGATGAATGAGACCGATGAACCGACAGACACGGCCGCTATGGAAAAACTTGTAAAGCAAACAGATAAACAGCGCCGCAGATATTATGAGTTCTACACCGATAACAAATGGGGCGGCCGCGAGGTATACGATCTTCTGATCAACACAAGCCGCTCAGGTGTCAACGGAGCCGTGGACATAATCGAAGCATATATAAAGGGCAGTCACGGCAAGGACATATTGTCGGATATGTAAGATATGTAAGATATCGAAAACCCGTAACAGAAAAGTCCGGAGAAAGATCACTTTCTTCGGACTTTTGATTTCATATTCTGTTTTGACTTTGTTCAGACACGTTTAAGGTATTCCACCTCGGCAGGTGAGAGCTTACGGCACTGTCCGATGGCAAGTTTTCCGATCGTGAGATCGCCCAGGCCTGTTCGCGAGAGTTCAAGCACCGGATGACCGATGGCTTTGAACATGCGGCGCACCTGACGGTTCTTTCCCTCGTGTATCAGTATCTCACAAATGGTAGAATTTCTGTCGTGCTTTATGAGATGGACTTCGGCAGGAGATGTGACAAAATCCCCTATGTTTACGCCCTTCTCAAGGCGCTCAGCCTCTCTTCTTCCGATGATCCCCTGAGCCCTTACCAGATACTTCTTGGTGAATTCGTTGGAAGGATGCATTAGTTTGTTGGAGAGTTCACCGTCGTTTGTCAGTATCAGGAGCCCCGAAGTGTTCAGATCGAGCCTTCCGACAGGAAACACCCTGACGCTGTCTGGTACAAGTTCCGTGACAAGAGGCCTTCCCTCTTTGTCAGCTGTCGATGTCACGTAGCCGATCGGTTTGTGGAGAAGATAGTAGACCTTCTTTGTAGCAGGCTCTATCCTGACACCATCGACTTCCACGACATCGCCGTCCTCTACGTGATATCCCGGCGAAGTAAGGATATCGCCATTCACTTTGACACGTTTTTCTTCTATAAGCTCATCCGCCTTGCGCCTGCTGCAGATACCTGCGGATGCAATATACTGGTTTATCCTCATTTTATACCTCTTCATCCGCAGCCTTTTCTTCGTCTGCGTCACGGGAATCAAAATCAAGAGCGATCTGGCCGTAACCTTCCTCTTCTCTTTCGCGCCTCATCTCTTCGTATTCAGGCACCTCAGGAAGGTCCTTCAGAGAGGCGAATCCGAATTTCCTCAGGAATTCGCTTGTCGTACCGTAAATGAGCGGGCGTCCGACACCTTCCGATCTTCCGATCACCTCGACGAGTTCCTTTGCGATGAGTCCGTCTATTACTCTTTCGCTTTTGATACCTCTTATCGAGTCTATTTCGGATCTGGTGACCGGCTGACGATACGCTATTATAGCGAGCACTTCAAGCGCCGCCTGCGACAGCCTTCTGACCCTTACAGGGGTGCAGAGTTTCTTTATAAATATATCGTTTTCTACATAAGTCACAAAGCCGAAAGCGCCATCCACCTCGCGGATCCTGATGCCGCGGCCTTCCTGTTCATACTCATTCATAAGCTCGATGAACAGCTCTCTCACTTCTTTTTTGTCGGCCTCGAGCACTTCGGCCGCGTCCTTTACTTTGAGAGGCTCGCCCCACATGAACATCATGGTCTCGAGCGCGGATTTCATTGTTTTATTGCTGTACATTCCTTAAGCCTCCCCTAAACTTCAATGTCTGTATCCCAGTCTCCCTCGGAACTTTCCACAGGAGTCTGTTTCTCTCTCTGTATCACTTTTATCTCGCCGAAGTTCTCAGCCTGTTCAGCGTCATAGTTTTGATTTTTTATCATGGACAGTAGCGACATAAAGCTGAGCGTGATGTCGTATCTGTCCGGTTCTTCGGGCAGAAGCTCTGTGAAGAGCACCTTGCCGCCGCCTTCTTTGAACTTTTTCTCGAGAAGATCTGTCATATCTTTGATGCGCGCTTCTATCGTATCTTTACGGCGACGCACCCTCTGATACCGGCGAGAGACATCCTCGACTCTCTTTTTTCTTGTCAGGAACATTATGAAGGCGTTTACAAGCTGCTCATCGCTGGCCTTGAGTATCTCGTCAGGATTCTCAATATAGGCAGACATATCCTCAGCAGGTTTTTCGTGTATCGCGAGATTGTATTCCTCGGCAGCCTGTAGCATCTCTGCAGCTCTTTTGGTGCGCATGTAATCAAGAAGCCTGCCTGCAAGTTCCTGCCTCGGGTCTTCTATGATCTCAAGCTCTCCGGCCTGATTCATGCGCGGAAGCAGCATGCGGGATTTGAGCCTGATCAGTACGGCCGCGAGCACGATAAACTCAGTGTCTACCTCAGCATTCAGCTTTTCCATCTCTTTGAGGTAGGCGATGTACTGCTCCGTTATCTCCGCGACTTTGATGTCGTATATGTCCATCCTCGCGTTTTCGAGCAGGTATATGAGAAGGTCGAATGGCCCTTCAAATTTATCTATCCTGACTTTATACAATTACTTTTTCCTTCCTGAACTGCAAGTCCTAATGGAGACTCGCCACTGACGACCGGGAACATTACGCGGCGTCTGTTAATCGAAATATATTTCTTTTAAATAGAGTCCCTGAGGCGGCGCGGTGAACCCCGCTTTTCCGCGGTCCAGACTCTCGATGGCTTCCTTCACGCTCTCAGGTGTGCGGCGGCCGTCTCCGGTCTCGACTAAAGTCCCTACTATTATCCTTACCATATTGTACAGGAACCCGTCGCCTGTGACCTCGATCACAATGGATGATCCTTCGTCACTGATGCAAAGCTCCGAAATAGTCCTTACTGTTGTCTCCCTCGGCGTGCCTCCGGCAGTCTCAAAGCACTTGAAATCGTGAGTGCCGACGATGTAGCCAGCGGCTTTTTTCATGGCTTCTATATCAAGGCTGCCTGCACCGGGATATTGGAAAGCTCTGTTTCTTACGAAAATATCTCCGGTCTTATCGATGATATATCTGTAAGTCTTGCCCTTGCAACTGTATCTTGCGTGGAACTCATCCGGAACGACCTCCGCTGATAGTATCCTTATGTCCCCCGGAGCTCCGCTCCTGCCTGCGCCTCCGGCTCCGAACCTCCTGTTCATCACCTCGGGAAGTTTTTCAACAGGCATAGGCGAATTCCATTCAAAGCTCGCGCACTGCCCGAGGGCATGGACGCCCGCGTCTGTCCGGCTGGTGCCGTGGATGCGGATATCCTCACCGGCGATATACTTTAACACGTGCTCTATCTCGCCCTGCACTGTGCGGGCATGGGGCTGTATCTGCCAGCCGCAGAAATTTGTGCCGTCGTATTCTATTTTTATCAATACGTTTTTGCCCATTATTTTCTATTGCCAAATACGTTTTGACGATTTAAGGATGATATCTGTTTATGATCACACGGTCATGTTACAGTTCGAATATCAGCATGTCTCCTATATTGAACAAGAATAGCATGTATATCGTCACGGCAGCTGCCGCTGAAGGCAGCATAGCGTTTTTGTCCTTTATAGTACCACGTCCGGTCACGATCCTGACAAACGAATATATCGCAAACAGAAGAGTCGTAAGGATGAAGATCATCAATACTCCGGTCCTGCCTGTGACAAGCCCTATACAGGTAAAGAATTTGATATCCGCCCCGCCTATAGAACCCGTCTTGAAAAGCACTGTCCCGATAAGCAGTATCACCAGTGAGATGCCGAGGCCGAGTAGAGCGCCGAGAAGCGGCTCGTACCATTTGTCGTGGTATCCGATAAACGCTATCGCGGAGACAGCGAGCGCTATCGATAATTGATCCGGGACCGTCTGATATAACTGATCTGCGATCGCCATCTCAAGCATGATAAACAGCACTGAGAGCACAGAAATCTCGTAAGTGATGCTCCCGCCCCTTATAGCCAGATAAATGCCGCATAGCGCAAAATATGCGACAAATATGTACTTCCATGGGGTACTCGGAAGCCTCTGCCTGCCAGCCTCATCTGCTTCGATCAGCTTTGGGGGCAGGATCTTATTGGCAAGATCATCATCGTAGTCGAGGAACCAATCGCGGCTTATCCTATTAAACGCAACAACGCTGCCGTTTCCGAAGAAAACGGCGGCGATGATTGCGGTTACTATTCTTATTATAAGAGCTATGTCTATCTGCATCCACCCTTGTTCGGTCTATTCCAGGCATCCCTCCAGGAACTCGCGCATGTCGGCATAGACCTGCTCCTTATCGAGCTCGTTTAATATCTCGTGTCTGTCGCCATCGTAGAGCTTTATCGAGACATCACAAGGAGTATTCTCAGTGTATACCATATATGCCTTGCGCACGCCCTCGCCCCAATTGCCTACAGGGTCTTCGGCTCCGGCTGTGAAGAGTATCGGAAGTCCGGCAGGAAGCTTTTTCATGCGGTCAATATCATGGGCCTTCTGCATGCCGAGGAACATATTGTAGTACGCGTTTGGTGAGAAGCTGAATGTACACCAAGGCTCGTTGCGATACCAATCGACTATGGCTTCGTCCTTTGTCAGCCAGTCGGAGATCGTCCTTGGATTATCGATCCTCTTGAGATACGATCCGAAGCTCATCTTGTCGATAAGCGGAGCGCTCTTTCCGACTTTCTTGGTTCCCATCAGCTTGGCCATGAGCTTGCCCATCGCCAGAACAGCGTTTGGCTGCCATGCTGTGCCCATTACGATAACGCCCTTAAGGCCGTTGGCATAAGCAGCTCCGTTTTCAGTGATGTACTGGCGGATAAGGAAGGATCCCATGCTGTGTCCGAGCATCAGGTATGGAGTATTTGGGTACTCTTTCTGGAGCAGCTCTCTAAGGTGGTGGATATCGGCGATAACATGCGCGTTACCGTCTTCTCCGAAATAGCCGTGGTATTCATCGGACTGCACCGACTCTCCGTGGCCCAGATGATCTTCTCCGGCTACCAGGAATCCATGCTCAGTGAGATACTTCGCAAAGCCGTCATATCTGTCTATGAATTCGACCATGCCATGGATGATCTGAAGGATCGCCTTTGGCTCACCATCCGGCTCCCATACGATCGCGTGGATCTTTGTCTTGCCGTCTGTAGACGGATAGTAGATGTTTTTCTTGTTCATGATTTGTCCTTTCTTTCCGGCTTTGCGCCGTGGAACTGGTAGAACTGTGTCTCTATGGTCCCATTATACAACTTTCGCCTGCGATCCGCAGTGCGCCCGAGCTCTTTTTCGAGCATTTTGTCAGATGTTATCAGGAAAAAAGACCAGTTTGGACATTCCCCCATTATTTCCTTTATATGCCGGTAAATAGCTTTGATGCCTTCGTCTTCTCCAATGCGCTTTCCGTATGGCAAGTTTGAGATCACGACCACGTGATCATCTTTGCCCGCGCCTTTTGGGATGCCGCCGCCCGGTTCCCAGCGCGTCATATCCATTTTTACTACGTCGATATCGTCTGACGCGCCGGCTTCCTCGGAATTCTCTTTGGCGGCCTTTACTGCGCGGGCGTCGATATCCATTGCTGTAATGTGAAGGGAAGCTTCGCCGTCTATAGCCTCAAAGGCAAGGCGGCGCTCTTCTTTCCAGAGGGCTGATCTGCCGCCGCCTAAGATGTCCCAGTTTTCGGAGGCGAAGCTGCGGGACAGCCCCGGCGCGATGTTCCGGGCGATCATTGCTGCTTCTATAGGGATCGTCCCGGAGCCGCAGCACGGATCAACGAGCACTCTGTCCTTTCTGTAAAACGAGAGCTGAACGAGCGCTGCGGCCAGCGTCTCCTTCATCGGAGCCGCGACATCGCGCACCCTGTATCCCCTTTTATGGAGACCTTCGCCACTCGTATCTATCAGCAAAAGGAAATTATCCTTATGAGCAATAAACCTTATCCTGTACTCCGCTCCGGTCTCCGGCATTTTCTCCAGACAATAGAATTCCGACAGCCTGACCGAAACAGCCTTTTTGATTATCTTCTGGCAAGCCGGTACACTATGAAGTGCCGACTTCACGGAGCCTCCCACCACAGGGAACACGCCATCGACAGGAATGATGTTCTCCCACTCAAGCACCTTGACCTGCTGAAAAAGATCTTCGAACTCAGTCGCTTTAAATTCGCCCATGCGAACATACACTCTGTCCGCGCTTCTCAGCCACAGATTGGACTTCACTATAGCCCGCTCATCACCCATATAGGTGACGCGCCCGTCTTCTGTCTTTATTATCTTGTATCCGAGGGCTTCGATCTCGCGCCTCACAACAGCCTCGAGCCCGAAAGTCGCGGTCGCGACAAGTTCAAGTTTCACTATATATCCCCTTTTCGCGCATTGTTTCGTGAAATACATAATACCATAAAATCCCCACCCATGTATCAGCCTATCGCAACCCTCACTTCTTTTGGATGCAAAGGACATCCGGCAGCAGGTATCTGATATAATTCTTATGCAAAGGAGTATATAAGCAGCAAATGAAAAACCTCATCACACAAATGATCAAAAAATCGACCGCGATCTTTATGATCGCTGCGTTAGTATTCACGGCTCTCCCGGTACTTGGCACAAGTGATGTATACGCGGCATCTATCAGCGCAAGCGGGACTGTCAGTGCCGGCGGAGCAGTTCTCAGGAAGAAACCTTCTTCGGCATCAGGCAAGGTGATGACCCTGAGCGAGGGAACTTCAGTTACTCTCAAGGAGGAGATCTTCACTTCAACGAGCCACAAAGCGATATACCGCTGGTACAAAGTCAAAACCGCGGGAAAGACCGGCTATGTGAGGTCGGATAAATTGAGAAATCTTGATTACGGTTCGGAGATAGGCGTCACAGTGGACGCGCTCGAATCCAGGACAGGCCCCGGAACAGATTTTAAAAAACGAGGAGTGATAGACTGGGGAACCGAGCTTAAGATAATGCTCCCTTCAAGAATGAAAGGCAGCAATGAGATCTGGTATAAGACAAAAGTCAAAGGAAAGACATTATACCTGATCAAAAAATACGTAGCGCGCACAACAAAAGCCGAGCCGTCACCAAAACTCAAACTAAAAGGCAGGCCTAAGATCGCCAGAGCCTTGCTCCGTAAACCGAAAAGAGGCGGCAAAGCCAGAACTGTATACACTTTCAATTCGAAAAACTGCAAGAGGCTATTCTCTGTCCACGGTTATAGCGGCATTACAACTCCTCAGGGGCTGGCATATACCGGAAAGCGCTACTACGTTCTTTACGGAAACGATTACGGCCAGCGCATCGTCACTTATTCCGCTAAAGGTAAGCGTCTCAAAGCGACCCGCTTCGCCTTTTCGATCGGACACCCCAACGGCATGACATGGGACCCTAAGACCCGTCTTTGCTACATATTCAAAGGCCATCATCCGAAGATATATACCTGGAACCCTAAGACGAATAAATTCGGAAAATCCAGGACACCATATAACGCCTCAGGCGGAGCTTACGATCCATCGACCAAAATGATATACGCATCATCCAAGCCATGCATGTATACACTGAGCGCCGATGGCAAGTTCAAACTCGCTTCCGCTTTCGGAAGATGCGATCACAGTTTTTGGCATTCCGCTCAGGATTGCGGCGCGGGTGGCGGCTTCCTCTTTCACGCGGTAAGCGGATCGAACTACCGCAGCGTCAACTATCTTGATGTTTACAGGATAAGCGATAGAAAATACCTCGGTTCTATAAAGGTGACCCTCGGCGAAGTCGAGAGCGCTATAGTGGATAAAAAAGGCTATGTGGAGCTCCTGATCAATCACAGCGGCCACACCGACTATGTATGGAGGACTCCTCTGAATATAAAAGACCTTCAATAGCCAAGGCCCGTACTAATCAACAAACTTCAGACTGCAGGCTGATAACAAACAATGCCCGGCGCAAGTACGCCGGGCATTTCTACTTCTTCTATAACAGACGCCGGATGTCCCCCGCCTCTATAGGCGGCGGGTTCGATTTAAATCTGTATTTCTATATCAAAATCCGATTTATACGGCACTATCATTCCGTGGTCGCCGCTTTCTCTCGCCTTTCTCGTCTTTCTCATATCGATAACGCGCTGGTTCTCAGACCCGCAATAAACGAGAGTCAGATTGCGAAGCTTTTCGTCATATCTTCCGTCTACAAGTATGTCGATCATCGAGAGCAATTCGTCAGTCTCGGGATCGTGCCTGTTCTCGAGTTCTTCAAGTTTATAGCCGCTGTAACTCATGAGAGTGAGCCCCGCACCCTTCACCAGCTTCGCAAGTTCAAGTAGTGCCGGCACCTGTTCAAATGGCTCTCCACCGCTGAAAGTTACACCGCGAAGGCCCTCGCGTTCCATGATCTGCGCGAAAACATCTTCTACGGAAATATCATATCCGCCTTCAAAGGACCATGACTCCGGATTGTGGCAGCCATGGCAGTGATGCGGGCAGCCCTGAACAAAAATGACAAAACGAAAACCCGGCCCGTCAACGATAGACTCGGGCTCGATACCACACATTCTGATGATTTTCGTTTTGCTCTCTGCAGACATTTCTAGTTATCGATACTAAATGACCGCCGGGGATCCGATCCGAGGCGGCCATCCTTTGTTCACTTATCTATGGGCTTTATTAGTTTCTTGTCATTCCGTGCTTAACGCGATCTTCTACTTCGGCTCTTTTGCCGTTGTTGAATCTGTCAAGTGTACCAACGAGATAACCTGTGATCCTTCTGATTCTCTCGAAACCAACGCCCTCGCCAACCTGGCCGTTTACGTTCTTTACTACGTTGTTATTCATCGCAATACCTCCGTATGTATAACCTTTTTAATTATGCTTGTTTTCTATTTTCCGAACGAATTTATTGTAAGCCTAATATCGCCATTTGTAAAGCAATATTAATGTATATTGTTGTTTATTTTCACTCATACCACATTATGTTGTGGATAACCATGTGGATAACGTGTGGAAAACTAGTGTATGCAATCGCAAGGAACCGGTACACTTGGGAATTTCATGCGAAGCTCGTTGAGTCTCTCGATAGTGACAGGCTCGCCTTCGCGTCTTCCGCAGCGTGGGCATACATCGTCGATCACGCCAGTGTATCCGCATACAGGGTCTCTGTCTACCGGGTGGTTGACCGAGCCATATCCAACACCGACTTCCTTCATGTGTCTGATCACGGCCTCGAACGCTTCAGGGTTCTTGGCTGTGTCTCCGTCGAGCTCTACATAGCTGATATGGCCTGCGTTTGTCAGATCGTGATATGGAGCCTCGATGTCGAGTTTCTCAAATGCGCTGATCGGATAGTATACAGGAATGTGGAATGAATTCGTGTAGTAATCTCTGTCAGTGATTCCAGGCAGCTTTCCGTATTTCTCTCTGTCGATCTTTACGAAACGTCCTGAGAGTCCCTCAGCCGGAGTCGCGAGCAGTGTGAAGTTAAGACCTGTCTCAGCGCTCTTTTTGTCACAGAAGTCTCTCATGTGCTTGATGACCTCAAACGCCTGCTTTCTTACGTTCTCATCCTCGCCGTGATGCTTACCGGTCATTGCCTTCATTGTCTCTGCAAGTCCGATAAATCCGATCGAGAGAGTACCGTTCTTGAGGATCTCGGCTACACTGTCATCAGGGCCGATGCCGTCCGAGTCGATCCAGATACCCTGTCCCATCAGGAACGGATAATTGCGCCCTTTCTTGGAGCACTGGATCCTGAATCTGTGGAGCAGCTGTCTCGAAACGAGTTCCATCATGTCGTCGAGTTTCTTATAGAACACGTCGAAGTCGCGGTTCGCCTCGATGCCGAGTCTAGGCAGATTGATCGATGTGAACGAGAGGTTACCTCTTCCGCAAACTACAGCCTTTGTAGGGTCATAGTTGTTGGCCATAACTCTTGTGCGGCATCCCATATAAGCAACTTCTGTATTGTAGTCGCCCTCTTTGTAGAACTTCTTGTTGAATGGAGCGTCCAGGAAACTGAAGTTAGGGAACAGTCTCTTGGCCGAGCATCTTACAGCGAGTTTGAAGAGATCGTAGTTTGGATCTCCCTCGTTGAAGTTGACGCCTTCCTTTACCTTGAAGATGGATACCGGGAAGATCGGTGTCTCGCCGTTTCCGAGGCCCGCTTCAGTTGCGAGCAGGAAATTCTTGATGACCATGCGTCCTTCAGGCGATGTATCTGTTCCGAAGTTGACGGAACTGAATGGGACCTGAGCGCCCGCTCTTGAATTCATTGTATTGAGGTTATGGATAAGAGCCTCCATTGCCTGGTATGTCATCTTATCTGTTCTGGCCCAAGCGGCCTCCGCAGCCTGCTCACCGCACCGCACGATCTCTTCTCTTGTGAAGCCTGTGCCATCGCCGTGTTCGTCATACCATTTGCTGAGTTCCTCGCCATACCTGCCGTTAGTCGCAAGTGTAGGAGCGGCAGCTTCGGCTTTGATCTTGTCTGAAAGATCCTTGGCATCAGCGTATGAGCAATCGAGTCTGGCTGCTATTATCTCTGTAAGAGCGGAGAAGAATTCTTTGATGTATGTGCGTGCCACACCTGAAGCCATCGAATAATCGAAGTTAGGTACAGACTGACCGCCGTGCATCTCATTCTGATTAGCCTGGATAGCGATGCACGCAAGTGAAGCATAGCTCATGATCGACTGAGGCTCCCTGAGGTAGCCGTGACCTGTGCAGAATCCGTCCTTGAACAGCTTGATAAGGTCGATCTGACAGCAAGTCTCTGTGAGCATGTAGAAATCCTTATCGTGGATATGGATGTCGCCGTTGATATGAGCTTTGGCGATGTCCTTAGGCAGCACATAATTATCTACATAATACTTAGCGCCTTCGGAACCGTATTTGAGCATTGTGCCCATCGATGTATCACCGTCGATGTTGGCATTCTCTCTCTTGATATCCGCGTCCTTTGAGTACGAATATGTGAGTTCGTTGTAGATATTCATCAGATCGGACTCAGCCTCTCTGATCTTGGCATGCTCAGCACGATAGAGGATGTAAGCCTTGGCTGTCTTCTCCCAGTCGTACTTGATGAGCATCTGCTCTACGATATCCTGTACCTGCTCTACTGTGCAGGTATCTCCTTCGAGCTGCTCTACGACCTTTTTTGTAAGGTACGTATAGTCGATGCTCGTCATCTTCTCTCCGTCTACAGCTTTGTTGGCTGCATAGATGGCGTTGAAGATCTTGGACTCATCAAAGGCAACTTCTTTGCCGTCTCTCTTGATAATAGTGTTCATAGCTGTTCTTTCTCCGCTTCTCTCTTTTTTCTTCTGTCTGTTTGGTTTCCTTCAAAACCCTTGTGTTTTGTGCTCTTTACCGATGATTTTGCTTCTTTTTTATTTTACGCGTAAAAAAACGCGCCCATCTTCGGACACTATATATTGTATTCGACCGCTCTGTTTATGTCAATATATTGTTGTTTTTTATTTATTTTTTTACAGAAAAAGGCTATCCGCGTTAGATAGCCTTTACCCTCAAAATAGATTTGATACTTGTCACGGTCTGTAAATAACACCTGCAAACAGCGGGATCCCTGTCTTTGTGTCAACAAGGGCGTACAGGAACGGCCTGTCGAGGAATACATCTTCGGGTTCATCGATCAATGCGCTGCTTGCCTTCATAACTAAAGCCGTAGCCGCGGCAGCTTTAGTTCCGTTTTTATCCAGTTCGATATGGGTCTTATGGAGCACATCGCCTATCTGAAGCTTTGCCGAAGCCGGTGCCATACCTGTGAAGTCAGCATTCGAAGAGAATGCCTCCCTGATCCCCATTGCCATAAGAGGATCTTTCAGGGATGCCGAATAGTCGTAACTGAACTGCGGCACCTTTATATGGAGATCTTTGTTTTTGCTATTGCTCCATGCGCTTATCCAGTCGCTGCCACTGATCTCACTTACAAAGCTGTCAACATCTGTGCCTTCGGGCGGCACGATCCCGACAAATGCTACGGAGCGTTTTTTACTATCCGATGCATAGTATTTTGCGAATCCCTTACCGCCTTTAAGCTCTATGAAGCGATAGTAGCCTCTGGCGGATAGCATTTTAGTCTTATGCACACTGCCGTCTTTATAAGTGAAATTATCGCTTTGAGGATTTCCAAAAGGCTCTGCCCACTTACCTTCGAAGGCTGTAGTATTTACGATCACCAGCCGATCGTCTGAGTCGAGCCTGTTGATTATGCGCTTGATCATATTGCGGCTGTTGTTATACACCCAAGTGTTTATATCTTTAACGGTCTTTTTACTGAACGGTGCGTAGAACACCTGGGCATTGTGGTATTCTTTGTTCTTCTTAAGGAAGGACTTCTTGACCTTAACAGCGTTCTTTTTGATCCACAGCGAATTGGCCTGCTGATAGATCATTTTATTTGAACCGCCGAGCCTGCCATTGAGCCCGGCCATATAGCCATTGAAAGCCTTCGCGCCGATACCTCCGGAGAGTGTATTCTCCATTTCGGCAAGTGTGTTTCCGCGCGCTCCGTTTTCGGTTATGACCATTGCCGTAAGAACAGACGCCGGGGAGACTAATATATTGTTTTCTCCGGATGAATTACTGCTTGCGCCATTGGCTGTCAACTGGCCAAGAAGGTCAAACGAAAAGTCCGAAACAGCGATACGAAAATCCTTGCCGCCGGAAGTCCCGAGCTTCTTGTTGTATTTGTACTTAAGGCTTTTCTCGACAGACGAAGAGCTGAGCGGCTTGATCTTTACTTTGCTGACTTTAACTGTGCACCTGTATTTTTTGCCACCCGATGTAGCAGTTATCTTGCATGTGCCGTGCTTCTTGGTCTTTACGGTAATAATCGAACCATTCTTGCCGCACTTCTTCATGACGACCGCGACTTTTTTGTTACTGCTGCTCCACTTTACTTTGCTCTTGGAGTTTTTGAGCTTTATGGTCTCCTTTACGCCTATATCCATCGAAACCTTTGACTTTGATAGTCTTGGGCCGGCCTTCTTGGCAGCAGCAAAAGACGGCGTAACGCTTACGGTCATCAACATTGCCATTATTACCAAAATGGAAACTATCTTCTTTTTCATAAGCAACACACGCATTCTTCTCCGTAGTCTGTAAGCCGTTTATCATGTGTAAGCAGATATACGTTTTCGTACTTAGCTTGTGCCATCAGCATCCTGTCAAACGGATCCTTATGTTTTTTCTTTGGCTTATTCAATCTTTCCAGATTGCTGATATGGTAAGGTTCCAATTTCATCATATGAAGTCCCGCTGATTGCGCATCTTCATGAGTTACCTCCCCGGTAAAGTCGAATTGTGTCGGAAATTTGCCATGCTTGATCTCTATTTCCCACAAAGAAACTATACTATATTCTATATGCGTCCCGTCTCCTTCCAGGATGATACGAATGTCCTCGGGAAGCTTTTCCGGACTATACAAAGCCCACAGCAGTATATGTGTATCCACCAGAAAATGCATAAATATACCTCTCCTATCCTATGTCTATAGTCTGTCTAAATGTCCTCAAAAAGGTCCGACAGATCATCTCCGTACATCAACTCATCCGGTGGCATTTTATACTTGCCGGCAAACATTCCGAGCTTGATCTTTCTTGGTTTTACCGGAAGAGGCTTTGCTTCCTTGATCTTTCCCAGTCCATCACTTATAGCGTTGTATGTATAACCGGCTTCAGCGATTTTGTCCCCGGTCTCATCATTCATTGTGTATTCCAAAGGTGGATCCAGTACGCTCTGAAGCTTTTGGATCGTAACATAGCGCGGTGATTTGGTGGCACCCGCAAATATCTTCTGCACCGTCCCGAGTGGAACACCCGACAGTTTGGCGATCGTCTCATTTGTATAACCAAGTTCGATTTTCTTGGCTTTCATCTCTTCTATTGTCATCGGAGAAGTCCCTCCTTCAGCAACTTGATCACTTTATTTACTAATATTATATTTAAGCACATCGATTTCAGCAATCAAATTATTTCCATTTTTGGTGTTTTTTTGGTGATCAATCTTCCGTTACTTAAAGGACCCCGATTGTCAACCTGCGATTAAATTTGCATTGACAATCGTGTTCTAAACAGCTACACTATCCATGGGATCCAATTTTGACAGATACCGAACAATCAAAAAAACTGCCAAGAGCAGGCAGTCCGGGAGGCAAATAAATGTCGAAACGTAATAATTCTCTATCCATACAGGATCTTTGCTATATATCGCTGTTTACAGCGCTTATCGCCGTGCTGGCTCAGATCAGCATACCTCTTCCCGGAGGCGTTCCGCTTACTCTTCAGACTCTGGCAGTGCCTCTCGCCGGATTGGTGCTTGGGCCAAAGCGCGGAACTATAGCTGCACTTCTCTATGTATTGCTCGGAGCCATCGGAGTTCCTGTCTTTGCGAATTTCACAGGCGGTCTTGGTATCGTGCTCGGTGTCACAGGCGGATTCATCGTATCCTTCCCTATCATGGCTCTCTTTGCCGGATTTGCGGGAAATAAGGGTGTAAAGAGTCCTGTGCTTTGGATGTGGCTCGTGCTCGGCGCCCTGGTCAACTACACCATCGGAACGATCTGGTTCATGGTCGCGACCGGCACCGGTCTCGGAGCAGCTCTTGCAGCCTGCGTGGTTCCGTTCATCCCTACAGCCATCCTGAAGATCGTTCTCACAGGATTCTTTGGAGTAATGCTTCGCAAGGCATTGATGAAAGCAAATCTTCTCCAGTTGGAGAATTCTTTGAAGCAGGTCAAACATGCAGAGCAGTAAAGATAATAATCACGCTATACGGCTGAGGCCACATCACCTGCTATGCACTCAAGGCTACAGCGGTAAAGGCTATAGCGACGGTTTCGTGGAAGGTATGGACAGGGTAACAAAAGAGCTTCGTGAGAATGCTGATGCCCTGGTCGATATCACATTCTCAAGTGACAGCATCTGCGAGGCCTGTCCATCCAAGTGCGGAGAAGGCAAATGCCTCAGCGATCCCAAGGTGCTACACTACGACGCCTGTGTGCGCGAGATACTTGGCCTTGAGGAAAAGATCTATTCGTATCAGGATCTTATAGACCGGCTTGACTCATACCTTATGAGCGGTGACGGAGATGAACTACTCCGCGCCATATGCGGCAATTGCGAATGGTATCCGGTCAGCGCTTGTAGCAAGAACATCATTTCCAAACGCTATGTAAAATAGAAAAGCGGCTATCACCGAAAGAGTGATAGCCGTTTCTTTAGTTTTTAGCAACTAAGCGAATCTATAATAACGAAGCTATTTTTTCTTGTGGCGAGAACGCAAGCACCCGAGGAGCGGAGCTTACTGAAGTAAGTGAGCACCGCAGGAGTGCGCAGCGGACAATGCCACGGGGAAAAAGAGCGAGTTATTAGCCGAAGTATCTCTTCAGAAGTCCTGCAAATGCCTGACCGTGTCTGGCCTCGTCTCTTGCCATCTCGTGAACGCTGTCGTGGATAGCGTCGAGTCCGAGTTCTTTGGCCTTCTTAGCCATAGCTGTCTTATTCTTGCATGCACCGTTCTCAGCAGCAACTCTCATCTCGAGATTCTTCTTTGTGCTGTCAGAAACGACTTCGCCTACCATCTCTGCGTATCTGGAAGCATGATCAGCCTCTTCGAAAGCTGCTCTTCTCCAGTACTCGCCGATTTCAGGATAACCTTCTCTGAAAGCGACTCTGCTCATTGCGAGATACATACCAACCTCGGAGCACTCACCCATGAACTCTGCCTTAAGAAACTCGAAGATCTCAGGATCAATACCCTGAGCAACGCCTACTACATGCTCGGAAGCCCATGTCATCTCGCCTTCTTCCTGCTTTGTGAACTTCTCTGCAGGAACTCCGCACTGAGGGCACTTTTCCGGTGGAGTGTCGCCTTCATGAACGTAACCGCATACGCTGCATACCCATTTTGCCATAATAATTTCCTCCTAATTATTCTTTATATGATCAGCATCTACCGGAGCCTTTAAGATATGCTCGTGTAGACCTGCCCTGGAGCGGAACAAACTTGTCACTCCGCTCTTACTTACCTCGTTATGTTAACATAACTCCCGCCACCTTGCACCTAAATTGATACATATTTCAAAAGATTTTCAAAAATTGAAATGTGTCTGTAATATATGATATGCTTTACATATCTTTTAGGAGGTAAGGCTTATGAAGATCCATAAATCTGCCGAGGACTACCTCGAGGCTATGCTTATACTCGAGGAGGAGAAAGGCTATATAAGATCAGTAGATATCGCGAGGCGGCTTGGGGTCACTAAGCCCAGCGTGTCGTATGCGTGCAAACAGCTCCGTGAAAGCGGCTATATTAATATGGACGCTAACGGGCCTATAACGCTAGCGCCTCCGGGATACAAGATCGCAAAGAGGATATACGAAAGGCATAAAGCACTTACAGCATTCCTCTCCAAGCTCGGTGTCAGTGAAGAACAGGCCGAGGAAGACGCATGCGAGATCGAGCACGTCATCAGCCACGAGACATACGTTGCGATCTGTGACTTTGTCAACGAAGGTGAAGAAGAAAATCTCGGCACTTACGACTTCGAGTGATCCGCTAGCAGTAAAAGCAGTTTGAAACTGTATCAGCGGAATTGAGAATAATATGAATAGAAAAGGAAGCAGCTCAAACAGCTGCTTCCTGCAGACCGTAGACAAAGCCCAAGTTTCAAAACACTGAAGCTTGGGCTTTTCTCATGCGTATGAAAATTGTGATCCGAAGAAAAATGAAGAAACAAAGCTCAAAAGATCATCGAAAAGACCCCCGTCAGGACCATTCTTAGG